>NZ_BAAAYL010000001.1:2469784-2778507 GCF_039536205.1 Streptomyces sannanensis | reverse complement strand
GCCCCGCGGCCACGGCCGCGCGCCGCGGCCCCCTCCCGCGTCGGGGCCGCGCATGTGCCGCCCCGGCGGTAGGCTGACGTGGCCCAGACCACCTGATCGACCCGCCGAAGGGAACGCCCATGCCGCTCGAAGCCGGCCTCCTGGAGATCCTTGCCTGTCCCGCCTGCCACGCCCCGCTGGACGACCGGTCGGCAGCCGACACGCCCGAGCTGATCTGCACCGGCACGGACTGCGGCCTGGCGTACCCCGTGCGCGACGGCATCCCTGTCCTCCTCGTCGACGAGGCCCGCCGCCCGGCGTAACCGACAGGCACGGCACAACCCACAACCACAACCCGGCACAAGAAAGCGCACCACACCGCGATCGGAGGCCGCCCCATGCTCGACGAGTCATTGCTCGACGCCCCGGACGCCCTGGCCCGCGCCGACCGCCGTGGACTGCTGCGCGGCGCGGCCGAGGCCGGGGCACGTGTCCGTACCGCCGCCCGGCACGCGGCGGAGGCCGGCATCGTGGAACTGAAGCCGGACGGCCGCCCGCGTGCCGTACTCATCGCGGGCCCCGGGACCGCCGCGAGCGGCGCCGCGGACCTGCTCTCCGCCCTGGCCGGGGCCTCGTGCCCGGTGACCAGGCTGAACCCGACGGGCGTGGCCCCCGCCGCAGGAGCCCTGCGCTGGACGCTGCCCGGCTGGGCAGGCAGCGTCGACCTGCTGCTCATCGCCACCACGGACGGTACGGAGCCCGGCCTTGCGCTGCTCGCCGAGCAGGCGTATCGCCGCGGCTGCACGGTCGTCGCGGTGTCGCCGCACCGCTCCCCGCTGAGCGAGGCGGTCGCGGCCGGCCACGGTCTGGTCGTCCCGATGGCGACCGCGCCGCACGGGCTGTACGAGGACACGCCGGCAGCGAGCTCGAACGCGCTGTGGGCCCTGTTCACACCGCTTCTGATGCTGCTGGACCGGGTCGGTCTGATCTCCGCACCTTCGGACACCCTCCAGCAGGTCGCCGACCGCCTGGACCTCACCGCCGAGCGCTGCGGCCCGGCCATCGCGACGTACAGCAACCCGGCCAAGACGCTGGCCGCCGAGCTCGCTGACTCCCTCCCGCTCATCTGGACGGAGGGCACCGGCGCGGCCCCCGCCGGGCGCCGCTTCGCCGCCGTACTGGCCGAACTGGCCGGCCGCCCTGCCCTTGCCGCCGAGCTGCCCGAGGCGCTGCCGGCCCACAGCATCCTGCTGGCCGGTTCACTCGCCGCCGGCGCCGACCCGGAGGACTTCTTCCGGGACCGGGTCGAGGACCAGCCCCCGCTGCACGCCCGGGTGGTACTCCTCCGGGACCGGCCTGCCGGGACCCTGTCCGCCGCGCCCGCGGCCCGGGAGCTCGCGCTCGGCCACGACACGGCCGTCAGCGAGCTGGAACCGGAAGGGGGCAGCGACCTCGAAACGCTGGCCGAGCTGGTCGCCGTCACGGACTTCGCCACCATCTACCTCGCCCTCACCTCCTCCGCATAGAGATTTCCGGAGACCTCCGCACAGCGACTTCGCACTGCGACTCGTACCGCGACTCCCCGCAGAGACGTCGGCAGAAGGGACTGAAGAGCCATCATGGACCGACTCTTCAATACCGTGCGCCCCTATGCCTGGGGCTCCACGACCTTCATCCCTGAGCTGCTGGGCATCGCCTCCACGGGAGAGCCACAGGCCGAGATGTGGATGGGCGCCAACGGCGGGGCACCGTCAAGGATCGACCGGGGCGAGGGCGAGAGATCACTGCCCGAGGTCATCGCTGCGGACCCGGAGCGCGAGATGGGAGCCGCCACGGTCGCCAAGTTCGGTACGGGCCTGCCCTTTCTGTTCAAACTGCTCGCGGCGGGCACGCCGCTCTCCCTCCAGGTGCACCCGGATCTCGCCCAGGCGAAGGAGGGCTATGAGCGCGAGGAGCGCCAGGGCATCCCGATCGACGCTCCGCACCGCAACTACAAGGACCCCCATCACAAGCCCGAGCTGATCTGCGCGCTCACGCCCTTCGAGGGGCTGTGCGGATTCCGTGACCCGGACGCGACGGCCGAGCTGCTGGCCGCTCTGGACGTCGATTCCCTCAAGCCGTACGTCGATCTCCTGCACGCCCACCCACGGGAGGCCGCGCTGCGCGAGATCCTCACGGCCGTGCTGACGGCGGACCGTGAGGAGGTGGCCGTCACCGTCGCGGAGACCGCCGCCGCCGCGGAGCGCCTCGGCGGCGCCTACGCCCCGTACGCCTCGATCGCCCATCATTTTCCGGGCGACCCGGGCGTCATCGCCGCGATGCTGCTCAATTACGTGAAGCTGCAGCCGGGCGAGGCCCTCTATCTCGGTGCCGGTGTCCCGCACGCGTATCTCCAGGGCCTCGGCGTCGAGATCCTGGCGAACTCGGACAATGTGCTGCGCTGCGGGCTCACCCCCAAGCACGTGGACGTCGCCGAGCTGCTGCGGATCGTCCGCCTCGAGCCGATGGAGCCGGCGATTCTGCGACCCGAGGTCTCCTCGTCCGGCGAGGAGGTCTACGAGACCCCGGTCGACGACTTCCGTCTCTCGCGCTACTTCCTGGCGCCGGGCAGCGCACCGCACGACATCACCGCCGGCACCCCGCAGATCCTTCTCTGTACGGCCGGAACGGCGACAGTGGGGACACTCGACCTCACACCCGGGCAGTCGGTCTTCGTCCCCGCGGGCGAGAAGGCCGTCCTGTCGGGCGGCGGAACGGTGTTCCGCGCCACTGTTGTGGCCTGATGCGACAATGTGCCCCCGAACGGCGGCACCAGAGCCACGGCAGCAACGAAGGGAACACGTACACCCATGAGCGCGGCAGGCGGAACCAAGGCGATCGTTGCGGCGCTCGCCGCGAACCTGGCGATCGCGGCATCGAAGTTCGTGGCCTTCGTCTTCAGCGGCTCGTCCTCGATGCTCGCGGAGGCCGTGCACTCGGTCGCCGACTCCGGCAACCAGGGACTGCTGCTGCTCGGCGGCAAGAAGGCCCAGCGCGTGGCCACACCCGAGCACCCCTTCGGTTACGGACGCGAGCGTTACATCTACGCCTTCCTCGTCTCGATCGTCCTGTTCTCGGTCGGCGGCATGTTCGCCATCTACGAGGGCTACGAGAAGATCAAGCACCCGCACGCGATCGAGCACTGGTACTGGCCGGTCGGCGTCCTCGTTTTCGCGATCGTCGCCGAGGGCTTCTCCTTCCGTACCGCCATAAAGGAGTCCAACCACCTGCGCGGCAAGCAGTCCTGGAAGGAGTTCATCCGGCGGGCCAAGGCACCGGAGCTGCCGGTCGTGCTGCTGGAGGACTTCGGCGCGCTGATCGGTCTGGCCCTGGCGCTTCTCGGTGTCGGCCTGGCGCTGGCCACCGGCAACGGCGTCTGGGACGGCGTCGGCACCGTCTGCATCGGTGTGCTGCTCGTCCTGATCGCCCTCGTGCTCGCCGCCGAGACCAAGTCGCTGCTGCTCGGTGAGTCCGCGGGCCTCGAAGAGGTCGAGAAGATCAGGGCGGCGATGGTGGACGGCGACACCGTCACCCGCGTCATCCACATGCGTACGCTCCACCTCGGGCCGGAGGAACTGCTGGTCGCCGCCAAGATCGCGGTACGGCACGAGATCACCGCCGCCGAGGTCGCCACGGCGATCAACGCGGCCGAGGACCGTATCCGTGCCGCTGTGCCGATCGCCCGGGCGATCTACCTGGAGCCGGACATCTACAGCGAGGCGGAGGCGGCCGCGGGCCCCGACCCGCTGGCCACCCCGGGCGGCCCGACGCCGACCACCCACTGACGACACGCGTACCCACACGGCGGGCGGCACCGGCATCGGAGCCGCCCGCCCGCGCATGCTCCGCCGGTACGCGAAGCCGGCACCCGGCCGAGCGGGCTGTGGCCGCTGCGCCGATCGGTGTAGATTCGTGAACCGAGCCAGACGTCGCTGCTGATGGCGGTCGGGCGGTCCGCTCGCGGACCGGCCGAGGGAGAGAGGGCCTCCGACGGACTGCGCCGCGTGCACCCGGGCATCCGTATGTCCGTTGCCGCGGAGCCGGCCGGCCCCACCCACCCCGACAAACCCCACGAGGAGCAGCTCACTATGACGTCTGTCGCCAACCGACAGGACTTCAAGGTCGCCGACCTGTCGCTCGCCGACTTCGGCCGCAAGGAGATCACCCTCGCCGAGCACGAGATGCCCGGCCTGATGGCGATCCGCAAGGAGTACGCGGAGAAGCAGCCGCTGGTCGGCGCCCGCATCACCGGCTCCCTGCACATGACGGTCCAGACGGCCGTCCTCATCGAGACCCTGGTGGCACTCGGCGCGCAGGTGCGCTGGGCGTCCTGCAACATCTTCTCCACCCAGGACCACGCCGCCGCCGCCATCGCGGTCGGCCCGAACGGCACCCCGGACAACCCCCAGGGCGTCCCGGTCTTCGCCTGGAAGGGCGAGACGCTGGAGGAGTACTGGTGGTGCACCGAGCAGGCGCTGACCTGGCCGGACTCGCCCACCGGCGGTCCGAACATGATCCTGGACGACGGCGGTGACGCGACCCTCCTGGTCCACAAGGGCGTCGAGTTCGAGAAGGCCGGCGCCGCCCCGGACCCGTCCACCGCGGACAGCGAGGAGTACGGTCACGTCCTCACCCTCCTGAACCGCACCCTCGCCGAGAACCCGCAGAAGTGGACGCTCCTCGCGTCCGAGATCCGCGGTGTCACCGAGGAGACCACCACCGGCGTGCACCGTCTGTACGAGATGCACCGCGACGGCACCCTCCTCTTCCCGGCGATCAACGTGAACGACGCCGTGACGAAGTCGAAGTTCGACAACAAGTACGGCTGCCGGCACTCCCTGGTCGATGGCATCAACCGCGCCACCGATGTCCTGATCGGCGGCAAGGTCGCGGTCGTCTGCGGCTACGGCGACGTCGGCAAGGGCTGCGCGGAGTCCCTGCGCGGCCAGGGCGCCCGCGTCATCGTGACGGAGATCGATCCGATCTGCGCACTCCAGGCGGCCATGGACGGCTACCAGGTCACCACCCTCGACGACGTCGTCGAGATCGCCGACATCTTCATCACCACGACCGGCAACAAGGACATCATCATGGCCTCGGACATGGCCAAGATGAAGCACCAGGCGATCGTCGGCAACATCGGCCACTTCGACAACGAGATCGACATGGCGGGCCTCGCCAAGGTCCCCGGCATCGTCAAGGACGAGGTCAAGCCGCAGGTCCACACCTGGACCTTCCCCGACGGCAAGAAGATCATCGTCCTCTCCGAGGGCCGACTGCTGAACCTCGGCAACGCCACCGGTCACCCGTCGTTCGTCATGTCCAACTCGTTCGCGGACCAGACCCTGGCCCAGATCGAGCTGTTCACCAAGCCCGAGCAGTACCCGACCGACGTCTACACGCTGCCCAAGCACCTGGACGAGAAGGTCGCCCGCCTCCACCTCGGAGCCCTCGGCGTCAAGCTGACGACCCTGCGTCCGGAGCAGGCCGCGTACATCGGCGTCGAGGTCGAGGGCCCGTACAAGCCCGACCACTACCGCTACTGAGCCCGCCGAGCCGCAGCCGCGGCAACGCACCCAAGAGCAGGTACCAGGACCAGGCCCCCGTCCGTGTGGCGGGGGCCTGCCCCGTGAAGGACCCGATCCCCATGCCCCGCGGCCGTTATTCGCTCCACGATCCGCACGATCACACCCCCCTCGGCGAAGAACACTTCCAGTGCGCCCCCGGCCCATCCGGCTGGCGCTATGTCTCCCGGATCACCACCCCCTCCGGCGACGACGCCGGTTCGGTCGATCTGGCCCTCGACGAACTGGGCCGCCCCATCCGTCTCGAACTCCACGCGGCGAGCTGGCAGGTCCGCGGCGCCGCCCTTGACGGTGTCACCTGGGTTCGCACCGACCCGACCGGCACTCATGCCACGGAAGGCAATGTCCGCGCCCACGCCTTCACCGGCACGTCGCCCGCGTTTCTCATCGCCACGGCACGGCTCCTGCGCCTCGCCCCCGGTTCTCCCGCGACCCGGGTCCGGCTCGTCGCCTTCACCGACCCGGTTCTCGCCTCCCGCACCCTCGACCAGTCCTGGGCCCTGGTGAAGAGTGAAGCGCACGCCACTGACAACGGCGCGCTCGTCGTGGACGAATACCAGGTCGGCGCCCTGGACACCGGTGAGCAGCACACGGTCCACATCGCCGGGGACGTGGTGCTGTCCGCCCCCGGCATCGAGCTCGAAGAGCTGGAGAGCCCGCCCTCCGTCTTCCCCACCGAGTAGTCACCGTTGCCGACCCCGGTCCCTTGTCAGGAGGGCGGCGCGAACCCTGTCGACGGCGCTGCCGCCCGCATCTGCTCCGCCTCCTCGCCCCGCACCGGGGGCACAGCCCCCTGCGGCATGGCGGAATCCGCCGCACCCGGGCCGACGGTGGGTGCCATGGAGGCGAACCCACCCGCGGACGGCGCCCCGGTCCCGCCGGCCGTCGGCGCACCGGCACCGAAAACCACACCGGCACCAGCACCGGCGTTCGTGCCGAACGCACGACGCGCATCGCGCGCCTGCCGCTCGTGCACCACAGCAGCCAAATAGGCGCCCGGCGGCACCCCCGGAGGCACCGGCGCCCCCGTCCGTCCGGCCATGTCCCCGGCCAGGCGCGCGGCCATGGCCGCGCCGACAACCGGGTCGAGCTGCCCCATCCGGGTCAGGTACTGCCGTACCGCGAGCCACAGCCCGTCCGGCACCCCCGACAGATCAAGCCCGCCGAACCGCCCGATCAACCAGGGCGGCGGAGGCGGCACAGCTCCTGCCCGCCCGGCCGTCACCCGCTCCCGGACGACCAGCGTCCCCGCGAAGACGTCACCGATCCGCCGCCCCCGCGCCGACGCGAGCGACGCGATACAAGCGATGACCCCGAACGACATCAGGATCTCCACCACCCCGACCGCCCCACGCACCAGGGCATGCCGGAACCGGATCGGCCCCCCGTCGTCCCTCACCACCCGCAGGCCGCAGGCCAGCTTGCCCAGCGAACGCCCCTGCGTCAGGGTCTCCACAGCGATCGGCGCGCCCACCAGCACCAGCAGGAACGAAGCCACCTGTATCGCCGCCAGTGCGGCCCCGTCCAGCGAAGCGGTCGCGGTGATCAGCCCGACCAATATCAGGATGTACGCGGTCCACACCACGATCAGATCGATCACCAGGGCGAGTGCCCGACTCGGCAGTTTCGCCGGCCGCAGCCCCAGTACGACCGCGTCCCCCGTCACCAGCGTGCTCATCGGCGCCCACCCATACCCTTCGCCACGACCTTCCCGAGCCCTCGAATTCTCAGTCTGCCAAGCTGACCGACAGCGCACCGCAGTAGTACGGACCGTACGGACCCAGTGCCTGGAGCAGCAGCCGACCATGGACCTCGACGTCTTCGTGACAGCCCACCGCGCCGAGTGGGACCGCCTCGACCACCTTCTGCGGCGCGGCCGCCGTCTGACGGGAGCCGAGGCCGACGAACTCGTCGCGCTCTACCAGCGCACCGCGACGCACCTCTCGCTCATCCAGTCCAGCGTCCCCGACCCCATGCTCACTGCCCGGCTTACACAACTGGTGGCCCGGGCCCGCTCCGCCGTGACCGGTGCCCGCCGGTCTTCATGGCGGGATGCCACTCGCTTCCTTACCGCCGGCTTCCCCGCGGCCGTGTACCGGTCGCGCCACTGGTGGATCCCCGCCGCACTCCTCTCGACTGTCGTGGCCGCTCTCATCGGCTGGTGGACAGGCACCCACCCGGAAGTGCAGGCGGCCATTGCCGCCCCGGCCGAGCTGCGTGAGATGACACGTCCGGGCGGTGAGTACGAGACGTACTACTCCAGCCACCCCGCTGCTTCGTTCGCCGCCCAGGTCTGGACGAACAACGCCCAGGCCGCGGCGATGTGCCTGGTCCTGGGCGTCTTCCTGGGCATCCCGGTGATCTGGATCCTCTTCCTGAACATGGTGAACCTCGGCGTGGGCATCGGACTGATGTCCTCGGCGGGCCGACTCGATACCTTCCTCGGCCTGGTCATCCCCCACGGTCTGCTCGAACTGACCGCGGTCTTCGTCGCCGCCGGTACAGGCCTCCGCCTCGGCTGGACCGTCATCGACCCGGGCCCGCAAACCCGCCGCACCGCTCTCGCCGAGCGAGGCCGCTCGGCCCTCGGCATGGCCATGGGCCTTGCCCTCGTTCTCTTCGTGTCGGGCGTGATCGAGGGCTTCGTGACCCCATCCGGACTGCCGACGTGGGCGCGTATCACCATCGGGATAGCCGCTGAGCTGGCATTTCTTGCGTATGTCTATGTCCTCGGGGGCCGGGCCGCACGGGCCGGTGACACGGGAGACGTGGAGTCCGAGGACCGCAGCGCGACGCCCCCCATCGCTGCCTGATGTGCGGATACCCCGTCTGACCTGCTAGTCTCCTCCTCGCCCCGAAGAACCGTTGACACGGTTGGCGTGGGGAGGTAGATTTTAACGGTTGCGCCGGACTAGACATGTCGGGATGCAGCGGCTAGTATCTACCGAGCTTGTCCCGGAGACGCAGTTTCCGGGGGGGCTCCCCCGAATCCTTATCCGGATCACGAAGCCGATTAGCTCGGCCGAAATGCTTCTGATAAAGTCGGGCAGCGCCGAAAGGCAAAAGGCCACTCCAGCGGCCAACCGGAAACGAAATCCGAACGGAAACGGGCGGAAAAGAATCTGGTAAGGTTGGAAACACCGAAGGGAAGCGCCCGGAGGAAAGCCCGAAAGGGTGAGTACGAAGGAAGCGTCCGTTCCTTGAGAACTCAACAGCGTGCCAAAAGTCAACGCCAGATATGTTGATACCCCGTCTCCATCATGGAGATGAGGTTCCTTTGAAAAGTCCTTCCTCTTGAGGAAGGCACACACAGCGAGGACGCTGTGAACAGTCGGATCATTCCTCCGACTGTTCCGCTCTTGCGTGAAAGCATTCACGGAGAGTTTGATCCTGGCTCAGGACGAACGCTGGCGGCGTGCTTAACACATGCAAGTCGAACGATGAAGCCCTTCGGGGTGGATTAGTGGCGAACGGGTGAGTAACACGTGGGCAATCTGCCCTTCACTCTGGGACAAGCCCTGGAAACGGGGTCTAATACCGGATACGACCTGGGAAGGCATCTTCTCGGGTGGAAAGCTCCGGCGGTGAAGGATGAGCCCGCGGCCTATCAGCTTGTTGGTGGGGTGATGGCCTACCAAGGCGACGACGGGTAGCCGGCCTGAGAGGGCGACCGGCCACACTGGGACTGAGACACGGCCCAGACTCCTACGGGAGGCAGCAGTGGGGAATATTGCACAATGGGCGAAAGCCTGATGCAGCGACGCCGCGTGAGGGATGACGGCCTTCGGGTTGTAAACCTCTTTCAGCAGGGAAGAAGCGAAAGTGACGGTACCTGCAGAAGAAGCGCCGGCTAACTACGTGCCAGCAGCCGCGGTAATACGTAGGGCGCAAGCGTTGTCCGGAATTATTGGGCGTAAAGAGCTCGTAGGCGGCCTGTCACGTCGGATGTGAAAGCCCGGGGCTTAACTCCGGGTCTGCATTCGATACGGGCAGGCTAGAGTTCGGTAGGGGAGATCGGAATTCCTGGTGTAGCGGTGAAATGCGCAGATATCAGGAGGAACACCGGTGGCGAAGGCGGATCTCTGGGCCGATACTGACGCTGAGGAGCGAAAGCGTGGGGAGCGAACAGGATTAGATACCCTGGTAGTCCACGCCGTAAACGTTGGGAACTAGGTGTGGGCGACATTCCACGTCGTCCGTGCCGCAGCTAACGCATTAAGTTCCCCGCCTGGGGAGTACGGCCGCAAGGCTAAAACTCAAAGGAATTGACGGGGGCCCGCACAAGCGGCGGAGCATGTGGCTTAATTCGACGCAACGCGAAGAACCTTACCAAGGCTTGACATATACCGGAAAGCTCTGGAGACAGAGCCCCCCTTGTGGTCGGTATACAGGTGGTGCATGGCTGTCGTCAGCTCGTGTCGTGAGATGTTGGGTTAAGTCCCGCAACGAGCGCAACCCTTGTCCTGTGTTGCCAGCATGCCCTTCGGGGTGATGGGGACTCACAGGAGACCGCCGGGGTCAACTCGGAGGAAGGTGGGGACGACGTCAAGTCATCATGCCCCTTATGTCTTGGGCTGCACACGTGCTACAATGGCCGGTACAATGAGCTGCGATACCGCGAGGTGGAGCGAATCTCAAAAAGCCGGTCTCAGTTCGGATTGGGGTCTGCAACTCGACCCCATGAAGTCGGAGTCGCTAGTAATCGCAGATCAGCATTGCTGCGGTGAATACGTTCCCGGGCCTTGTACACACCGCCCGTCACGTCACGAAAGTCGGTAACACCCGAAGCCGGTGGCCCAACCCCTTGTGGGAGGGAGCTGTCGAAGGTGGGACTGGCGATTGGGACGAAGTCGTAACAAGGTAGCCGTACCGGAAGGTGCGGCTGGATCACCTCCTTTCTAAGGAGCACATAGCCGACTGCGAGCAAATGTCTCGCACGGTTGCTCATGGGTGGAACGTTGACTACTCGGCACGGTCTTCTTGAGAAGGTCACCAGTACTGCTTCGGCGTGGAACGTGAGTCTTGATTCAAGTAGCCGGGTCGGGCACGCTGTTGGGTCCTGAGGGAGCGAGCGTTGTCTCGTCCTTCAGACGCCGGCCCCAGTGAACTCGTCAGTCAGCTGGCGGGGTGATGGGTGGCTGGTCGTTGCTTGAGAACTGCACAGTGGACGCGAGCATCTGTGGCCAAGTTTTTAAGGGCGCACGGTGGATGCCTTGGCACCAGGAACCGATGAAGGACGTGGGAGGCCACGATAGGCCCCGGGGAGCTGTCAACCGAGCTTTGATCCGGGGGTGTCCGAATGGGGAAACCCGGCAGTCGTCATGGGCTGTCACCCGCTGCTGAACACATAGGCAGTGTGGAGGGAACGCGGGGAAGTGAAACATCTCAGTACCCGCAGGAAGAGAAAACAACCGTGATTCCGGGAGTAGTGGCGAGCGAAACCGGATGAGGCCAAACCGTATGCGTGTGAGACCCGGCAGGGGTTGCGCATGCGGGGTTGTGGGAGTTCTCTTGACCGGTCTGCCGACCGGTCGGCGAGTCAGAAACCGTATGGATAGGCGAAGGACATGCGAAAGGTCCGGCGTAGAGGGTAAGACCCCCGTAGCTGAAATCTGTACGGCTCGCTTGAGAACCACCCAAGTAGCACGGGGCCCGAGAAATCCCGTGTGAATCTGGCGGGACCACCCGTTAAGCCTAAATATTCCCTGGTGACCGATAGCGGATAGTACCGTGAGGGAATGGTGAAAAGTACCGCGGGAGCGGAGTGAAATAGTACCTGAAACCGTGTGCCTACAAGCCGTGGGAGCGTCGGACGTACTTGTACGTCTCGTGACTGCGTGCCTTTTGAAGAATGAGCCTGCGAGTTAGCGGTGTGTAGCGAGGTTAACCCGTGTGGGGAAGCCGTAGCGAAAGCGAGTCCGAACAGGGCGATCGAGTTGCACGCTCTAGACCCGAAGCGGAGTGATCTAGCCATGGGCAGGTTGAAGCGGAGGTAAGACTTCGTGGAGGACCGAACCCACCAGGGTTGAAAACCTGGGGGATGACCTGTGGTTAGGGGTGAAAGGCCAATCAAACTCCGTGATAGCTGGTTCTCCCCGAAATGCATTTAGGTGCAGCGTCGTGTGTTTCTTGCCGGAGGTAGAGCACTGGATAGGCGATGGGCCCTACCGGGTTACTGACCTTAGCCAAACTCCGAATGCCGGTAAGTGAGAGCACGGCAGTGAGACTGTGGGGGATAAGCTCCATGGTCGAGAGGGAAACAGCCCAGAGCATCGACTAAGGCCCCTAAGCGTACGCTAAGTGGGAAAGGATGTGGAGTCGCAGAGACAACCAGGAGGTTGGCTTAGAAGCAGCCACCCTTGAAAGAGTGCGTAATAGCTCACTGGTCAAGTGATTCCGCGCCGACAATGTAGCGGGGCTCAAGCGTACCGCCGAAGTCGTGTCATTGCAGCATAAGCCCCAACGGGTGCTGTGATGGGTAGGGGAGCGTCGTGTGCCGGGTGAAGCAGCCGCGGAAGCGAGTTGTGGACGGTTCACGAGTGAGAATGCAGGCATGAGTAGCGATACACACGTGAGAAACGTGTGCGCCGATTGACTAAGGGTTCCTGGGTCAAGCTGATCTGCCCAGGGTAAGTCGGGACCTAAGGCGAGGCCGACAGGCGTAGTCGATGGACAACCGGTTGATATTCCGGTACCCGCTTTGAAGCGCCAGCGCTGAACCCAGCGATGCTAAGCCCGTGAAGCCGCCTGCCTTCGTCTTTGACGCAGGTGGGAGTGGTGGAGCCGGTGATCCAGACTGGTAGTAGGTGAGCGATGGGGTGACGCAGGAAGGTAGTCCAGCCCGGGCGGTGGTTGTCCCGGGGTAAGGGTGTAGGCCGTGTGGTAGGCAAATCCGTCACACATACAAGGCTGAGACCTGATGCCGAGCCGATTGTGGTGAAGTGGATGATCCTATGCTGTCGAGAAAAGCCTCTAGCGAGTTTCATGGCGGCCCGTACCCTAAACCGACTCAGGTGGTCAGGTAGAGAATACCGAGGCGTTCGGGTGAACTATGGTTAAGGAACTCGGCAAAATGCCCCCGTAACTTCGGGAGAAGGGGGGCCACGCCTGGTGAAGGAACTTGCTTCCTGAGCTGGGGGTGGCCGCAGAGACCAGCGAGAAGCGACTGTTTACTAAAAACACAGGTCCGTGCGAAGCCGTAAGGCGATGTATACGGACTGACGCCTGCCCGGTGCTGGAACGTTAAGGGGACCGGTTAGCTCACCTTCGGGTGGGCGAAGCTGAGAACTTAAGCGCCAGTAAACGGCGGTGGTAACTATAACCATCCTAAGGTAGCGAAATTCCTTGTCGGGTAAGTTCCGACCTGCACGAATGGCGTAACGACTTCTCGACTGTCTCAACCATAGGCCCGGTGAAATTGCACTACGAGTAAAGATGCTCGTTTCGCGCAGCAGGACGGAAAGACCCCGGGACCTTTACTACAGTTTGATATTGGTGTTCGGTTCGGCTTGTGTAGGATAGGTGGGAGACTTTGAAGCAGCCACGCCAGTGGTTGTGGAGTCGCCGTTGAAATACCACTCTGGTCGTGCTGGATGTCTAACCTCGGTCCGTGATCCGGATCAGGGACAGTGTCTGATGGGTAGTTTAACTGGGGCGGTTGCCTCCTAAAGAGTAACGGAGGCGCCCAAAGGTTCCCTCAGCCTGGTTGGCAATCAGGTGTTGAGTGTAAGTGCACAAGGGAGCTTGACTGTGAGACCGACGGGTCGAGCAGGGACGAAAGTCGGGACTAGTGATCCGGCGGTGGCTTGTGGAAGCGCCGTCGCTCAACGGATAAAAGGTACCCCGGGGATAACAGGCTGATCTTCCCCAAGAGTCCATATCGACGGGATGGTTTGGCACCTCGATGTCGGCTCGTCGCATCCTGGGGCTGGAGTCGGTCCCAAGGGTTGGGCTGTTCGCCCATTAAAGCGGTACGCGAGCTGGGTTTAGAACGTCGTGAGACAGTTCGGTCCCTATCCGCTGTGCGCGTAGGAATATTGAGAAGGGCTGTCCCTAGTACGAGAGGACCGGGACGGACGAACCTCTGGTGTGCCAGTTGTCCTGCCAAGGGCATGGCTGGTTGGCTACGTTCGGGAGGGATAACCGCTGAAAGCATCTAAGCGGGAAGCCTGCTTCAAGATGAGTATTCCCACCTCCTTGAGAGGGTAAGGCTCCCAGTAGACGACTGGGTTGATAGGCCAGATGTGGAAGCCCGGCAACGGGTGGAGCTGACTGGTACTAATAGGCCGAGGGCTTGTCCTCAGTTGCTCGCGTCCACTGTGTTTGTTCTGAAGTAACGAACTCGCCTTGCCGGCTGGAGTTCAACTTCATAGTGTTTCGGTGGTCATAGCGTTAGGGAAACGCCCGGTTACATTCCGAACCCGGAAGCTAAGCCTTTCAGCGCCGATGGTACTGCAGGGGGGACCCTGTGGGAGAGTAGGACGCCGCCGAACAATTATTCCAGGGAAGCCCCGGACCTTATGGTCCGGGGCTTTTCTGCGTTCAGGGCCGGATACACGGCAGAGGCCCTCCGGCCGCCTCTTCGATCACTGGGATCAGAGGCGGCCGGCGGCCTTCAGCGCCAGATACGCGTCGGCGAGAGCGGGCGCCAGCTCGTCCGGCGTGGCATCGACGACCATGACGCCGTGACGCTTCAGCTGTTCCGCAGTGCGCCGACGCCGTTCTTCGGCCTGAGTCCCGGCGGCGGCCTCGTAAACGGCCTCCACGGAACCACGTGAGGCCTTCATCCGTTCGACCTGGGGGTCAGCCACGGCGGCCACCAGCACGGAGTGGCGCTGCGTGAGCCGAGGAAGGAGGGGAAGGAGCCCTTCCTCGATGGGGGCTGCGTCCAGGCTCGTCAGAAGCACGATAAGCGACCTGCGCGGGGTGCTGTGGAGGGCGGCGGCGCTGAGGCCGCGGGCATCGGTCTCCACCAGTTCGGGTTCGACCGGAGCCATGGCATTGACCAGGGCAGGCAGCAGCTCGTCTGCCGAGCGTCTCTGTACCTGGGCGCGGACACGACGGTCGTACGCCAGGAGATCGACACGATCGCCCGCGCGTGAGGCGAGGGCCGCGAGGAGCAGAGCAGCGTCCATGGCGGCGTCGAGTCGGGGAACGTCCCCCACACGGCCGGCCGATGTGCGGCCGGTGTCGAGCACGACGAGGATGTGCCGGTCGCGTTCCGGACGCCAGGTCCGGACGGCCACCGTGGTCTGACGGGCTGTGGCACGCCAGTCGATGGAGCGGGTGTCGTCGCCCGGGACGTAGTCGCGGAGGCTGTCGAATTCGGTTCCCTCACCCCGCGTCAGAACGCTGGTGCGGCCGTCGAGTTCACGGAGCCTCGCCAACCTGGAGGGGAGGTGCTTGCGGCTGGTGAACGGAGGCAGGACGCGCACCGTCCAGGGGACCTCGTGGTTGCCCTGGCGGGCAGCGAGGCCCAGGGGGCCGTAGGACCGTATGGTGATGCGCTGGGAGCGGCGGTCGCCTCGGCGGGTGGGACGCAACACGGTGGTGACGCGGCGCCGTTCCCCGGCCGGGATCGTCAGCTCATGGCGCGATGCGCCCTGCTCCGCGTCTGCCGGCCAGCTGCTGGGCGGCCAGGCGTCCCGAAGCTGTGCACGAAGCCGACGGTGGGACGGGTTGGTGACGGTGAGTTGGATTTCTGCCGCTTCACCTAGTCGAACCGATGTGTCACCGCTTCGGGTGAACTTGAGCTTTCGTACTGGCGCGGCGAGAGCGTAGTCGCACATGATTGCGACTGTGAGGGGGGCGTTCATGGCGAGGATGCCCGACCAACTGGGCGCGAAGATACCGACCGGGATGGCGGCCAAGGCCGCGAGAAGGGCTGTGCGTCCGGTGAGGGCCATGATGTCGCCTCAGCGCGGAACGGGGACGTGGGCGAGGATCGCGGTGATGACGGCGTCGGGGGTGACGCCCTCCATCTCCGCTTCGGGCCGCAGTTGGATGCGATGACGGAGCGTGGGGAGAGCCAGCGCCTTCACATCGTCCGGGATGACGTAGTCCCGACCGGTGAGCCAGGCCCAGGCTCGCGCGGTGGAGAGCAGGGCGGTGGCGCCTCGCGGGGAGACGCCGAGAGTGAGTGAGGGGGATTCACGAGTGGCACGGCAGATATCGACGACATAGCCGGCGATCTCGGGCGAAACCGCGGTCTTGGCGACTGCTGCGCGAGCCGCCTCGAGGTCCGCGGGTCCGGCGACGGGGCGTACTCCGGCAGCGTGCAGGTCACGCGGGTTGAAGCCCTCGACGTGGCGGGTGAGGACGTTGATCTCGTCGTCGCGGGAGGGCAGCGGCACCGTCAGCTTCAGTAGGAACCGGTCCAGTTGGGCCTCGGGCAGTGGATAGGTGCCTTCGTACTCGACGGGGTTCTGTGTAGCGGCGACCAGGAAGGGCTCGGGTAGCAGGCGCGGGACGCCGTCGACAGTGACCTGGCGCTCCTCCATCGCCTCCAGGAGCGAGGACTGGGTCTTGGGCGGTGTGCGGTTGATCTCGTCGGCGAGGAGCAGGTTGGTGAACACCGGACCCGGCTGGAAGGAGAACTCGGCAGTCCGGGCATCGTAGACTAGCGACCCGGTGACATCGCTGGGCATCAGATCAGGTGTGAACTGGACACGCTTGGTGTCGAGTTCGAGCGAGGCGGCGAGGGCCCGCACGAGCAGCGTCTTGGCCACGCCGGGGACTCCTTCGAGGAGCACATGGCCGCGGCAGAGCAGAGCGACGACGAGCCCGGTGACAGCGGGATCCTGGCCGACCACGGCCTTGGCGATCTCGGTGCGCAGAGCCTCCAGAGAAGCGCGTGCGCTGTCCGAGTTCTCGCTGTACGAGTTCTCTACGGGCTGGGCACTCATGAAGTGCGTACCTCTCTTTCGAGGGCGTCGAGTTGGTCTGCCAGGTGGATGAGCTCGGCGTCGTTGCCCGGAGCCGGGCCGAAGAGCAGAGTCTGGAGATCCCGGTCGGCGGTGGAGAGCCGGGCGGAGACGGCGGGGACGAGGACCTCGGGGGAGTGGGCCTGAGCGGACGGCAGGCCCAGGAGAGGGGCGAGCCGGGTGCGGCTCGCCGAGCGCAGCACCGATGCCGCACGGTCACGGGCGTTGGCCCTGCGATAGAGGCGGGCGTGGCCTTCGGTGGCCTCGGAGGCGCGGACGACGACCGGAAGCAGTTCGGTCACCGGAGGGCCGAGCCGGCGGGCACGCCAGACGGCGGCCAGCGCTGCGGCGATGGCGAGTTGAAGCGTTCCCCAAAGCCAGCCGGACGGGATCAGGTCGACCAGGCTGCGGTCGCCGGAGTCGGTGGCCGATGCATCACCGAGCGAGGGGAGGTACCAGACCAGATGCGGGCGGGAACCGAGAAGTTGAAGGGCGAGCGAGGCATTGCCCTCTTCGTCGAGGCGGTCGTTGTAGAGGATGTCGGGCGCGCCCAGCAGGACGGTGTCGCCGCCTCGCGGGCCGGCCACCTCCAGAAGGGTGGGGAGCCCGTCGGCTTGGTAGCAGCCCTCGGCGACGGGGCGTACCGCGAGGTAGCGCACGCCGCCTGTGTGTGCTTTGCCGGCGCGGACGGCGGCGGGCAGGGAGCATCCGGGGGAGCGCGGGGAGACCTTGACCGAGGGCTGCGCGCTCACGCCGGGAACGAGTGTGCCGATCGAAGGCCGGCCGGCGGCCACCAGGATGTTGCGGCCGGCGGAGTCGGCGATGGCGGAGCGGAGCGCTCCTTGCTGTTGCTTGGTCAGAACATCGGGGGCGGCGACGAGAAGTGTGGTGTCGGCATCGGCCGCGGCGGCGGTGGCCGCGTCGAGCGAGGTGACCACGCGTGTGGTCACGCCGTGGTCCTTCAGCAGCTCCGCCACGGCGCGGCTTCCGTTGCGGTCCGGAGCACGGGGGTCGAGACGGCCGTGCTGGTCCCCGGAGCGTACGGTGGCAAGAGCGAGAGCCCCGATGAGGAGGAGGGCGAGGGCGAGCAGAACGCCGCGGGCACGTGTCCATATCTGCCGTGCGGTGCGGGCCGTAGAGGTGGAGTGGACGGTGACCCCGGTCATTCGGTGGCTCCTCGTCCCGCGCCGCTGAGGACGGGTCTGGTGTCCTCGATGTCGAGGTCCAGTTCGCGCAGACGCAGGTATGCCTGCTGGTCGGCCGTGCGGCCGCCGTATGTGACGTCGTCGAACTCGCGGGCGGCCGCGCGCAGCCGTTCGGAGTGGTCCGGCAGAGTGCGGGAGGCCTCGGCGGCGGCTTCGTCGGCGGTGCGGCCGGGGCGCGGGTCGAGCAGTGCGCGTTCCTCCAGAGAACGTACGACGGCGCGCATCCGCTCCTGGACCGCTTCGTTCCAGCGCTGGGCGGCTGCATGGGCCTCGGCGGCGGTGCGATGTTCCGCGGCGCTGCGTGGCCTGTCGTCGAAGAGCACCGCCGCGGAGCCGGGGGCGAGGCGGGGCGTGCCGAGCCGCCACCAGAGAGCGAGGAGCAGCCCGACGACCACCAGGACTATGACCACGAGCCCGAGCACTCCGCCGGGGGCCGCCCCGGAGGCGGCGGCGAACAGGTCTCCGATCCATTCCCAGAAACGGTTCAGTGCGCGCTCGAAGAGGTTCGGATCATTCTCGTGGTACATCGGCTTGGACAGCTCGCGTTCCGCCGCCTCGCGGGCGGGAACGCGAGGCGTGTCCACCGGTGCATCGTCACTTGCGCGGATCAGCAGCCGCGCCACCGCCTCGCCCCCCGCAGTCGGCACCGCATCAGCTCCTGGGTGTGTCGTAGCCGGGGACGCCTGCGGCGCGGCCGAGCTCGAGGTCGAGCGCCTCCCGGCGGATGCGCTGGTCGATGTAGAGGAGGACCGTCACACCGGCTTGGATCGGGTAGGTGATTGCCGCCGCGATCACCGCGCCGATGCCGCTGATGATCAGGAAGGCCCAGCCGTACTGCACCGGTGTGCCGGTGAGCAATCCGCTCAGGCCCTCACCGTCCACGGCCAGGGCGACGAGGCCGAACGGCAGGCCGATGATCATCGAGACGATGGAGGTCAGCACCAGGGTCAGCAGAAGGACACCGAAGATTCGCCACCAGGCGCCCTGGACCAGCTTGGCGGAGCGGCGCAGCGACTTCACGATCCCCTGCCGTTCCAGCACCAGCGCCGGGGAGGCGAGGCTGAAGCGGACCCACAGCCAGACGATCACTCCGCAGGCCGCGAATCCGCCGAGGACGGAGAGGGCCGCACCGGCGCCGGACCCGATCAGCAGGCCAGGAAGGATTCCGACCGTCATGATCGCGGCGAGTCCCAGGGTCATCAGCAGCGTCAGCCCGAGGAGCGGAAGAAGTCGAGGGCGTGCCTCGCCCCACGCCTCGGACAGCGTCATCGGGCGGCCGAGCACGGCCCGGCTCATCACCACCGCGAGAATCGCCGTGGTGAACAGGATCCCGATCAGCGAGACGACCGTGGCGGGTGCCAGGCTCAGCAGGCTGGACTGCGTTGCCTCGACCAACTGGCTCATCGCCACCGCCGGATCGGCGTTGGGATCGACCGTCACAGGCTCCGGCAGCAGATAGCGCTGGGCGAGGATGACGGCGATCTGCGAGATGACAGCGACCGTGATGGTGAGACCGAGCGCGGTGCGCCAATGGGCACGCATGGTCGATACGGCACCGTCGAGGATCTCGCCGATGCCGAGCGGGCGCAGCGGAATGACACCGGGCTTCGCCGCGGCGGGTGGCTGTCCCCAGCCGGCGCCCCAGCCGTTGTGCCCTGGGCCTCCCGGCTGTCCGCCGCCCCACCCCGGAAGGGAACCGGGTGCGGGAGCACCTGGCGAAGAGCCACCCGGCCCGGGGGTGCTCGGCGGGGACCACTGTCCCGCCGGGGGCTGCTCCTTGGACCACCTCGCGGTGGCGTCGCCGGCGTCGGCCGGCTCGGCAGGCCTGGGCGCGCCCTGGTCCTGACCGTCGGAGGGGGCGGATCCGGGCGAGGCCCAGCCCGGAGTGTCGTTCATCGTCGCTCCTTCACGTGCCCCGCCGCGCGTCGCCGCGGCAGGTTGCCAGCCATCGTGCCATGTGCCACTGAACGGCGGACCGGGCCCTGTGCCTCCTACTTCTCGTCTGCGCCTTCATTTGTCGGCGCTTCACGGGGCAGACTGTGCGAATGGCTGATCAGGATGCGCGAACCGCCATGGCCGTGGAGCCGCCCGCGCTTCAGGTGCTGCGATGGGACGAGCCGCCGGACGGGCCCGTCCTGGTGCTGCTCGACCAGACCCGGCTGCCCGCCGCGGAAACCGAGCTGGTCTGCACGGATGTGCCCGCGCTGGTACGGGCCATCCAGACGCTCGCCGTCCGGGGGGCACCCCTGCTGGGCATCGCCGGGGCGTACGGGGTGGCCTTGGCCGCGGCGCGGGGATACGACGTGGACGAAGCGGCGGAGCTGCTTGAGGGAGCGAGGCCCACCGCGGTCAATCTCGGGTACGGCGTGCGGCTCGCCGCCGAGGCGTACCGCACCGCGGTGGAGAAGGGCGGTACCGAAGGAGAGGCCGCGGCGGCCGCGCTCGCCGCGGCCCGGGAGCTGCACCGGACGGACGCCGCGGGCAGTGCCCGGATGGCCCGCCTCGGCCTGGGGCTCCTGGACGAGCTGTTGCCGGGCGGCAGCCTCCGCATCCTCACCCACTGCAATACGGGCGCGCTGGTCTCCGGAGGCGCGGGCACGGCTTTCGCCGTGGCGCTCGCGGCGCACCGGGCAGGGCGGCTGCGGCAGCTGTGGGTGGACGAGACCCGTCCGCTGCTGCAGGGGTCGCGGCTGACCGCGTACGAGGCGGCCCGTAACGGGATGCCGTACAGCCTGCTCGCGGACAACGCGGCGGGCTCCCTCTTCGCGGCGGGGGAGGTGGATGCCGTGCTCATAGGGGCGGACCGGATCGCCGCGGACGGCTCCGTCGCCAACAAGGTGGGGAGCTATCCGCTTGCGGTGCTCGCCAAGTACCACCATGTGCCGTTCGTCGTCGTGGCGCCCGGTACGACGGTGGACCTGGGATCCCCGGACGGGGCGTCCATCGAGGTGGAGCAGCGGCCGGGGCGGGAAGTGACCGAGGTCACGGCGCCGCCGCTGCCCGGGGCAGCCGCGGCTGCCAGAATGTCGGTGGCACCGCCCGGAACTCGGGCATACAACCCGGCATTTGATGTCACGCCGCCCGAGTTGGTGACCGCGATCGTCACCGAGGAGGGGGTGCTTTCCCCCGTCACCGGGGACGGACTTGTGGAGTTGTGTGCCAGGTCACGCCAGGTAACGATTAGCTAATGGGATGATGTCGATTATGAAGGGACGCGTCCTTGTCGTCGACGACGACACCGCACTGGCCGAGATGCTCGGGATTGTGCTGCGTGGTGAAGGTTTCGAGCCGTCGTTCGTGGCGGACGGTGACAAGGCACTCGCAGCCTTCCGTGAGACCAAGCCTGACCTGGTGCTGCTCGACCTCATGCTCCCCGGCCGGGACGGCATCGAGGTCTGCCGCCTGATCAGGGCGGAGTCCGGGGTGCCGATCGTGATGCTCACGGCCAAGAGCGACACCGTCGATGTGGTGGTGGGCCTGGAGTCCGGGGCCGACGACTACATCGTCAAACCGTTCAAGCCCAAGGAGCTGGTCGCCCGTATCCGGGCCCGGCTGCGCAGGTCCGAGGAGCCCGCTCCGGAGCAGTTGGCCATCGGCGACCTGGTCATCGATGTGGCCGGCCATTCCGTGAAACGGGACGGCCAGTCGATCGCGCTGACCCCGCTCGAGTTCGACCTGCTGGTCGCGCTCGCCCGTAAGCCCTGGCAGGTGTTCACCCGCGAGGTGCTCCTGGAGCAGGTGTGGGGCTACCGGCACGCCGCGGACACGCGACTGGTCAATGTGCATGTCCAGCGACTGCGCTCCAAGGTGGAGAAGGACCCGGAGCGCCCCGAGATCGTCGTGACCGTCCGTGGCGTCGGTTACAAGGCGGGACCGAGCTGACGTGTCCCGCTCCAGCGCGACGTCGCGGTTCGGCCGCCTGAGGCAGGGCGGCCGACTGTTGCAGGACGGGGCGTTGGGCGGCCGCGTGCTCCGGTTGTTCGCGCGCTGGATCCGTCGGCCGCTGCTGCCCGCCGTGCGGCTGTGGCGGCGCAACATCCAGCTGCGGGTCGTCGCCGGCACCCTGCTGATGTCGCTCGGCGTAGTGATGCTGCTCGGATTCGTGGTCATCGGACAGGTGCGCAACGGCCTGCTCGACGCGAAGGAGAAGGCCGCCCAGAGCCAGGCCACCGGCGGCTTCGCGGTGGCGCAGGAGAAGGCCAACGCCCTGGTGGCGGCCGGTCAGGACGGCGACACCGCGGACGGCCGTGCCGCGCGGAGCTCCACCTTCTGGCGCTCCGCCTTGGTCGAGCAGCTTGCGAGCGGCGGCCAGGGCGCGTTCGACGTGGTCGCGCTGAGCGCCGAGTCACCGGACGCCGGGGCGAGCAACCGCGGTCCCCGTGCCTCGGGCGGAGTCGACCCGACGGCAAGCGTGCCCGAAGAGCTGCGGGCCTCTGTGGATCAGACGACCGAGACGTTCCAGACGTTCACCAAGATCCACTATACCGACGGCAAGCAGCCGGAGGCGGCGCTCGTCATCGGCAAGCGGCTGAACGACATCGACGGTGAGCCGTACCAGCTGTACTACCTCTTCCCGCTCACGCAGGAGGAGAAGTCGCTCAGTCTGGTGAAGGGCACCCTGGCGACCGCCGGGGTGTTCGTGGTCGTGCTGCTCGGGGCCATCGCCTGGCTCGTGGTGCGGCAGGTCGTCACACCGGTCCGGATGGCCGCCGGAGTTGTCGAGCGGCTCTCCGCGGGCAGGCTCCAGGAGCGTATGAAGGTCACCGGCGAGGACGACATCGCACGGCTCGGCGAGGCCTTCAACAAGATGGCGCAGAACCTCCAGCTCAAGATCCAGCAGCTGGAGGACCTGTCCCGGATGCAGCGGCGCTTCGTCTCGGACGTGTCGCACGAGCTGCGCACCCCGCTGACGACCGTACGGATGGCCGCGGACGTCATCCATGAGGCGCGCGTCGACTTCGACCCGGTCACGGCTCGTTCTGCGGAGCTGCTGGCCGGCCAGCTGGACCGGTTCGAGTCGCTGCTCGCGGACCTGTTGGAGATCAGCCGTTTCGACGCGGGCGCGGCAGCGCTGGAGGCCGAGCCGATAGACCTGCGCGATGTCGTACGCAGGGTCATCGAGGGTGCCGAACCGCTGGCCGAGCGCAAGGGCAGCCGGATCCGGGTCGTCGGGGACGAGCAGCCGGTCATCGCCGAGGCCGACGCCCGGCGGGTCGAGCGGGTGCTGCGCAACCTCGTCGTGAACGCCGTCGAGCACGGCGAGGGCCGGGACGTGGTGGTGCGGCTCGCGGCGGCGGGTGGGGCCGTCGCCGTGGCAGTACGCGACTACGGCGTGGGCCTCAAGCCCGGCGAGGCGACCCGTGTGTTCAACCGTTTCTGGCGGGCCGATCCTGCGCGTGCCCGGACCACCGGTGGCACCGGCCTCGGGCTGTCCATCGCCGTCGAGGACGCGCGGCTGCACGGCGGCTGGCTGCAGGCCTGGGGCGAGCCGGGCGGCGGGTCGCAGTTCCGGCTGACGCTGCCGCGTACGGCGGACGAGCCGCTGCGCGGCTCACCGATACCGCTGGAGCCGGAGGACTCCCGGCACCGCCGTGAGCGCGCCGGGGCCGACCGGTCGAACGACGGCGCGCACCGGCTGGCGGCCGTCCCGGCCCAGGCCGCCGGTGACCGCGCGGCGCTGGCCGTGCCGCCGCGCACGCCGGTGGTGCCCCGGGCGGTGGGCCCCTCGGCGGACCCGACGGCGCTGCCCGGCAACGGCGCGCGGGTGGTGGCCCGCGCCGGCGGCGAGAGTGACGGCGGCCCGCAGGGTGGGGACCGGGAGGAATCGACACGTGGGCGTTGACCTTGTTCGATGGGGGTCCACCCTGCTGAGGGGGGTCCCCCCGCTCAAGCAAAGCCGAGAGCGGGGAAGAAGCAGAGGGCTTGGGAGAGGTGGAGGCCGGGGCCACGCCCTGCGCAGTGCCGCGCTCTTCGGCTGCGGCTCGCTGCTGCTGTCCGGCTGTGCGTCGATGCCGAGCAGCGGGGATGTCGATGCCGTCGACGCCTCCCAGCGCGCCGACTCACAGGTGCGGGTGTACGGGGTGCCGCCCCGGGAGGGGGCGGCACCGGACGAGATCGTCGACGGCTTTCTGGAGGCGATGACGAGTGTCGACATCCAATTCGCCACGGCCCGCAAGTATCTGACGAAGCAGGCGGCCAGGAGCTGGAAGCCCGGCGCCGGTGTGACGGTGCTGGCGGACGGCCCGACCGCCCGTACCGTCCCCAGTAGCGGCAAGGACGACGACGGCCGCGCCTATGACCTGACCGGCGCTCAGATCGCCCAGCTGGACGGCCAGCACGCCTATCGGCCGGCCCCGAAGGGGTACGGCAAGCAGATCCACCTGGTCAGGGAGGAGGGGCCGAGCGGCAGGGAGTGGCGCATCGACGCCCTGCCCGACGGACTGCTGCTCGGACAGTCCGACTTCCAGCGCATCTTTCGCCCCGTCAACAAGTACTACTTCGCTGCCGATGAGGACCAGCTCGTCGCCGATCCTGTCTATCTCCGCCAGAGCATCGACCCGGAGACGCGCATGGACCCGGTCACCCAGTCGGTCAAGGCGCTGCTCGACGGTCCGACCGGCTGGCTCAGCCCGGTGGTCGACTCACGCTTCCCGAGCGGTACGGCGCTGAAGGCCGGCGTGAAGTCGCTGGCAGTGGACGAGCAGAACACGCTGAAGGTGCCGCTGAACGGGAAGGCCTCGGATGTCGACTCCAAGCGCTGCCAGCAGATGGCTGCTCAGCTGCTCTATACCGTGCGGGATCTGACGTCCTCCCGGATCGGCCGGGTGGAGCTCCGGGGGCCGAGCGGCTCGTTGTGCGTGCTGTCCGAGGGGCAAGCGGACGACTTCGTGCCGGACCGCAGGACGGTGGAGCCGCCGCACCAGTACTACGTCGATGAGAAGGCGCGGCTGGTGCGGATGCCGAGTGGCACGGAGAGCGACGAGGCGGCCGAACCCGCACCGGGGCCGCTCGGCACCGGCGGTCAGGTGCGGCTGCGCGCGGCCGCGGTGTCCCGTGACGAGCGGTTCGCGGCAGGCGTGTCGCATGACGGGCACTCCCTCTTCGTGACGCCGCTGGCCGAGGGCGGCGAGATGGGCAACTCCGTGGTCACGAGCCAGGACCCCACGCCCAACGGCGGTCTGTCCGCCCCGAGCTGGGACGGCCGTGGCGATCTGTGGGTGGCCGACCGGGATCCCGGGCACTCCCGGCTGCTGATGCTGGACGACGGAGCGGGCCAGCCCGTGGAGGTCGGGATCAACGGCCTGAACGGCGGGCACGTCGAAGAACTGAGGGTGTCGGCGGACGGTGTGCGCATCGCGCTGCTGGTGTCGCAGGGCGGGAAGAAGACCCTCCAGATCGGCCTGATCGAGCGGATCGTGCAGGACGGAAAGCCGAAGGTCTCTGTCATCGAACTGCACCAGAGCGCACCGCAGATGGAGGTGTCCGCCATGTCATGGGCCGGCCCCAGCCGCCTGGTGGTGGTCGGCCGGGAGGCGGGCGGCGTGGAGCAGCTCCGCTACATACAGACGGACGGTTCGACGGCGGGTGCGGGAGTCCTGCCGGGCGCGAACCAGGTGAAGGCGGTCGCCGCGGCCGACGACGACCGGCTGCCGCTGCTCGCGCTCTCGGAGGAGGACGGCATCGTGAAGCTGCCGCCCGGCGAGAACTGGAAGACCGTGGACAAGGAGGGCTCGTCGCCCGTGTACCCGGGCTGATCCGGAAGACACCGCCTGGTTGTCCACAGGGGGTGGCCGGGGTCCGGCCGCCTTGGCACAGTGGGTGTCATGCGGAGGTGGTGGCGGGACTTCGCCGACCTGGTCCTGCCGATGACCTGCGATGGCTGTGGCAGGCCGGGTACGGAACTGTGCGCGGAGTGCGGCCGGGCGCTGTACGGGGCGGTGCCCCGGCGGGTGAGGCCCGACCCCGAGCCCGAGGGCCTGCCGGTGGTGCATGCGGCGGCGCCGTACCGGGACGCGGTACGGGCGGTGCTGCTTGCTCACAAGGAGCGCGGTGCACTGGGCCTGGCCGGACCGCTCGGTGCTGCCCTGGCCGCGGCGGTACGGTCAGGCGTCGCCTTCGGTGCGCCGAGCGCCCGGGCCGGCGTTCGGAGCGTTCCGGGCTGCGGGGAGGTCGCGCTGGTGCCGGTGCCGTCGGCGCGGAGGGCCGTACGGGCTCGGGGGCACGACGCCGCGCGGCGGATCGCGTTCGCCGCCTCGGGGGAACTGCGCCGTACGGGGACGCACGCCCGCGTTGCGGCGGTGCTGCGGCAGAGGCGTGGGGTGGAGGACCAGTCCGGGCTGGGGGCCCGGCAGAGGCTGGCGAACCTCGACGGGGCACTCGAGGTGGTGGCCGGCGGCGTAAGGCTGCTGGAAGGTACTCGGGTGGTGCTGGTGGACGATCTCATGACGACCGGCGCCTCGCTCGTCGCGGCGGCGCAGGCGATCAAAAGCGCCCGCGACCGGGAATTGGCCGGACACGACCGGATGAGCGCGGCTGTTGTTGCAGTCTCTCCATCATCTTTCGAAATAAACCGGAACTGATGGGGATCTTGCATCGTTGCAGGTAATGAGAGGGGAAAACCCCTTGAACGGAGGTACGTGCGAGTAGCGGGTGCCGACATCCGTCCGGCCGAGCTATGTTCGGTTGTGAGGAATGGCGAAAGCCACGCCTCACTGAATGCGCGGCTGCGCTTCGGGGTAATCCCCGATCCCGAAGCAGGTGGGGTGTGGATCTTCCCCCGCTGGGGAGGAGGAGGTGAAAGTCGCCAAGTCCGAGGCTCCGGTGCTCACCGGAGTCTGGTGCAAGAGGGAGATGCTCCGCGGATGGAGCGGAGCGATCCGGGAACGGAGTTCTGCGTGGACATCGTCGTCAAGGGCCGCAAGACCGAGGTGCCCGAGCGGTTCCGCAAACACGTGGCCGAGAAGCTGAAGCTGGAAAAGATCCAGAAGCTCGACGGCAAGGTAATCAGCCTCGACGTCGAGGTGTCCAAGGAACACAACCCCCGTCAGGCCGACCGTTCCGACCGCGTGGAGATCACACTGCTCTCGCGCGGCCCGGTGATCCGGGCGGAAGCAGCGGCCGGCGATCCGTACGCGGCGCTTGACCTGGCCACGGCCAAGCTGGAGGCGCGGCTGCGTAAGCAGCACGACAAGCGTTTCACCCGCCGTGGCAACGGCCGGCTCTCGGCCGCCGAAGTACCCGAGGTGGTGCCGGGTGTGGCGCAGCTGAACGGCAGCGGCCAGGTGATCACCGAGGAGGCGGAGGAAGGCATCCCCACCACCAGGATCGGTTCCCTCGAAGTGCAGGGCGAGGGCCCGCTGGTGGTCCGCGAGAAGACCCACAAGGCCGCCCCGATGTCGCTCGATCAGGCGCTCTACGAGATGGAGCTGGTCGGGCACGACTTCTATCTGTTCGTCGACGCTGACACCAAGCAGCCGAGTGTCGTCTACCGGCGGCATGCATACGACTACGGCGTCATCCATCTGGATTCCGATCCGCTGGCCGTTCGTGACACCGGCGTCCCGGGCGGTGCCTTCGGCGGCTGAATGAAGTGATGACGAGCCCGCCGGGTTCCGGCGGGCTCGTCGATGCTCCGACGGAAGGAGTCCCCCATCCAAAAAGGGGCGCTCGTGCGCCCCTGGGGACACCACCGTGCCACCGCAGGATCACCGCTCTGCCTGCCGGGCATGAAATCATGGCAACGCAAGTCAACCGACGCTCCGCGAGCTGGGGTTGACGCAGCATGAACTCCAGGCCATGGCCGTCAGGGGGAGGAACGATGGCGGACAGCTTCGGACCGGTGCACGTCGGGTCGGATTCCGGGAACACGGACGGTCCGATCGGAATCGGTGCGGACGTGGGTTCCCCGCGCAAGGAGCCGATCCGGGTCCTTGTGGTGGACGACCACGCCCTGTTCCGGCGAGGTCTGGAGATCGTCCTTGCCCAGGAGGAGGACATCCAGGTCGTCGGCGAGGCCGGTGACGGCGCCGAGGCCGTGGAGAAGGCCGCCGATCTGCTTCCCGACATCGTGCTGATGGACGTGCGGATGCCGAAGCGCGGCGGTATCGAGGCGTGCACGTCCATCAAGGAAGTGGCCCCCAGCGCGAAGATCATCATGCTGACGATCAGTGACGAGGAGGCCGACCTCTATGACGCGATCAAGGCCGGTGCGACGGGATACCTCCTCAAGGAGATCTCCACGGACGAGGTGGCCACCGCGATCCGCGCAGTGGCGGACGGACAGTCCCAGATCAGCCCGTCAATGGCGTCCAAGCTGCTCACCGAGTTCAAGTCGATGATCCAGCGCACCGACGAGCGCCGCCTGGTGCCGGCGCCCCGGCTGACCGACCGCGAGCTGGAGGTGCTCAAGCTCGTCGCCACGGGCATGAACAACCGCGACATCGCGAAGGAGCTGTTCATTTCCGAGAACACCGTGAAGAACCACGTCCGGAACATCCTGGAGAAACTCCAGTTGCACTCCCGGATGGAAGCGGTGGTCTACGCGATGAGGGAGAAGATCCTCGAGATCCGCTAGTGCCGCGACCGGCAACGTTTGCCCGTCAAGGAGCGGCGTCCGGTGCGTGCGATCGCAAGGCGGCCGAAGGCCCTCGTAGCAGCGTCACTCGGGTTTTCGGCCAACGCAGCGAGCGTGCGTGCCTGGGGGCACCCTGGGGGAGGTAGCTGGGGGGACGTTGCGACGGGGCAAACGTTGCCGGGAGGGGCACTGGTCACCTGTCGTGCTGGTGCTGTGGCCGGAAAGGTTTGCCGGGAAGCTCGGGGAGCGTCGCGAGCCGGTGAACCTCTCCGACCAAAGCACTAGGAGTGTCCTGAAGATCTTGGAATCGTGCCCGGCTTGCACCGGTTCATGGCGATTGGCATTTACTGGCAATCCGGGGCGAGTCAGGCGGTCGGAGCAAGATCTTCATCGGGCTTCTAGGCCGTGTATCGAAAGTGGATCTTGGACCGTGAATGATCATGGTTCATGGGTCGGGGAGATCTCACGGACGAGCAGTGGGC
Source organism: Streptomyces sannanensis (assembly GCF_039536205.1). GTDB lineage: Bacteria > Actinomycetota > Actinomycetes > Streptomycetales > Streptomycetaceae > Streptomyces > Streptomyces sannanensis. The sequence continues at coordinate 2,749,722 of NZ_BAAAYL010000001.1, read as the reverse complement.
GGTGCTGGAGCCGTTGTTGCCGAAGAGCAGGGAGGCGGGGCGGCCGCCCGTCTGGCCTCGGCGGCAGTTGATCGACGGCATACGGTTCCGGGTTCGAACCGGTGTTCCGTGGCGGGATGTCCCCGTCGCGTATGGACCGTGGGGCGGGTCTATGACCTGTTCCGCCGATGGCAGCGGAACGGCACGTGGCAGCGGCTCGTCACCCGGCTCCAGTCCCTGGCCGACGCGAAGGGTGCGATCACGTGGGACCTGAGCGTCGACTCCACGGTCTGCCGCGCCCATCAGTATGCGGCCGGGGCCCGCAAGCAGGGCGACCTGCAGAAGGAACCACCGGGCGGCATCTTCACCGAGCCCCGTGATCATGGGCTGGGTAGGTCGCGCGGCGGGTTCACCACCAAGCTCCACCTGGCAGTTGAGCAGGGTCAGAAGCCCATGTCGATCGTGGTGACGGCAGGGCAGCGTGGAGACTCGCCTCAGTCCGAACCCGTGCTGGAGAAGGTCCGCGTGCCCCGCATCGGGCCGGGCCGGCCACGCGTCCGCCCCGATCGGGTGCGTGCTGAAAGGCGTATGCCTCCCGCAAAAACCGCGCCTACCTGCGCCGCCGCGGGATCCGCTGCACCATCCCGGACAAGGCCGACCAGGCGCGCAACCGCCAGAAGCGCGGCTCCCGCGGCGGCCGGCCACCGCTTTTCGACCCGGCCGACTACTGCGAGCGCCATGCGGTCGAGTGCGGGATCAACCGACTTAAAAGGCACAGGGCAGTGGCCACGAGGTACGACAAGCTCTCCGTCCGCTACGAGGCGACGGTGTTGGTCGCAGCCGTGAACGAGTGGCTGTGACCAGCACCGTCGCAACGGCCCTCAGACGACGTCGAATTCGTTGCCCTCGGGGTCCTGCATGGCGGCGGCGTAGAGCCCCATGTCCGGCTCATCCTTGATCCGCAGCACGGTGGCACCAGCTTTGACCAGCCGTTCCACCGTAGCCTTGACCCGCTGTGTGCGGACGTCCATTGGGACGTCACGGCCCCCACCGACCTTCAGGTCGAAGTGCCACCGGTTCTTGGCGACTTTTGGCTCCGGAACCTGCTGGAACCACATCCTCGGTCCACGTCCCGCGGGATCGATGATCGACTCCGGAATATCCCCGGCACCGGCTGGCAACTCTGCCTCGGGCACCCCCACCGCCGCCCAGTAAGCACGCCACGTGGCGTGCCCGCCCGGCGGAGGCTCAGGCACGTAGCCCAGGGCCTCGGCCCAGAAAGTCACCATTCTCTGCGGATCGGAGCAGTCGATCGTCAGCTGCACTGTCATCTCCATGCTCGGAGCATCCCAGGCAGGACTGACAGACGATCCACTTTCGAAACAGGCCCTAGAAGACCGATGAAGATCTTGTTCCGACCGCCTGACTCGCCCCGGATTGCCAGTAAATGTCAATCGCCATGAACCGGTGCAAGCCGGGCGCGATTCCAAGATCTTCAGGACACTCCTAGGCGCCCAGTCGGGCCAGTTCCGCCGTGACCGCCTCCGCCTGCGCCGGTGACTGAGCGCGCTCGATGCGTACCGCGTCGCAGCCCACCCACTGCGCGGCCTCCCGCAGCGCCTCGGCCAAGGGGCGGGCAGCCTTGGGCGCCACCAGCGATACCTGGCGGGCGACCAGCGTCTTCCCCTCACGCGCGGGGTCGACACGGCCCAGCAGACGGCCCCCGGACAGCAGCGGCATCGCGAAGTAGCCGTGCACCCGCTTGGGCTTCGGGACGTACGCCTCCAGCCGGTGTGTGAAACCGAAGATGCGCTCCGTGCGCGCCCGGTCCCAGATCAGTGAGTCGAACGGGGAGAGGAGCGTCGTCCGGTGTCGGCCGCGTGGTTCGCCTGCCAGGGCTTCCGGAGCCGCCCAGGCGGGCTTCCCCCAGCCCTCCACTTCCACCGGCACCAGGCCGGAGTCCGCTATCACCGCGTCGACCTGCTCGCCCTTGAGCCGGTGGTAGTCCGCGATGTCCGCGCGGGTGCCGACCCCCAGTGCCTGCCCGGCCAGCCGCACCAGGCGGCGCAGGCACTCCCTGTCGTCCAGGTCGTCGTGCAGGACGGCGTCCGGAATGGCCCGCTCGGCCAGGTCGTAGACCCGCTTCCAGCCGCGGCGCTCGGTGCACACCACCTCGCCGTACATCAGCGCGCGCTCGACCGCGACCTTCGACTGCGACCAGTCCCACCACTCCCCGCGGTTCTTGGCGCCGCCCAGGTCCGTGGCCGTGAGCGGGCCCTCGGCGCGCAGCTGCTTGATCACCGCGTCATAGGCGCCGTCCTTCAGCTCGTGGTACCACTGCGGACGGTTGCGGTAGGCGCGACGCCGGAAGGCGAAGTGCGGCCATTCCTCGACCGGCAGGATGCAGGCCGCGTGCGACCAGTACTCGAAGGAGTGGCCGTCCGTCCAGTACGCGCCGTCGACTGCCTTGCGGCCGACGGCACCCAGCCGGGCGTACGGGATCAGCTCGTGCGACCGGGCCAGCACCGAGATCGTGTCCAACTGCACCGCGCCGAGGTGACGCAGAACGCCCCGCACCCCAGACCGCCGGTCGGGCGCGCCCAGGAGGCCCTGGGCGCGCAGCGCCATGCGGCGGGCGTCGTCGGCGGAGAGTTCGGCGGCGGGACGCGGCCGCGGCAGGGTCGTCATGCCCCGCACTCTAGGGGCTGCCAGTGACACCCGGGCCCGGGCTGTCGAGCCGGAAGATTCAGGCCCGCGCCGGAAGATAAGGGTGCGCGGAGGTCAGCCCCAGGTCGGACGGGACCAGTGCACCGAGCCAGCTGTCCCTGCGGGTGCCATTGTTGAGAAGCCCCGAGCGCTGTATGCCCTCGATGACGAAACCGGCCCTCTCCGCCACCGCCCGCGAGCCGGCGTTGCCGACCTCGGCGCGCCATTCGAGCCGCTCCGTGCCCAGCTCGGTGAAAGCCCAGCGGGCGAGCGCCAGCATGGCCTCCGCCGTGTACCCGTGGCCCCGGTGTTCCTTGGCGGTCCAGTAGCCGATCTCCCAGGTGCCGGGAAGGGAACGCACCATCACCGACATGCACCCCAGCAGGGGGCCTCCGTCGCGGCTGTCGCGGGGGAGCAGTGCGAAAGTGCACATCGTGCCGTTGCGCCAGCCGTCAGGGACCGTCTGCTCGGTGAAGGAGACCGCGTGCTCCCGCTCGTACGGCGAGGGGACAGTGGTCCAGCGCTGGACGTCGGGGTCCTGGCAGGCCAGGAAGACGGCCTCGGTGTCGGCGGGTTCGACGCTGCGCAGCAGCAGGCGCTCGGTGGTGAGAGTGACGGGTTCCATCAACCGATTGTCGTCACCGCGGGCGCCGACTCGCCATGCGTTTTCGCAGCCCGGTGCGGCACCTCGGCGACGCCTCGCGCGTTGTCCTCATTGCGGACCTCCCGGCGCGGCGGGGTCCTCGCATACGATGGCCGTTGCTCAAAAGAATTCGACCGCGCCAGGCCCGACCGGCAAGGAGACCCACCCCCGTGTCCGTCCTCTCAAAGATCATGCGTGCAGGCGAAGGCAAGATCCTGCGCAAGCTGCACCGCATCGCGGACCAGGTCAACTCCATCGAAGAGGACTTCGTCAGCCTCTCCGACGCCGAGCTGCGCGCCCTCACCGATGAGTACAAGGAGCGGTACGCCAACGGCGAGAGCCTGGACGACCTGCTTCCCGAGGCCTTCGCCACTGTCCGTGAGGCCGCCAAGCGCGTGCTCGGCCAGCGGCACTACGACGTCCAGCTGATGGGCGGTGCCGCTCTGCACCTGGGTTACGTCGCCGAGATGAAGACCGGTGAGGGCAAGACCCTCGTCGGTACCCTCCCGACGTACCTGAACGCGTTGTCCGGCAAGGGTGTCCACCTGATCACGGTCAACGACTACCTGGCCGAGCGCGACTCCGAGATGATGGGCCGCGTCCATCGCTTCCTCGGCCTCTCGGTCGGCTGCATCCTCGCCAACATGACGCCGGCGCAGCGCCGCGAGCAGTACGCCTGCGACATCACGTACGGCACGAACAACGAGTTCGGCTTCGACTACCTGCGCGACAACATGGCGTGGTCCCAGGACGAGCTCGTCCAGCGCGGCCACAACTTCGCGGTCGTCGACGAGGTCGACTCGATCCTCATCGACGAGGCCCGTACGCCGCTGATCATCTCCGGCCCCGCCGACCAGGCCACCAAGTGGTACGCCGACTTCGCCAAGCTGGTCAGGCGCCTGGAGAAGGGCGAGGCGGGCAACCAGCTCAAGGGCATCGAGGAAACCGGCGACTACGAGGTCGACGAGAAGAAGCGCACCGTCGCCATCCACGAGTCCGGTGTCTCGAAGGTCGAGGACTGGCTCGGCATCGACAACCTCTACGAGTCGGTGAACACCCCGCTGGTGGGCTACCTCAACAACGCCATCAAGGCCAAGGAGCTCTTCAAGCGCGACAAGGACTACGTCGTCATGGACGGCGAAGTCATGATCGTCGACGAGCACACCGGCCGTATCCTTGCCGGCCGCCGCTACAACGAGGGCATGCACCAGGCGATCGAGGCGAAGGAAGGGGTGGACATCAAGGACGAGAACCAGACTCTCGCGACGATCACCCTGCAGAACTTCTTCCGCCTCTACGACAAGCTGTCCGGCATGACCGGTACGGCCATGACCGAGGCCGCCGAGTTCCACCAGATCTACAAGCTCGGCGTGGTCCCGATCCCGACGAACCGGCCGATGATCCGCCAGGACCAGTCGGACCTGATCTACCGCACCGAGGTCGCCAAGTTCGACGCGGTCGTCGAGGACATCGCCGAGAAGCACGAGAAGGGCCAGCCGATCCTGGTCGGCACCACCTCGGTCGAGAAGTCCGAGTACCTCTCGCAGCAGCTGAACAAGCGCGGCATCCAGCACGAGGTGCTGAACGCCAAGAACCACGAGCGCGAGGCCTCCATCGTGGCCCAGGCCGGCCGCAAGGGCGCCGTCACCGTCGCCACGAACATGGCCGGCCGCGGTACGGACATCAAGCTCGGCGGCAACCCCGACGACCTCGCCGAGGCGGAGCTGCGCCAGCGCGGCCTCGACCCCGACGAGCACGTGGAGGAGTGGGCCCAGGCCCTGCCCGCCGCGCTGGAGAAGGCCCACGCCGCGGTGAAGGCCGAGTTCGAGGAGGTCAAGGAGCTCGGCGGGCTCTACGTCCTGGGCACCGAGCGCCACGAGTCGCGGCGTATCGACAACCAGCTGCGCGGCCGCTCCGGCCGTCAGGGCGACCCCGGCGAGTCCCGCTTCTACCTGTCGCTCGGCGACGACCTCATGCGGCTCTTCAAGGCCCAGATGGTCGAGCGCGTCATGGCGATGGCCAACGTCCCGGACGATGTGCCGATCGAGAACAAGATGGTGACGCGCGCCATCGCGTCCGCCCAGTCGCAGGTCGAGCAGCAGAACTTCGAGACGCGCAAGAATGTCCTGAAGTACGACGAGGTGCTCAACCGTCAGCGTGAGGTCATCTACGGCGAGCGCCGCCGCGTCCTGGAGGGCGAGGACCTGCACGAGCAGGTGCGCCACTTCATGGACGACACGATCGACGCCTACATCCAGGCCGAGACCGTCGAGGGCTTCGCCGAGGAGTGGGACCTGGACCGGCTGTGGGGCGCCTTCAAGCAGCTCTACCCGGTGAAGGCCACCGTCGACGAGCTGGAGGAGGCGGCGGGCGACCGGGCCGGCATCACCGCCGAGTTCATCGCCGAGTCCGTCAAGGACGACATCCACGAGCAGTACGACGCGCGCGAGAAGCAGCTCGGCTCCGACATCATGCGCGAGCTGGAGCGGCGCGTGGTGCTGTCGGTGCTGGACCGCAAGTGGCGTGAGCACCTCTACGAGATGGACTACCTCCAGGAGGGCATCGGCCTGCGTGCGATGGCCCAGAAGGACCCGCTGGTCGAGTACCAGCGGGAGGGCTTCGACATGTTCACGGCCATGATGGAGGGCATCAAGGAGGAGTCCGTCGGCTACCTGTTCAACCTGGAGGTCCAGGTGGAGCAGCAGGTCGAGGAGGTCCCGGTCGAGGAAGCGGTGCCCGCGCAGCTGGCCAAGGAGGACGTCGTGCCCGCCGGTGCGGTCCGCCCGGAGATCCGCGCCAAGGGCCTGGACGCCCCGCAGCGCCCCGATCGGCTGCACTACGTGGCGCCCAAGGTCGACGGCGAGGGCGACACCGTCGAGGGCGACTTCTCGGTGGACGGCGGCCCGGTCCGTTCCGAGGCCGACGGCCTGACGCGTGCGGAGCGCCGCAAGGCGCAGAAGGGCGGCGGGCGCCGCCGCAAGAATTAGCGCACGGCACGCACTCTCCGGCGGGGCCGGACACCGTGACGGTGTCCGGCCCCGCGGCGTTCAGGCCCTGGACGGGCTCGGGTGCGGCTCGAGTTCGCCGCCCAGTTCCACCGCCGCGCAGCGCCAGCGGAGGTCGGGGCCCTGTTCCAGGCGGAAGGCCATCGCGCGGATGCGGCCACCCGCGCCGATACGGGCGAAGGCCTCGATCGCGCCGGGCCTGGGGCGGTACGCGCCGCAGCCGCGGAGCACGGGGCGCAGGCCGTGCGTCCGGAGTGGGGTGGCGGGTGCGAGCCGGATGAGCTGTTCGTATGCCTCGCCGACGGTGTGGCCGAGCATCCAGTGGACCGGGCGCTGGCCGCTGAGGACCGCCAGCAGGCGTTCCGCGAACCAGTCCTGCGGCTTCGGCTGTGGCGGGAGGAGCGGCGCTGTGCGGGGGCCGCGCTGGTCGCGGCGGCCCGGGGGCCGGGTCCTGTTCCTGGTCGCGCCGCTGATGGTCCGTTCCATGGCGATGGTCCCCGTTCTGCCGGGCCCGGCTCTTCTACCAGGCGGTAACTTGACGGGGGTTCTTCTACGGGTCCGGCAGAGCGGTCGCAATCCGGTCAAGAGGGCAGTGGTGGGGGCGCTCAGATTCACCTATCAGAGTGATTTCTGCCCCGGTGCAGGCGGCCGCGGCACGCGCCGGAGGTTGCCGGGTGGACGCCGCACAGGCCCTTGTCCGCACCCTGAAGGGGGACGGCGCACGTATCCTGATGGGCGTCTCCGACTACGAAAGCGGCCTGCCATGCGCGTCTACGTCCCTCTGACCCTCCCCGGTCTCGCACAGGCGCACACCGCGAGTGAGGTCGGGCCCGCCCCGCTGACGGCCTATGCGGTCACTCCGGGGCTGCGCGAGTGGTACGTCTCGGACGACATCGAGGAGCTGGAGTACGCCGCGCTGAACCGCGCCGCGCTTGCGTCGCTGCGGCTGCTCGCCGCCGACCCCGGTGCGCCCCGACGGCGTGTAGTCGTCGCCGTCGACGTGCCGGACGGTGCCGCGTCCGCGGAGCCGGGCCTCGAGGTCGCTACGCTGGGCCAGGTGCGGATCGCCTCCCCGGTTCCGCTGGCCAAGGCGGCCTCGGTGCATGTCGACTCCGTCGACGCGGGACAGGACGTGGCCGCAGCGGCCGACGCGCTGGCCGACGCGGACCGCGGGGACGACGACGCGCAGTTCACGGTGGACGGGGCAGAGGACCATGAGCTGCTCTGGTACGGCGTCCAGGAGATTCCCAACCTCATCGGCTGAGGGTGGTCTGTCAGTCCTGCCGGGTATCTTCCCTTCCATGGGGATGCACGTACGCACACATATCGTCTGGGACTGGAACGGCACGCTCTTCCATGACACCGACGCCGTCATCCGGGCGACCAATGCCGCCTTCGCCGAGATAGGCCTGGAGCCGATCACGCTGGAGCGGTACCGAGCGATGTACTGCGTGCCGATACCCCTCTTCTACGAACGGCTGCTGGGGCGGATGCCCACGGATGCCGAGTGGGTGCGGATGGACGACGTGTTCCACCGGCACTACACGCTGGCCCGGGAGGGCTGCCTGCTCGCCGAGGGGGCGGAGTCCCTCCTCGCGACCTGGCAGGGCGCGGGGCACAGCCAGTCGATCCTGAGCATGTACGGGCACGAGGACCTGGTGCCGCTGGTGCGGGGCTTCGGCATCGAGCGGCGCTTCGTACGGGTCGACGGGCGTACCGGCCCCTCGGGAGGCGGCAAGTCCGAGCACATGGCACGGCACATCGCCGCGCTGAACGGCATACCCGCGAAGCGGGTGGTCGTCATCGGTGACGCGGTCGACGACGCGGTGGCGGCGGCCCATGTGGGTGCGCGGGCGGTGCTCTACACCGGAGGCTCGCACAGCCGGGCCAGCCTGGAGGCGGCGGGGGTGCCGGTGGTGGACACACTGGCGGAAGCGGTCCGGCTGGCGGAGGCCGAGGCCTGACCTGCCGGACCTCCTGCCGGGCCCCGGCGGTCGGGTGGTGTCAGGTGACCGGTGACTTGGCGCGGAGCACGGTGAGGAATTCACGCATCCAGGCCGAGTGGTCCGGCCAGGCGCGGGAGGAGACCAGGGTGCCGTCGACGACCGCTTCGGCGTCGTGGAAGGTGGCGCCCGCCGCCTGCATGTCGAGTTCCAGGGCGGGATAGGAGGTGACGCGGCGGCCGACGAGGCCGCCGACCGCGGCCGTCAGCAGCGGGCCGTGGCAGATCTGGGCGACGGGCTTGTCCGCGTCGAAGAAGTACTTGAGGATCTTGCGTAGTTCCGCGTCGTTGCGCAGATACTCGGGGGCCCGGCCGCCCGGGATCACCAGCGCGGCGTACTGTCCCGGGTCCACTTCGGAGAAGGCCAGATCGGCCGGCCAGGTGTAGCCGGGCTTCTCCGTGTAGGTGTCGTACCCGGGCTCGAAGTCGTGGACGACGAAGCGCAGGTGCTTGCGGGCCGGAGCCGCGATATGGACTTCGTACCCCTCCTCACGCAGCCGCTGGTACGGGTAGAGGACTTCCAGCGACTCCGCCGCGTCGCCGGTCACGATCAGGATCTTCGGTGCCATGGCCCTTGCTCCCCTCTCTGCGCTGTTCCGGCCTCTGTGCCGTCCCGGTCAAGGTGCACCGGCATGGCTTGTTTGCCAAGAGGTCATGTGTCGCTGTCCAGAGTGTCAAACTTGGGCCCCTGCTTTTGTACACATACGGCTCATGACGGCTACCGGGTCCGGAGCGATAGCCTTGGGGGCGTGATCAGCGCGATATTCCTCGGGGGCAGCGGAGCCCCACGGGGGTACCGCCCAGCGACAGCTGGGGGACTGCGCCCGGAGCACCATCGTGCCCGGGCGATCGCCGGTCTTCGCGACCGTGGCTGCCGGCCGGAAACGACCGGCAGCGGCACGGACATCTCTTATCCCGACACGACGTCGAATCCGGCCGGAAAGCCCGAGCCCCGGCGTTGCGTCACTTCTTTCACCTACGTCACGCAACGGCGCGCGACAGGAGCCAGAGGACATGCAGACCAAGCTGGACGAAGCCAAGGCCGAGCTGCTCGCACGGGCCGCCCGGGTAGCTGAGAACAGCCCGGTCGGGGGGCAACTACCGACTGGGTCCGAGATCGAGGAGGGTCCCGATCAGGACGTCCTCCACTCGTACCTCCAGCGCTACTACCTCCACACCGCTCCAGAGGACCTCGCCGACCGTGACCCGGTCGACGTCTTCGGCGCGGCCGTGTCGCACTACCGGCTCGCGGAGAACCGCCCGCAGGGCACCGCGAACGTCCGGGTGCACACCCCGACCGTCGAGGAGAACGGCTGGACCTGCAGCCACTCCGTCGTCGAGGTCGTCACCGACGACATGCCGTTCCTGGTCGACTCCGTCACCAATGAGCTCTCCCGTCAGGGCCGCGGCATCCATGTCGTGATCCACCCGCAGGTCACCGTGCGCCGGGACGTCACCGGCAAGCTCATCGAGGTGCTGAACGGCGCCGCCGGCGAGCTGCCGCACGACGCGCTCACCGAGTCCTGGATCCATGTCGAGACCGACCGCGAGACCGACCGCGCCGACCTGAAGCAGATCACCGCCGATCTGCTGCGTGTCCTGTCCGACGTCCGCGAGGCCGTCGAGGACTGGGAGAAGATGCGCGACGCCGCGCTCCGCATCGCCGGGGGCCTGCCCGACGAGCCCCTCGCCGGCGACCTGCGTGAGATGGAGCTCGAAGAGGCCCGGGAGCTGCTCCGCTGGCTCTCCGACGACCACTTCACCTTCCTCGGCTACCGCGAGTACAACCTGGTCGACGGCGACGCGCTCGCCGCCGTTCCCGGCACCGGCCTGGGCATCCTGCGTTCCGACCCGCACCACAGCGGCAAGGACGACGGCCACCCGGTCTCCCCGTCCTTCAACCGGCTGCCCGCCGACGCCCGCGCCAAGGCCCGTGAGCACAAGCTGCTCATCCTGACCAAGGCCAACAGCCGCGCCACCGTGCACCGCCCGAGCTACCTCGACTACGTCGGCGTGAAGAAGTTCGACGAGCAGGGCAATGTCGTCGGCGAGCGCCGCTTCCTGGGCCTGTTCTCCTCCGCCGCGTACACCGAGTCCGTCCGCCGCGTGCCGGTCATCCGCCGTAAGGTCGAAGAGGTCCTCAAGGGCGCCGGCTTCTCGGCCCACAGCCACGACGGCCGTGACCTGCTCCAGATCCTGGAGACCTACCCGCGCGACGAGCTGTTCCAGACCCCGGTCGACAAGCTGCGCGAGACCGTCACCAGCGTCCTCTTCCTGCAGGAGCGGCGTCGGCTCCGGCTGTACCTGCGCCAGGAGGAGTACGGCCGCTACTACTCGGCCCTCGTCTACCTGCCGCGCGACCGCTTCAACACCACCGTCCGGCAGCGTCTGACCGACATCCTCAAGGAGGAGCTCGGCGGGACCAGCGTCGACTTCACCGCTTGGAACACCGAGTCGGTGCTGTCCCGGCTGCACTTCGTCGTCCGCGTCCCGCAGGGCACCGAGCTGCCCCACCTCACCGCCTCCGACGCCGAGCGCATCGAGGCCCGGCTCGCCGAGGCCGCCCGCTCCTGGGAGGACGGCTTCGCCGAGGCGCTGAACGCCGAGTGCGGCGAGGAGCGTGCCGCCGAGCTGCTGCGCCGGTACGGCCACGCCTTCTCCGAGGGCTACAAGGCCGACCACACGCCGCGCGCCGCCGTGGCCGACCTGGTCCACCTGGAGCAGCTGAAGGGCGGCCAGAGGGACTTCGCGCTCTCGCTGTACGAGCCGGTGGGCGCCGCTCCCGGTGAGCGCCGCTTCAAGATCTACCGTGTCGGTGAGCAGGTCTCCCTCTCCGCCGTGCTGCCGGTCCTGAACCGGCTCGGTGTCGAGGTCATCGACGAGCGCCCGTACGAGCTGCGCTGCACGGACCGTACGCACGCCTGGGTGTACGACTTCGGGCTGCGCATGCCGCTGGCGACCGGCAGCGGCGACTACCTCGGCGACGACGCCCGTGAGCGCTTCCAGGAAGCGTTCGCCGCCGTGTGGACCGGGGCCGCGGAGAACGACGGCTTCAACTGCCTCGTCCTCGGCGCCGGACTCACCTGGCGCCAGGCCGTGGTGCTGCGTGCGTACGCCAAGTACCTGCGCCAGGCCGGTTCGACCTTCAGCCAGGACTACATGGAGGACACCCTCCGTAACAACGTCCACACCACCCGGCTGCTGGTCTCCCTCTTCGAGGCCCGGATGTCGCCGGAGCGCCAGCACGCCGGCACCGAGCTGATCGACGCTCTGCTGGAGGAGCTGGACGCCGCCCTGGACCAGGTGGCGAGCCTGGACGAGGACCGCATCCTGCGTTCCTTCCTCACCGTCATCAAGGCGACGCTGCGCACCAACTTCTTCCAGAGCGCCGGCGATGGAAGCGGCGTGAGGGGCCAGAGCGCCGGCGATGGAAGTGACAAGAGGGGCCAGAAGGCCAAGGACGGCGAGCCGCACGGCTACGTCTCCATGAAGTTCGACCCGCAGGCCATTCCGGACCTGCCGGCGCCCCGCCCGGCCTACGAGATCTGGGTGTACTCGCCGCGTGTCGAGGGTGTGCACCTGCGCTTCGGCAAGGTCGCGCGCGGTGGTCTGCGCTGGTCCGACCGGCGTGAGGACTTCCGTACCGAGATCCTCGGTCTGGTCAAGGCGCAGATGGTGAAGAACACCGTCATCGTGCCGGTCGGCGCCAAGGGCGGCTTCGTCGCCAAGCAGCTCCCGGACCCGTCCGTGGACCGGGACGCCTGGCTGGCCGAGGGCATCGCCAGCTACAAGACCTTCATCTCGGCGCTGCTCGACATCACCGACAACATGGTGGCGGGTGAGGTCGTGCCGCCGGCCGACGTGGTCCGTCACGACGGTGACGACACCTACCTCGTCGTCGCCGCCGACAAGGGCACCGCGAAGTTCTCCGACATCGCCAACGAGGTCGCCGTCTCGTACGGCTTCTGGCTCGGCGACGCCTTCGCCTCCGGCGGCTCCGCCGGTTACGACCACAAGGGCATGGGCATCACGGCCCGCGGCGCCTGGGAGTCCGTCAAGCGGCACTTCCGGGAGCTCGGCCACGACACCCAGACCCAGGACTTCACGGTCGTCGGCGTCGGCGACATGTCCGGTGACGTGTTCGGCAACGGCATGCTGCTCTCCGAGCACATCCGCCTGGTCGCCGCCTTCGACCACCGGCACATCTTCATCGACCCGAACCCGGACGCGGCCACGTCCCACGCAGAGCGCCGCCGTCTGTTCGAGCTGCCGCGCTCCTCGTGGGCGGACTACAACACGGAGCTGCTGTCCGCGGGCGGCGGCGTCCACCCTCGTACGGCCAAGTCCATCCCGGTGAACGCGCACATGCGCGAGGCCCTGGGTATTGAGCCCGGCATCACCAAGATGACCCCGGCCGAGCTGATGCAGGCGGTCCTCAAGGCCCCGGTGGACCTGCTGTGGAACGGCGGCATCGGTACGTACGTCAAGGCGACCTCCGAGTCGAACACCGACGTCGGCGACAAGGCCAACGACGCCATCCGCGTCAACGGCGCGGACCTGCGGGTCAAGGTCGTCGGCGAGGGCGGCAACCTGGGTCTGACCCAGCTGGGCCGGATCGAGATCGCGCGGCACGGCGGCAAGGTCAACACCGACGCCATCGACAACAGCGCGGGCGTGGACACCTCCGACCACGAGGTGAACATCAAGGTCCTGCTCAACGGGCTGGTCGCGGACGGCGACATGACCGTCAAGCAGCGCAACAAGCTGCTCGCCGAGATGACCGACGAGGTCGGTGCGCTGGTGCTGCGCAACAACTACGCGCAGAACGTGGCCCTGACCAACGCCGTCGCCCAGTCGCCGAGCCTGCTCCACGCCCACCAGCGGTTCATGCGCAAGCTGGGCCGGGACGGGGCCCTGGACCGGTCGCTGGAGTTCCTGCCGAACGACCGCCAGATCCGTGAGCTGCTGAACAACAAGCAGGGCCTGACCCAGCCGGAGCTGGCCGTGCTGCTCGCCTACACCAAGATCACGGTGGCGGACGAGCTGATCCGGACCGCGCTCCCGGACGACCCGCACCTGCGCAAGCTGCTGCACGCCTACTTCCCGAAGGCGCTGCGCGAGCGGTTCCCCGAGGCGGTCGACACGCACGCGCTGCGCCGCGAGATCATCACGACCATCCTGGTGAACGACACCGTCAACACCGGTGGCTCGACCTTCCTGCACCGTCTGCGGGAGGAGACCGGGGCGTCGCTCGAGGAGATCGTGCGGGCGCAGACCGCGGCCCGTGAGATCTTCGGCCTCGGCCAGGTCTGGGACGACGTCGAGGCCCTCGACAACCGGGTCGCGTCCGAGGTCCAGACCCGGATCCGGCTGCACTCGCGCCGGCTGGTCGAGCGCGGCACCCGCTGGCTGCTCAACAACCGGCCGCAGCCGCTGGAGCTCACCGAGACGATCGACTTCTTCAGCGAGGGCGTGGCGAGGGTCTGGGCGGAGCTGCCGAAGCTGGTCAGGGGCACGGACCAGGAGTGGTACCAGTCCGTCCTGGACGATATGGCCGCGGCCGGTGTGCCGGAGGGGCTCGCGCTGCGGGTGGCCGGGTTCTCGTCGGTGTTCCCGGCGCTCGACATCGTGGCGATCGCGGACCGCACCGGCAAGGACGTCATGGATGTCGCCGAGGTGTACTACGACCTGGCCGACCGCCTGAGCATCACCCAGCTGATGGACCGGATCCTCGAGCTGCCGCGGTCCGACCGCTGGCAGTCCATGGCCCGGGCCTCCATCCGTGAGGACCTCTTCGCGGCGCACGCGGCGCTGACGGCGGACGTCCTGTCCGTCGGCAACGGCACCTCGACGCCGGAGGAGCGCTTCAAGGCCTGGGAGGAGAAGAACACGGCGATCCTGGGCCGGGCGCGCACCACGCTGGAAGAGATCCAGACCTCGGACGCGTTCGACCTGGCCAACCTGTCGGTGGCCATGCGGACGATGCGCTCGCTGCTGCGTTCGCACAGCTGACGACGGCTACGTGAAGGGGCCGCTCGCCGTGATGGCGGGCGGCCCCTCGCGCGTCCGGGCTACTTCTTGCCGTTGTACCGCTCGTACTCCGCGACGACCTCCTTCGCCGGGCCGTCCATACGCAGTGTGCCCGCCTCCAGCCAGATGGCCCGGTCGCAGGTCTCGGTGATCGTCGAGTTGCTGTGGCTGACCAGGAAGACCGTGCCGGCCTGCTCGCGCAGTTCGTCGATGCGCCGCTTGCTGCGCCGCTGGAAGGCCGCGTCGCCGGTGGACAGCGCCTCGTCGATCAGCAGCACCTCGTGGCTCTTGGCCGCCGCGATGGAAAAGCGCAGCCGGGCGCCCATGCCCGACGAATACGTGCGCATCGGCAGGGAGATGAAGTCGCCCTTGTCGTTGATCCCGGAGAAGTCCACGATGTCCTGGTACCTCTCCTGGATCTCCGTCCGCGACATGCCCATCGCGAGCCCGCCGAGGATGACGTTGCGCTCGCCGGTCAGATCGCCCATCAGGGCCGCGTTCACACCGAGAAGCGAGGGCTGACCATGGGTGTAGACCCGGCCGCGGTGCGGCGGGAGCAGCCCTGCGATGGTCTTGAGCAGGGTCGACTTGCCCGAGCCGTTGGAGCCGATCAGGCCGATGGCCTCACCCCGGTGAGCGACGAGGCTGACGCCCTTGACGGCGTGCACCTCGCGCACGCCGGGGGTGCCGCGGCGGGAGAGGATCCGGCCGAGGGCGGAGGTGGCATTGCCCTTCGCGGGGCCCGTGCCATGGACCTTGTAGATGACATGGACGTCGTCGACGACGACAGTCGGGGTGCGGGAGTCAGCCACGGCCGTACGTCTCCTCGGCTTTCCAGAAGTAGATGAAACCGCCCAATCCGGCGAGGACCGCCCAGCAGACGGCGACGGCCCACACATGCGCGGGCAGCTGGTCGGCGTGGAAGCTGTCGATCAGGGCGAAGCGCATCAGGTCGATGTAGACGGCGGCCGGGTTGTACCGGAGGGCGGCCGCCACCAGGTGTGGCATATGCGAGTGCGACAGCACCTTGTCGATGCTCCACATCACGCCGGAGGTGTACATCCAGGTCCGCAGCACGAACGGCATCAGCTGGGTGAGGTCGGGGGTCCTGGCGGCCAGCCGCGCCATGATCATCGACACGCCGGCGTTGAAGATCGACTGCAGGAGCAGCGCCGGCACAGCCAGCAGCCAGGACATCTTCGGGAACTGCCCGAAGCAGGCGAGGATCGCTGCCAGCGCCGCCAGGGAGAACAGCAGCTGCTGCAGCTGCTGGATGGCGTACGAGACGGGCAGCGCGGCGCGCGGGAAGTGCAGCGCGCGGACCAGGCCGAGGTTGCCGCTGATCGCGCGGGTACCCGCCATGATCGAGGCAGAGGTGAAGGTCCAGATGAAGACGCCGGTCACCAGGAACGGCACGAAGTCCGGCACGCTGTCGCCGGTGCCGAGCAGCATGCCGAAGATGAAGTAGTAGACCGCCGCGTTCAGCAGTGGCGTCATGATCTGCCAGACCTGGCCCAGCTTCGCCTGGCTGTACTGCGCGCTGCTCCGGGCGGTGGCGAAGGCGGTGATGAAATGACGCCGCTCCCACAGCTGCCGCACATAGGCGCCGAGCGGTGGGCGTTCCCCGCTCACCTTCAGTCCGTGTGCGGCCGCGAGTGCGCTCAGGTCGCTCCGCTCGCCTTGTCCGGCCGGGGGGCCGGGGTTCCGCGGCCTGCGCCGCCGATGGTGCGGCCTCCGGGAAAACACAGAAGTGAGAGTCACGGTGTCCGCTCTCGACGGGGACAGGATCGACGGTGGGGCGGAACGGGTCCGTATCGTCGCTACGTCGAGGTTATGGCGCAATGACGTCGCAACGCAACCGTTGCGTCGTAACGTCATTCGCATGACTATGCTCTGTTCATGACCACGGACCCGGTAACCCCACGCCGCACCCCCGCGGGAGCCGCAGTGCTCCGGGAGGACGTCACCGACGCCATCCGCGCCGCCGTCTTCGAGGAACTGGCGGCGGTCGGCTTCGCACGCATGTCCATCGAGGGCATCGCCCGCCGGGCCGGCGTCGGCAAGACCGCCGTCTACCGCCGCTGGAAGTCCAAGCTGCACCTGGTGCTCGACCTGGTCACGGCCTTCTCGGCACAGGGTCTGCCGGCCCCCGCCACCGGTTCGCTGTACGGAGATGTGCGCGCGCTTCTCGAAGTCGCCTCGCACGCCCTGCGCCACCCCGTCGCCTCGCAGGTCATCCCCGATCTGCTGGTCGAGTCCGTACGCCAGCCCGAGATCGCCGACGCGATCAGGGCTGCGCTGCTCGACAGCCAGCAGGGCATCGCCTCCGTCGTCGTACGCGACGCCGTCGCCCGCGGCGAGCTCCCCGAGGACACCGACCCCGAACGGGCCCTCGACCTCATCATCGGCCCCCTCTACTGGCGGCTCGTCGTCGTCCGCGGCGCACTGCCCGCCGGCTACCTGGACGGTCTCGCGGCCTCCGCCGTGGCGGCGCTCAGGGCCTGAGCGCCGAGCTCTCGCTGCGCGGCCCACCGATCAGCCCGGACGTCGCCGGGAAGGGCACGGCCGCGGGCGGGTCCGCAGTCTCACCCAGGAAGACATGGCGCACCACCCGCTCCGCCGCGCGCCCGTCGTCGTACGGGCAGAAGCGTGCCCGGAACGCGGTCCGCAGCTGCGTGGAACGGGAGCTGCGCCAGAGCCCGGTGGCGAAGATGTCGACCAGTTCGTCCTCGGTACGGGCCACCGCGCCCGGCGGAAAGGAGCGCAGGTCGAAGTAGGTGCCCCGGACGGCCTCGAAAACGTCCCGGTCCTCGGCGTGGATCACGACCGGCCGGTCCAGGCAGACGTAGTCGAACATCAGTGGAGAATAGTCGGTCACCAGTGCGTCCGAGGCCAGACAGAGCTCCTCGACGGAGGGATGCGCCCGGACGTCGACGACCCGCGGACAGTCCGAGCAGTCCGAGCAGTCCGAGCAGCCCGAGCAGTCGGAGCGGACGGGGGGCGCGCCGTCGGGCCGGGGCGCGCGGGAGAGGACCACACAGCGCGGGCCGAGCGACCGTGCCAGGCGCGGCAGATCGAGGGCGGCCCGCTGGACACGCCGGTAGTCGCGGTGTTCCGGGACGTACAGAAGGGCGGTGAAACCGGCCGGGATCCCGAAGGACGCCCGCAGCCGTGCCATATCGGCCGCCGTGGCGTTCCGGAAGACATCGGCGCGTGGCTGGCCGTACTCCAGCACGGTGTAGCTGCCGGGGAAGGCGCGCTCCCGGACCAGGGTGGAGTGCGGATTCGCGGACACCAGGTAGTCCCAGCCGTCCACGCTCCGCATCAGCCGGACCGGGTCGACCGGGCCGGCCGCCGGGCGGTCCAGCAGGTCCAGTCCCTCGGACTTCAGCGGCGTCCCCGGCGGCGTCCGCAGCATCACCTGACTCCTCCGCTTGACCGTCCCGTCGCCGAATCCGGCGTCACCGACCAGAAACCTGGCGCGGGCCAGCGCCGACGAGCAGGCCAGGCTGCCGGGGCGCAGCCGCCGCGCGCCGGCCGGGACGGTGTCGGGACGGTCGGGTTCCGCGATCCACGCGGTGCGGATGTGCGGGGCCAGCTCGCGGACGCGGGCTTCGAGGGCCGCCGGATTGCCGCCGTAGCCATGGTGTTCGTACGACATGAAGACGGCGAGGTCGGCGCGTACCGGAAGCCACCGCTGGAACCGGTAGTACGACCGGGACAGGACTGCCCGCAGCCCCCGCAGGGCGAGCGCGACCAGAGTGCGCGCCCGCGCCGCCAGCCGGCGGCCGGCCCGCAGCGCCAGCAGCGTACGCCGCGCCCCGATCCGCACCAGCGCGTGCCGGGTGCCCCGGGGGTGGAACCGCCGGCAGTGGGCGCGCGCCCGCCGGGCGAACTCGGCCCGCGCGCCCCGCGGCAGCTGCGGCAGTCCGCCGAGCACGGCGGCGAAGTGCTCGGCCATGTGGCGGCAGAGCAGCGGACGCCATTCGGCGGCGCCGGGCCGGGAGTCGACGAAGGCGAAGAGCCGCTCGTACTGGACGAAGACGTCGAAGACCTCGGGCGTGTCGTCGGCGGCGGGGGCGCCGGGGCGGGAGGGCGCCATGGGGCGGCGCTCATGGCGGCGGACGCAGGCGTGAGCGAGGGTGGCGACCGAGACGGCCGCGATGAGGGCCTGCGCGCTCCAGGGCAGGTCCGCGTGGTGGCCGGGCGGGAAGGCGAGGTCTTCGCGGCGCGCGAACCCGCGGCGGTACGCCATGGCCCAGGCCGGCGGGGGCGGGGACAGCAGCGTGGGGCGGTCGGCGAGCCGGAAGGGCGCCGGACCCTCCTCGGTGAGGCGGGGCATGTCGCCGCCCGGTACGACCTCGCCCGACCAGAGCGCACGGACGTGCCCGTACACCAGGACATCGGGCTCGTTCGTCTCCTTCAGACGGTCCGCGACGGCCTGGAGCGCGCCCGGTACGAGCGTGTCGCGGCCGTCGAGGAAGAGCACGTAGTCGCCGGTGGCGGCGGCGAGGCCGGCGTTGCGGGCCGGGCCCGCGCCGCCGCGCTCCGCCAGATGGACGGCGGTCACGCGCCGGTCGCGGGCGGCGCATTCGTCGATGACCGTGCCGCAGGCGTCCGGTGACGCGTCGTCGACCGCGATCAGTTCGAGGTCGTCGTAGCTCTGGCTCAGCACCGAGTCCAGGCAGATGTGCAGGTACGCCTGCACCTTGTACGCGGGCACGATGACACTGAACCGGGGCATGATCCGCAAAACGTCCGATGGGGTGATCGGTTACGCCGGACGCCGCATACGGGGGACGGTGTCCCCCGTACGACTACTTCACCGCACCGGCCATCACGCCCGACACGAACTGCCGCTGGAAGGCGAAGAACACGGCGAGCGGGATCACCATCGACACGAACGCGCCGGGCGCGAGCACATCGATGTTGTTGCCGAACTGCCGTACCTGCTGCTGGAGCGCCACCGTGATCGGCGGGCTCTCCGAGTCGGCGAAGATCAGCGCGACCAGCATGTCGTTCCAGACCCAGAGGAACTGGAAAATGCCGAGCGAGGCGATGGCGGGACCGCCCAGCGGCATCACGACCCGGGTGAACAGCCTGATCTCGCCCGCCCCGTCCAGCCGGGCCGCCTCCAGCAGCTCCCTGGGGATCTCCGCGAAGAAGTTGCGCAACAGGAAGATCGCGAAGGGCAGGCCGAAGGCGGTGTGGAAGAGGACGACACCGATCGTCGTCTCGAAGATTCCGATCTCGCCGAAGAGCTTCGACACGGGGACCAGCGCGACCTGGACGGGCACCACCAGCAGCCCGACCACGACCAGGAACCACCAGTCGCGGCCGGGGAAGTCCATCCAGGCGAAGGCATAGCCGGCCAGTGCGCCGATGACCACGACCAGGACGGTCGCGGGGACGGTGATCAGGACGGTGGAGAGGAGAGAGCCGGCGATGGTCTCGTTGTCGAGGAGGTGGGAGTAGTTCTCGAAGGTGAGCTGGGAGGGGGCGGTGAAGACTTTCCACCAGCCGCCGGCGCTGATGTCGGAGGGGCTGCGCAGCGAGGAGAGCAGCAGTCCGATCGTCGGCATCAGCCAGAAGAGCCCGACCAGGACCAGGAAGACCCGCATCACACCGCCGCCCGTACGGGCCGCGATACGTGCGGCGAGGGTCGGTTGCCGCTGGTTCATCGCCGCGCCTCCCTTCGTATCCGCCGGATGTTGCTGTGCTCACCCGGGGGGCGACCCCCGGGCCCCCGGTGGTTTGCCCGGGCCGGGGTGGACGTGGTGTTCATCGCCGCGCCTCTCTCCGTATCCGCCGGATGTTGCTGTGCTCACCCGGGGGGCGACCCCCGGGCCCCCGGTGGTTTGCCCGGGCCGGGGTGGACGTGGTGTTCATCGCCGCGCCTCTCTCCGTATCCGCCGGATGTTGCTGTGCTCACCCGGGGGGCGACCCCCGGGCCCCCGGTGGCTTGCCCGGGCCGGGGTGGACGTGGTGTTCATCGCCGCGCCTCCCTCCGCATCCGCCGGATGTTGAACAGCATCACCGGGATCACCAGCAGCAACAGCAGCACGGCGATCGCGCTGCCGACGCCCAGATGCGCGTCCGTGCCGAACGACGACTGGTAGAGCTGCAGCGCCAGTACGTTCGCGTCGTCCCGGGATGAGCCCGGCGCGATGATGAAGACCAGGTCGAAGATCTTCAGTACGTTGATCATGAGGGTGACCAGGACGACCGCGAGGACCGGCGCGAGCAGCGGGACGGTGATACGGCGGAAGACCTGCCACTCGTTCGCGCCGTCGACCCGCGCCGCCTCCATCAGTTCGCGCGGCACGCTCGCCAGGCCCGCCGCGATCAGCACCATCGCGAAGCCCGCCCACATCCAGATGTACGAGCCGATGATCGCCGGGGTGACGAGGGACGGGCCGAGCCAGTCCACCCCGTTGTAGGGCTCACGGAAGTTGGACGCCGGGAGGCGGAGCAGCGCGCCGTCCGCTTTCGCGGGCAGCGTGAACGTACCGTCCGCCGCGGCCCTCGCCGAGGCGACGACCTTCCCGTCCTTGACCGCCTCGATCCTGATGCCCTTCAGGCCCAGCTCTTTCGGGTCGATGGCATTGGGCCTGCCCCCGCCGCCCTTGGTGAAGTCCAGCCAGGCGGTGCCGGTGACCTTGCCCGGCTCCGGCTTCGCCGCCGCCGCGGGCTTCGCGTCGGACGGCATCTTCGCGGGTGCCACACCGACCAGCGGCAGCTGGACCTGTGCGCCCGCGCCGACCGGCTGCTCGGTGATGAACGCCCCGCCGCCGGTCGTCTTCAGCGGGTGGACCGGCAGCGGGTGTGCCCGCGGGAAGCCCGCCGACTCGGCGAATGTGTCGTGCACGCCCACCCAGACCGCGTTGGCCACGCCCCGGTCGGGATCCTGCTCGTACACCAGCCGGAAGATGATGCCCGCGGCGAGCATCGAGATCGCCATCGGCATGAAGACGATCAGCTTGAACGCCGTGCCCCAGCGCACCCGTTCGGTGAGCACGGCGAAGATCAGTCCGAGGGTGGTCGCGACGGTCGGCGCGACCACCACCCAGATCGCGTTGTTCTTCACCGCGGTCAGGATGGAGCCGTCGGTGAAGATCTCCACGTAGTTGTCGAAGCCGGCGAAACCGCTCCCGGAGCGGTCGAGGAAGGACCGGTAGACCGAGTACCCGATCGGGTAAACCACGAGCGCGCCCAGCAGCGCCAGTGCGGGCAGCAGAAAGCCGGCCGCGACGAGCTTGCGGGTGCCGGTCACGCTCTTGCGCGTACGCCTGTCGGCGGGGGGCGCCGGGCTGCTCGCCGGGCCCCCCGCGGTCGCCGTCTTCATGGCGTCGTCAGCTCTTGTACGCCTTGGCCGCGTCGGCCTCCAGCCGCTGCTGGGTGCCCGCGATGTCCTTCGGGTTCTTCAGGAAGTCCTGCAGCGCCTTCCACTCGCCCTTGCCGGGTGTACCGCCGAACGACGCGGGTGCCTGGTCGGACATGTCGAAGCGGAAGTCGTCGCCCGCCGCGATCAGTGCCTTGGCGATGTCCCGCTGCACGTCGTTCGGGTACGCGTCGAAGGACAGCGACTTGTTGGGAGAGATGAAGCCGCCCGCCACGGCCCAGATCTTCGCCGCGTCCGGCGAGGCGAGGAAGGTCATCAGCGCCTGGGCACCCTTGGAGTCCTTCAGCGCTACGGCCACATCTCCGCCGGACACCGCGGGAGGATGCGCGTCGACCGCCGGGAACGGGAAGACCTTGGCGTCCGTGCCGATCTTCGCCTTGGTCTGTGCGATGTTGACGGCCACGAAGTCGCCCTCGAAGACCATCGCGGCCTTGGGCTGGTCACCGCCGGTGAACGTCTGCGTGACGGACTTGGGGAACTCCGTCTGGAGAGCACCGTCCGCGCCGCCCGCGATCAGGGCCGGCTTGCCGAAGAGCTCGGCCAGCGTGGTGAGGGCGTCCTTGACGGAGGGGTCGGTCCATTTGATCTTGTGCTGGGCCAGCTGGTCGTACTTCTCGGGGCCGGCCTGGGAGAGATAGACGTTCTCGAACCAGTCGGTGAGCGTCCAGCCGTCCGCCCCGCCCACCGAGACCGGGGTGACACCGGAGGCGGAGATCGTCTCGGCGGTGGCCAGGAAGTCCTTCCAGGTCTTGGGCACCTGCGCGCCGGCGTTCTCGAAGACGGCGTTGTTGTACCAGATCAGGGACTTGTTGGCGGCCTTGAAATAGACGC
The DNA here is from genome assembly GCF_039536205.1 of Streptomyces sannanensis. GTDB lineage: Bacteria > Actinomycetota > Actinomycetes > Streptomycetales > Streptomycetaceae > Streptomyces > Streptomyces sannanensis. The sequence goes on along the minus strand of NZ_BAAAYL010000001.1, from coordinate 2,727,124 downwards.
CGTACTGCGTGCCGTCGACCGCGCCCAGGTCCCTCCAGCCCTGAGAGTAGTTCTTGTCCAGCTGGGCCTTGGCCTCGGCGCCGACCGGTTTGGCCCACTTGTTCTCCACGGCCTGCTTGAGCGCCCCGACCTGGGGCAGCATCGCCACGTCCGGCGGCTGGCCGCCCGCGATCTTCGTACCGAGGAAGTTGACGATCGGGTCCTGCGCGGGAACGAAGGTCACCGTCGCACCGGTGCGTTTCTCGAACTCGTCCAGCACCTTGGTGAAGTTCGCCTGCTCGGGGCCCGTCCACACCGCCGCGACCTCGAGCTTCTCGCCGGGCAGCTTCGGCAGCTGGACACCGGCCGCGGGGGTCTGCGACGACGGAGTGTTGTCCTTCTTGCCTCCGCCGTCCTTGTCGTCTCTGCTGCAGCCGGCGAGGGCGAGCGATCCTAATGCGACGGCCGTCAGGACGGCCGTGCCCGAACGAAGATGTGCCCGAAGAGTTCTACGCATCACTGGCCTGTCTCTCCCGTCACGCATGGGATCGGCGCGGCCGTCTTCCGCGACTGCCGCGGTGCCGCCCTCGTCCCGTTCGATCAGTCCTACGCCCGGCGGTTGATCACCGCAATACCACGTCGGCCGCCAATGCGCCGATCGTGATGGGCTCGTGACGTGACGTCAGGGCATCAGGGAGGGCGTCGGTGCGGCGTCGACCGAGCGGGCCGCACGGTCCAGGGCGCTGGCGAGCAGGGCCAGGTCGGTCGGGCCGTTGCCCAGTTCGCGCACGGGACGGCGGGCCGGGGGATCACCCATGCGCTCCCATTCCAGGGGGACCACCGTGGGCCGCAGGGTCGCCGTGCGCGGAATCCGACCCGTCACCCGGCCACCCTGGAAGGGCGTAAGGGTGCCGTCCGGCCGATGCAGGCCGCCCCGGCCAGGCGACGGTTCCTCCGCGGCCGGGGCGGCGGGCGGCGCGTCCAGGGTGATACGCAGCCGGACCCCGCGGGCCAGCTCTGTGCCGGCCGTACGGTCCGGGCGGGCCGTCGTGGCCACCAGGTGCACCCCGAGCCGGCCGCCGTCACGGGCCACCGCCTCCAGGGCCCGTACGACCGAACCGGCCGCCGGCCGGCCCGGGCTGCCCAGCGCCGGGGCGACCAGTGCGTCGAAGTCGTCGACCAGCACGACCAGACGGGGCAGCGGCTCCGGCTCCGGCTCCTGGGTACGGGACGCGGCCGGGCGGAGCCGCAGGGTACGGCTCGGCGGCGGGTCCAGGTCGCCCCGCTGCCCCTTGGCGCCACGCGGGCCCGCCAGCCGTCCCGAGGCCTCGGCGTGCGCGTGCCACTCGGCGAAGCCGAGACCGCCCAGCAGTTCGGCGCGCCGCTTCAGCTCGGCGCCCAGCGCCTGCGCGAACTCCCGCATCCGTACCGGGTCCGAGGCCACCAGATGCGTGGACACATGCGGCAGCTCGGTGCAGGCGTGCAGCCCCTCGCCGCGCTCGCCGCCCGCGCCGTCGACGAGGACCAGGCCGAGCCGGTCCGGCCGAGCCGCGGCCGCGAGCGAGGCGACCACCGTACGCAGCAGTTCCGTACGGCCGCTGCCCGCCGGGCCCTCCACCAGCAGATGCGGGCCCTCCGCGGCCAGGTCGACGGTGACCGGTCCGTGCGAACCCGCGCCCAGCACGGCGGTGCCCTCGGCGGCCGTGGCCCAGCGGGTCATCAGGGACGCCGGAGTGGCTCTGGCCAGACCCAGCTCGTCCAGCAGCCGGGCCGACGGGGGCAGCACGGCCTGAGGACGTCCGGCGCGGGCGTCGCCCGGTGTCCGGCCCTCCGCCCTCAGCGGGGCCAGCGCCCGCGAGAAACGCTCCGCCCAGGCCGCCGACACCGCGTCCACCATGGCGACGGTGCCATGGCCCGCGGGCCGCCCGCCCGCCGTACGCAGCACCCGAAGAGCCGTTGCCACATCACCGCTCAACAGGCCGACCGCCCCGCACTCACGGAACGCCGGTGCGGCCGCGCACGCCGCCTCGTACGTTTCCGCGACCGGCGAGACGGGTGAGGCCGCGGAGGTCTCGGCGAGGCAGATCAGATGGATCCCGGCCGCCGCGCCGGCCGCCGCGAGCCGGGCCGTGGTCTCGCGCAGAGCGGCCGAGCCGGGATCGCCGTCGACTATCACCACGGTGTACGGGCCGGAGTGCCGACGGGCGGCCTCCTTGACCGCGGCATGCCCGGCGTGGGCCCAGCCGGATCCCAGTGGTCCGTCCTCCAGTCTGCGCACCAGCTCGGCCGTGCGGGCCGCGGCCTGCTCCTGGTCGTATGCCAGCAGCAGTCGGCAGTCCTGCCCGTGCCCGGGCCGTACATGCGGCAGCCAGCCCAGCCAGCCCCACTCGGCGACGCGACGGCCCGTACTGATGAGGACGATCTCCAGATCGGCGGGGGAGTGCAGCGCCGCGAGCTGTGCCACGGCCGACCGGGACAGACCGGCCAGCCGCGCCCGCGGCCCGGCCAGGCCCAGCGAGCCCACCTCGCGCAGGCCCACCGTCACCGGCACCGCGGCCAGCTCGGCGCGGTCCGCCGTGCCCAGCCGCACCGCGAGCGCCTCTGGGTGCGCGGGGCCGCGCTCCCAGAGCCGTGGGCCCGGCCCCAGCGCGGTCAGCAGCAGCGCGGCCGGATCGGGCCAGGTCTCCGGTATGGGCGCGGCGCCCGCGTGGAACTCGTCGCCCTGTGGTTCGCCGGTCGCGGGCTCCGCCCATCCTCCGGCGAGCCTTCGGGCCCAGGCTCCTATCCCGCGTCTGGGCTTGTCCGTCTGTGCCGCGCCGGGGATCCGGGTGCCTCTCGGTGGCGTGCCCTGCCGTCGCGAGGCGAGGTCCTCTTCCTGCGCCTGGGCGAAGCCGGGAGCGGTCCCGTACGTGTGGCCGGTCCTCTGCGGCGGCATGTCGGGGCCCGGGGCGCCCGCAGGGCCGTTGTCGTGCCCGGCGGTCCGGAGTCCAGGGGCGTTCCCCCACCCGTGTCCGGTCTCCTGCGGCAGATCCGTTTCCCCTCCCGAAGGGTGCCCCATGGCCGCGGGCGCACCCTCATCCCTTCGAGGGGCGGGGATTCTCCTGTGCGGCGGGGGACCGTCGGCGGGCTCGCACGCACGGGGCGCCGGGACGGACCCCGCCACGCGCGTCACCCGCAGGTGGCCCTCGCCGTCCGGGGCGAGCGGGAGCGAGGGGACCGGTGCGCCGGGAGTGAGGCGCAGGGCCGACTCGCCGATGCGGAGCAGGGCGCCCGGGGCCAGCCGGACCGGGCGTTCGCCCACGTCCGTGCCGTCGATCGTGGTGCCGTTCGTGGAGCCCAGGTCGGCCACCGCGACCCGGCCGTCGTCCGTGAGCGTCACCGCGCAGTGCAGCCGGGACACATCCGGGTCGTCCAGTGGCACGTCGGCGTCGGCGGAGCGCCCGATGGCGATACGGCCGCCGTGCAGCAGATGCACGCCGCCCGCGTCGGGGCCGGAGACCACATGCAGCCGGGCAGCGGAGGTGTGGCCGTCGGGGGCGGCGTCCTCCATCGGTACCTGGAGCGACAGCACCGCGCCGTCGACCAGCGGCGGCTCGCCCAGCGCGGAGCGCTGTGCGTCGAGCCGCTCCCGTCCGGCGTACAGCACCACCGGTCCCGACGAGGACGCGTCGGGACCGGAGACCGCCGAGGCCAGACCGGACGCGACGGTGGCCAGAGCCGTCCCGGCCGGTGCCGTGACGAGGACATCGCAGGCCTGCCCCGGCCCGGCGTGGCCGGAGCGGGGCGCGAGGACGGTCAGCCGGATCTGCATCGCCGTCGGCGGTCCCTTCTGCGCGGGGTGCCCGGCAGGGGGATCCGCCCTGTGGTTCCCCCCACCCGGCACGCACTTCGTGCTGAGGGCATCCTCGCACCTGCCACTGACAACATGCCCGCCGCCAACCGTTGAATGATCTTGATTGGTCGGCTCTGGGTGCAAAAGTTCCGGCAAAAGTCCCGGTCCGGGACAGTCCGGCAACCATCGCCGCAGCACATGCGTCTTTTCCTCGAACAGCTGGACGCATGACCCGCGGTGCATGACCCACCGGCCTTACAGTGGTCGGAAAACCATGAGAACCATCCAGTGAGTCAGATCAGCAGGGAGCGCATGACGTGCGGCCGGTAGGCAGCAAGTACCTCCTCGAGGAGCCGCTCGGACGCGGCGCCACGGGCACCGTCTGGCGTGCCCGCCACGCCGCAGAGCCCGGCGAGATCGTCGCGATCAAGGTCCTCAAGGAGGAGCTGGCGAACGACGCGGACGTCGTGATGCGTTTCCTCCGTGAGCGCTCCGTACTGCTCCGCCTGACGCACCCCAACATCGTGCGGACCCGTGACCTGGTCGTCGAGGGCGATCTGCTCGCGCTCGTCATGGACTTGGTCGACGGCCCCGATCTGCACCACTACATCCGCGACAACGGTCCGTTCACCCCGGTTGCGGCGGCCCTGCTCACCGCGCAGATCGCCGACGCGCTCGCCGCCAGCCACGCGGACGGTGTCGTGCACCGCGACCTCAAGCCCGCGAACGTGCTGCTGCGCAGCGACGGCGACCAGATGCACCCGATGCTGACCGACTTCGGCATCGCGCGCCTTGCCGACTCCCCGGGTCTGACCCGCACGCACGAGTTCGTCGGCACGCCCGCGTACGTCGCCCCGGAGTCCGCCGAGGGCCGCCCGCAGACCTCCGCCGTCGACGTCTACGGCGCCGGCATCATGCTGTACGAACTGGTCACCGGCCGTCCGCCGTTCGCCGGGGGCACGGCGCTCGAGGTGCTGCACCGGCACCTCAGCGAGGAGCCGCGCCGCCCCACGACCGTCCCCGAACCTCTGTGGACGGTCATAGAGCGCTGTCTGCGCAAGGAGCCGGGCGAGCGCCCCAGCGCCGAGAACCTCGCCCGCGCCCTGCGCGTGGTCGCCGCGGGCACCGGTGTGCACGCCACCGCGGCCCAGGTGGAGGCCGCGGACGGCGTCGGCGCGCTGCTCGACCCCGACCCGGCACCCGCGACGGTCCCGGCCCCGGACCTGCCACAGGTACCGGGCGCGGCGGACCCGACCCAGGTGCTGCCGACGAATTCCGCCAACGCGGCCGCGTACGACCCGAACGGCGCGACCAGTGTGCTCCCGCAGACCGGCGCGGCCGACCCGACGTCGGTCATGCCGCCCGTGTCCGCGCAGCAGCCGGACCAGCCGCACCCCTGGCAGACCCAGCTGCGGGCGGCCCGCGAGCGCAATGAGCAGACCCAGATCCAGTACCTCGACCCGAGCGAGGACCCGCTGCTGCGGCGTCCGCAGCGGCAGGCGCCGCAGCAGCCGCCCCGCCCGCCGCAGGCGTATCAGCAGCCCCAGCAGCCTCAGCGGCCCCAACAGCGTCGGCCTCAGCCTCAGCCCCAGCGGTACCCGCAGCAGCAGCCTCAGCAGCAGCGGTACGCCCCCCCGCCCCCGCAGCAGTACGCGCCCCAGCCGTACCAGCAGCCCCAGGCGTCCCAGCCGTACCAGCAGCCCCAGGCACCTCAGGCGCCCCGGCAGCCCGCACCCCGCCCGGCGCGCGAGCCCCGTGAGCCGCGGCGGCGCAGCGCCAACCCCATGCACATCCCGGGACTGGGCTGCCTCAAGGGCTGCCTCTTCACGGTCGTTCTGCTCTTCGTCGCCGGCTGGCTCATCTGGGAGCTGACCCCCCTTCAGGACTGGGTCGCCCAGGGCAAGAGCTACTGGCAGGCCATCGGCGACGCCATCTCGGCCGTCACCGACTGGATCTCGGAACTCGGCGGGAGCTCCGGCAGCACCGGCAAGTAGCGACTGGGTCGACAAGTCGACTTCCAAGGGGTGAATCGGCCTGCCGATGTGAAGGCGGGCCCCGGACCCGCGTAGGTTTGTCGACCGGAGAGCCAGCCGCAGCCGCTGAGGGAGCAGTCTTGGCACGGAAGATCGGCAGCCGCTACACCGCCCACCAGATCCTGGGGCGCGGCAGCGCGGGCACGGTGTGGCTGGGCGAGGGCCCCGAAGGGCCCGTCGCCATCAAGCTGCTGCGTGAAGACCTCGCGTCGGACCAGGAACTGGTGGGCCGCTTCGTACAGGAGCGCACCGCTCTGCTCGGACTCGAGCACCCGAACGTCGTCGGTGTACGCGACCTCGTCGTGGACGGCAACGACCTGGCCCTGGTCATGGACCTGGTCCGCGGCACGGATCTGCGTACCCGCGTCGACCGCGAGCGCCGCCTCGCCCCCGAGGCGGCCGTGGCGATCGTCGCCGATGTCGCGGACGGTCTGGCCGCCGCGCACGCCGCCGGGATCGTGCACCGCGACGTCAAGCCCGAGAACATCCTTCTCGACATGCAGGGCCCGATCGGCCCGGGCGGGTCCCATCCCGCTCTGCTCACCGACTTCGGCGTCGCCAAGCTGATCGACACCCCGCGGCGCGCCAAGGCACTGCGCCCCGCGGGAGGACATCCCCCGAACTCCCCGGGCATCATCGGCACGCCCGACTACATCGCCCCCGAGATCGTCGAGGGCCTGCCCCCGCGCGCGGCCGTCGACATCTACGCCCTCGCCACGGTCCTGTACGAACTCCTGGCGGGCTTCACCCCGTTCGGCGGCGGCCACCCCGGCGCCGTACTGCGCCGCCATGTCACCGAGACCGTCGTACCGCTCCCCGGCATCCCGGAGGAGCTGTGGCAGCTGATCGTCCAGTGCCTGGCCAAGGCCCCGGCGTCCCGGCTGCGCGCCTCGGAGCTGTCCGTCCGGCTGCGCGAGCAGCTCCCGCTCCTCGCCGGCATGCCCCCGCTGGACGTCGACGAGCCCGACGCGGAGGAGCCCGGGGAGCCCCGGTACGACGAGATCCCGTACCCCACGGTCCCGAACGAGCCCCGCCGCCGCGGCGCCGTCCCGCTGGTCCCCGGCTCGGCCGGCCCCGACTCCAACCGGGACACCCACACCAGCATGCGCGTCCCGGCCCCCGACGAGCTCGCGGGCGGCGCGCACGGCACCGCCCGCGCCCCGCGGATCCCCGGCGAGCGCCGCCCCGGTTCGGCCCGCCACCGCGCCGAGGCCATCCGTAAACGGCGCATCACCCTCGGCGTCGCGGCGCTCGCGCTGGCCGCGGCGATCGGCATCGGCGGCCGGCTCGCCTCGTCGGACGACGACACGACCCCGACACCGCGGGACGGCAACAACTCCGCGCCGGCCGCGCCCTGACCTGACGGCCAAGGGGGTCTCCGGCCGATCATGCCGGACTTGCGGCGCCCTGCGGCTTCGTCTCTTCCCCGTGGCCCTTCGGGCACGGGTGGTGACACCGGCGTTGTCATCGGTCGCCGATGTCCCCCAGCTACCTCCCCCTGCCGCTGGGGGTGCCCCCACCGCATGCGTGGACAGCAGCCGCTCCGCGGCGGGCCTCCCTCCACCCTGGATCCGAAGCTGCATGCGCGCACACCAGCCGCTCCGCGGCGGGCCTCCCTCCACCCTGGATCCGAAGCTGCATGCGCGCACACCAGCCGCTCCGCGGCGGGCGCTCGCCGATCCAGTTCGATCCGTCGGACGCCCCCTAACCCACCAGATCCGGGTGGTGGCGCCCGGCGACCTCCGGGTGGGCGCGGACCCAGCCCTTGAGCTCGTTGAACCCGTACTGGGCGTGCAGCGGGTTCGACTCGTCGTGTGCGACGCCCGGAGCATGCGGCAGATAGCCGCCCGGCACCGTCTCGATCACCGCGTCGAGGCGCGGGTTGTAGAAGAAGGGGACGGAGAACCGCTCCACGGCACCGGGCGGGCTGACCACTCGGTGGTCGGTCGCCGTGAGATACCCCTCAGTGGCGATCTCCAGCAGCTCGCCCAGATTGACGACGAACGCCCCCGGCAGCGGCGGCACATCCAGGAAACCGTCGTCCATCCGCACCTGGAGGCCGCCGACGCCGTCCTGCAGCAGCAGGGTCAGGAAGCCGTAGTCCTTGTGCGCGCCCACGCCCTGGTCCTCGCCGGTGGGTGCGGATCCGGGGTAGCGGACGAGTTTGGTGTGCAGATGCGGGCGCTCGGCGAAGGCCGCGTCGAAGAAGTCCTCCGGGGCCCCGATCGAGGCCAGCAGCTCCTTCAGCAGCCGGTGTGCCACCGCCGCCAGCCGTTGCTGCCAGTCCAGCACGACCGTACGCAGCTCGGGCAGCGCTTCGGGCCACTGGTTGGGGCCCTCCAGCCACAGATATGCCGGATCGTCCGGGCCGACGACGGGCGCGGGTCGCTCGGCGCCCACATCGAGCTGGTCACGCCAGTCGGAACGGCCGCCCGTCAGCTCATGGCCGATGTGCGTGTAGCCACGGAAGTACGGGGAGTTCAGATTGCTGATCGCCAGCCGGTCTGCCTCGGGCAGAGTGAAGAACTCCCTGGTCACGGCGAGGATCCGGGCGGTCTCCTCGGCGCTGACGCCATGCCCGGTGAGATGGAAGAAGCCGGTGCCGTGGGCGGCGGCGTGCAGCTCCTGCCGGAACGCCTCCCGCGTCGCGGGGTCATCGGCGCGGGACAGATCTATGACGGGCAGAGAAGTGGGAGCAGGGCTGAGCGTGGACGGCATGACGGTTCCGTTTCTGGTGTACGGAGGCCCTGTCCCCGGCGATGGCGGGGACGGCGGGGAGGGAGAACCGTCGGCAGGGTGAGCCGAGGACCGTGAAGGGACCGCAGACAGGGCCTGTGCGGCAGCGAGGGAGACGAAGCGGGAATCAGCCCTGCGGCAGACAGCTCATGGTCGTGACGCGCATGTAGTCCACATGGCGGCGCATCACGAGAAGAGTCATGTCTCGACTGTACGCCGGGCCCTCCCGGACCGTCCGGGAGACCTTCGCCACACAGGCCGGGGAAGGTACGGCCCGACAGCCGTTACGCTGGACGCGTGGCAGTCGTCGACGTATCCGAAGAGCTGAAGTCCCTCTCCTCGACCATGGGGTCGATCGAGGCCGTTCTGGACCTCGAGAAGCTGAGGGCAGACATCGCCGTGCTCGAGGAGCAGGCGGCCGCACCGTCCCTGTGGGACGACCCCGAGGCGGCACAGAAGATCACCAGCAGGCTTTCGCACCTCCAGACCGAGGTCCGCAAGACGGAGGCACTCCGCGCGCGGATCGACGATCTGGGCGTGCTCTTCGAGCTGGCCGAGATGGAGGACGACGCGGATACCCGCGCCGAGGCCGAGGTCGAGCTGGGGTCCGTGAGGAAGGCGCTGGACGAGATGGAGGTCCGTACCCTCCTGTCCGGCGAGTACGACGAGCGCGAGGCGCTCGTCAACATCCGTGCCGAGGCCGGCGGCGTGGACGCCTCCGACTTCGCGGAGCGCCTGCAGCGCATGTACCTGCGCTGGGCGGAGCGTCACGGCTACTCCACCGAGGTCTACGAGACCTCGTACGCGGAGGAGGCCGGCATCAAGTCGACCACCTTCGTCGTGAAGGCCCCGTACGCCTACGGCACGCTCTCCGTCGAACAGGGCACGCACCGCCTGGTCCGTATCTCGCCCTTCGACAACCAGGGCCGCCGCCAGACGTCCTTCGCCGGCGTCGAGGTGCTCCCGGTCGTCGAGCAGTCCGACCATGTCGAGATCGACGAGTCCGAGCTGCGCATCGACGTGTACCGCGCCTCCGGCCCCGGCGGCCAGGGCGTCAACACCACAGACTCCGCGGTGCGCATCACGCATATTCCGACCGGCATCGTGGTCTCCTGCCAGAACGAGCGCTCCCAGATCCAGAACAAGGCGAGCGCCATGAACGTCCTCCAGTCGAAGCTGCTGGAGCGGCGCCGCCAGGAGGAGCAGGCCAAGATGGACGCCCTCAAGGGCGACGGTGGCAACTCCTGGGGCAACCAGATGCGTTCGTACGTCCTCCACCCGTACCAGATGGTCAAGGACCTGCGTACGGAGTTCGAGGTCGGCAACCCGCAGTCCGTGCTCGACGGCGAGATCGACGGCTTCCTCGAAGCGGGCATCCGCTGGCGGAAGCAGCAGGAGAAGTAGGGCGTTCGCGGGTGTCCTGCGAGAGGAACATCCAGCACGGCCTCGAAGCGGGCATCCGCTGGCGGAAGCAGCAGGAGAAGTAGGGCGTTCGCGGGTGTCCTGCGAGAGGAACATCCAGCACGGCCTCGAAGCGGGCATCCGCTGGCGGAAGCAGCAGGAGAAGTAGGGCGTTCGCGGGTGTCCTGCGAGAGGAACATCCAGCACGGCCTCGAAGCGGGCATCCGCTGGCGGAAGCAGCAGGAGAAGTAGGGCGTTCGCGGATGCCTTGCGAGAGGAACATCCAGCACGGCCTCCAGGCCGGAATTCGCCGGCGCAAGCAGCAGGAGAAGTAAGCGAACGGCGCTTTGTCGACAAGGAAACTGCCGCCCCGAGGGCGGCAGTTCCTTTTTTCTTCGGCCAACTCCGATCAATCCGGGCATTGCTCGCGCAACGTTCTTGACGCGCACCTGGAAAGTCGGGAGGGTTGTGTGAGGCATGCGTATCTCTGGGGCGTGTGCGGCCGGGGGGATGTACGCGTACGTGTGACGCCCCTCTCGTAGCTGCCGCCTCTGACGCTGCTCCATTGACGAGATCGGCTACTGGGGGTAGCAGGCAATGAGCAACAAGACGCGCGTCCGTTTCGCGCGCATAGCCGCCGGGACACTCATCCTCGCCGGCGCGTCCCTGACCGCCGCGGGCGCGGCGCAGGCCGCCGGCTTCGGTGCCGGCGCCGTGACCATGGACGCCGGGCTCGGCGTCGGCGGCGAGGACGGCGACAACTCCGGCGACCCCGGCGGCGTCGACACCGGCGGCACCGGTAACGACGGCGGCACCGGTAACGACGGTGGTGCGGGCAACGACGGTGGTGCGGGCAACGACGGTGGTGCCGGTAACGACGGTGGTGCGGGCAACGACGGTGGTGCCGGTAACGACGGTGGTGCGGGCAACGACGGTGGTGCCGGTAACGACGGTGGTGCGGGCAACGACGGTGGTGCCGGTAACGACGGTGGTGCGGGCAACGACGGTGGTGCCGGTAACGACGGTGGTGCCGGTAACGACGGTGGTGCCGGTAACGACGGTGGTGCCGGTAACGACGGTGGTGCCGGTAACGACGGTGGTGCCGGTAACGACGGCGGCAACGGGAACGGCTCCGGCGGCAACGGGAACGGCTCCGGCGGTAACGGGAACGGCTCCGGCGGTAACGGCGGTAGCAACGGCAACGGGAACGGCTCCGGCGGTAACGGCGGTAGCAACGGCAACGGGAATGGCTCCGGCGGCAACGGCAGCGGCTCCGTGACCGGTGGGGGCAACGGAGGTTCCTCCGCCACCGGCGCCACCACCACTACCGGCGGCGGCGACAACAGCAACACCTGCACCGTCGACCTCGACAGCATCAGCTGCACCGACAACAACCCCAACACCAACAACGTCGGCTCTCACCCGGTCGCGCAGGGTGCCGTCAAGGAGGAGCTCGCCGAGACCGGCGCCGGGGAGACCACGTTCCTGGTGGTCGGCGCCGCGACGATGATCGCCGGCGGTATCGCCTTCCGGGTCCTGCCGCGCCTGGCGGTCGGCGGCCGCACCGCCGCGTAAGCGGTCGCGTACGCACAGAAACGCCCGGGGTGCCGACGGCACCCCGGGCGTTTTCGCGTATGCCTAGACGGTCTGGTGGGCCAGCAGGGCCACCGCCGCGATCAGCACCACCAGCAGCACGAGCAGCGCCGCCGGGCTGAGGCCTCCGAAGGGTCCCTCCTGCTGGAGCCGCTCCCGGTTGGCCCGGCAGACCGGGCATCTGCCCTCGCTGACGGGGGCCGCGCAGTTGGCGCACACCAATCGGTCATAGGTCATGCGCTCTCCTCCTCCCGCGCGGCGGAGCCGCAAACCGTTTCTCGCGGAACCGCAACGTTCACTCCGCACAACGCTCAGGGCAACGCAACCGTTCCCCCTCCCACTGTGCCAGCTCGGGAGGGATTCGGCGCGCCCCGCCGGGATCCCGGGCTCGGCTTGTGCGTACAGTTACGGGATCCATACGGGATGAAACGGTCAACCCGGGACGCGAACTGCGCGCGCCATCCTCATTCGCGTATGGTCACGCACACCTACTCCCGGCCGACCGTGGTGCATCCGTGATCCGATTCGACAACGTCTCCAAGACCTATCCCAAGCAGAACCGTCCCGCCCTGCGTGACGTCTCCCTCGAGATCGAGAAGGGGGAATTCGTCTTCCTGGTGGGCTCGTCCGGTTCCGGCAAGTCGACCTTCCTGCGGCTGATCCTCCGTGAGGAGCGCGCCAGTCATGGCCAGGTGCACGTCCTCGGCAAGGACTTGGCGCGCCTGTCCAACTGGAAGGTGCCGCACATGCGCCGCCAGTTGGGCACGGTCTTCCAGGACTTCCGTCTCCTCCCCAACAAGACCGTTGCGGAGAACGTCGCCTTCGCCCAGGAGGTCATCGGCAAGCCGCGCGGCGAGATCCGCAAGGCCGTGCCCCAGGTGCTCGACCTGGTCGGCCTCGGCGGCAAGGAGGACCGAAGGCCCGGCGAGCTCTCCGGTGGTGAGCAGCAGCGGGTGGCGATCGCGCGGGCCTTCGTCAACCGCCCGATGCTGCTGATCGCCGACGAGCCGACCGGCAACCTCGACCCGCAGACCTCCGTCGGCATCATGAAGCTGCTGGACCGCATCAACAGGACCGGTACGACTGTGCTGATGGCGACCCACGACCAGAACATCGTCGACCAGATGCGCAAGCGCGTCATCGAGCTCGAAGGCGGCCGTCTCGTCCGCGACCAGGCGCGCGGCGTCTACGGCTACCAGCACTGAGGAAAGGCTGAAAAGCACGCGATGCGCGCTCAGTTCGTCATGTCGGAGATCGGCGTCGGTCTCCGCCGCAACCTCACGATGACCTTCGCCGTCATCGTCTCGGTCGCCCTCTCGCTCGCCCTCTTCGGCGGCGCGCTGCTCATGCGCGAGCAGGTGAGCTCGATGAAGGGCTACTGGTACGACAAGGTCAACGTCTCCATCTTCCTCTGCAACAAGAACGACGCCGAGAGCGGTGGCTCCCGGTGTTCGAAGGGTGCGGTCACCCCGCAGCAGATGGAGGAGATCGAGGCCGATCTCAAGAAGATGGACATCGTCAAGCAAGTCCATCACGAGACGGCCGACGAGGCGTTCAGTCACTACCAGGAGCAGTACGGGAAGACCCCGGTCGCGGGCTACATCACCCCGGACCAGATGCAGGAGTCGTTCCGGGTCAAGCTCGACGACCCGCAGAAGTACCAGGTCGTCGCCACCGCGTTCGCGGGCCGGGCGGGCGTGGAGTCCGTCCAGGACCAGCGCGAAACCCTGGAGCCGCTCTTCGAGATGATGAACGGCATGAACATGGCCGCGCTCGCGGTCATGGCCCTGATGCTTCTGATCGCGCTGATGCTGATCGTCAACACGGTGCGTGTCTCGGCGTTCAGCCGTCGTCGTGAAACGGGCATCATGCGGCTGGTCGGCGCGTCCAGCTTCTACATCCAGATGCCGTTCATCATGGAGGCCGCCGTCGCCGGCGCGATCGGCGGAGTGGTCGCCTGCGGAATGCTGCTGCTGGGCCGGTACTTCCTGATCGACCACGGTGTGGCGCTCGCCGACAAGATCCACACCGTCGACTTCCTGGGCTGGGACGCGGTGATCACCAAGATGCCGCTGATTCTTGTGATCAGTCTGCTGATGCCCGCGCTTGCCGCTCTTGTGGCGCTGCGCAAGTACCTGAAGGTGTGACGTGCACTCCGGATGCCCTGCGGTCAACGGGCCGTACGGCGTCCGGGGGTTGGCCTAGACTCACCGCCATGTCAGGTCCGGATTTCTGTGCCAGGCCCCGCCGGATCCGCCGTGGGGCGGCCCTGACGTTGGTCTTCGTGAGCGTGCTCGCCACCGCGGCGGCCACCGACTCCCTCCCGCGCGCCGACGCGAAAACGCCGGGCGACACCGAATGGGCCGCGGTCACCGGCCGTGAGGCCGTCGCCCGGGCCGCCGCCGAGGCGATCGCCGACGGCAAGTCCGGCACAGAGGCCGCCGAGGAGGCCGTCAGCCGCAGCGGCGACCGCTGGGGCGCGGTGTACGACAAGGACGAGTACGAGCGCTTCGAGCAGGCCCTCGACGGCCAGTACACCGGCGTCGGCCTGTGGGCCAGACGCGCCGCCGACGGCCGTGTCGAGGTCGCAAGGGTCCAGACCGGCGGACCCGCCGCGCGGGCCGGGATCAGAGCGGGTGACCGGCTGCTCACGGTCGACGGCCGCGGCATCGGGAAGCGTCCCGTCACCGAGACCGTCGCGCTGCTGCGCGGCACGGCCGGCAGCCGTGTCCTCCTCGGCCTCGAACGGGCCGGACACTCCTGGACCGCGACCCTCCGCCGGGCCCGGCTGACCACCGAGGCGGTCACCGTCGAGCGGCTCGGCGGCGACACCGTCCTCATCAAGGTCTCCTCCTTCACCCGTGGCACCGGCCGGCGGGTCCGCGACGCCGTACGCGGCGCCCCGGCCGGCGCCGGAGTCCTCCTCGACCTGCGCGGCAACGCCGGCGGGCTGGTCACCGAGGCCGTCACAGCGGCCTCCGCCTTCCTCGACGGAGGCCTCGTCGCCACCTACGACGTCGACGGAGAACAACGCGCCCTGTACGCGGAGTCCGGCGGGGACACTGCCAGACCCCTGGTCGCGCTCATCGACGGCGGCACGATGAGCGCGGCCGAGCTGCTCACCGGCGCTCTGCAGGACCGCGGCCGCGCCGTCACGGTCGGCTCGCGCACCTTCGGCAAGGGGGCGGTCCAGATGCCCAGCCGCCTCCCGGACGGCTCGGTCGCCGAGCTCACCGTCGGCCACTACCGCACCCCCGCCGGTCACAGCGTCGACGGCCGGGGCATCGCGCCGGACGTCCCTGTGGGCGAGGGAGCCGAGGAGCGGGCCCGGACAGTATTGAGTGGCCTCGGAACCGGCTCGTAGTGCGAAAATGACGGCACTATGGCAAAGGAAAAAGGGCGCAAGCTCATCGCGCAGAACAAGAAGGCGCGGCACGACTACCACATCCTCGACACCTACGAGTGCGGGCTCGTGCTGATGGGTACCGAGGTCAAGTCGCTGCGTCAGGGGCGGGCCTCGCTCGTGGACGGGTTCGTCCAGATCGACGGCCACGAGGCGTGGCTGCACAACGTGCACGTCCCTGAGTACAGCCAGGGCACATGGACCAACCACAGCGCGCGGCGCAAGCGGAAGCTGCTGCTGCACCGCGAGGAGATCGACAAGCTCGAGTCCAAGTCCCAGGAGACGGGTCACACGATCGTGCCCCTGTCCCTGTACTTCAAGGACGGCCGGGCCAAGGTCGAGATCGCCCTGGCGAAGGGCAAGAAGGAGTACGACAAGCGGCAGACCCTGCGCGAGAAGCAGGACCGGCGCGAGGCGGACCGTGCGATGTCGGCGGTGCGACGGCGTCAGCGCGGGTAGGAATGCACTGGCATCGTCGTGCGTCGGTCACGTACGATGGCTCTGCGCCTCGGAGCAGGTGCATGTTTTGAAAAATCAACATGGGGATGATCGGTTTCGACAGCGGATGTCGAAGCAGGGGAAGCGTGTCGAGGAAGCGGCAATGATCTCGTAAACCATATGTCGCAACCAATAATCGCCAACTCCAAGCGCGATAACTCCGAAGCCTTCGCCCTCGCTGCCTGATCGCAGCCTGAGCGAACCTTCATTCATGGAGCGTCAGCCCGGGGGTGTTCCCGACCCGGTTCCTGACGTCAGCTAGGGAACTAAACCTCTAGGCCCGGTCACGGGGCCCGGAGGGAAATCAAACAGTGACTGAGCCCGTCGGAGACTTGTCCGCGTGATCTCCGGGGCTGAGAAAATCGCAGCGGACTGCACACGGAGAAGCCCTGGTTCTGCACCGTTGGACGCGGGTTCGATTCCCGCCATCTCCACTCATCCCATGTGTGACAAGGCCCGACAGCTACGGCTGCCGGGCCTTCGTCGTGTGCGCCCAGCATGGGCGATTGCTTGGGGGTGAAAGTCCCCTGGGGGAAGAGGTGGTGCTAACCCCGAGCCGGAGGCAAGGGCGTCATCGTGAGGTGGGGTCTGGAGGAAGCCCGAGGCGAGACCTGGGTACCGAGGAACACGAACCGTGTATGAGGCGTGCTGGTCGGGTGAGCCTGCATGGCAAGGCGAAGCCCGTCACTGCCAAGAAGGCCAGTGCGTAAACGCGGCGGAGATCCAGGGACAGTGATCGTTCTTACCTGGGGAGATCTGTTCGGGTGTCGGTTGTGCTGAGGTGTCGCCGCGCCGACGGAGTGGGCCGGGAGGCCGACTCTGACCGGGCAGAAGTCAGCAGAGGCCGTAGTACCAGCCGGGATGGCCGCCGCTTGGCGGTGGGCTGGGAAGGGCCGAACATCGAGTGGAACGGGTGATGTGGTGGTTGCTCGTGCTGGTCACATGGACCGCGGCAAGTCCGCTTCGGCGGTGCCGACCGGGGAGGGACCGGTGCATTCCGGAAGTGTCCCGGCGGAGCGTAGTGGCCGGTCGGCGCACTCCATGGAGGACGTTCACCGGGAGCGGGAGTCCTCGCTGTGGGAGCGGATGCTCTCCAGGGAGAACCTGCTCGCGGCGCTCAACCGCGTCGAAGTGAACCGGGGTGCACCCGGAGTGGATGGCATGACTACGGCTGAGTTGCGGCCGTGGATCGCAGTGCACTGGCCTGAAGTGAGGGCCGAACTCGACGCGGGCATCTACCGGCCGGCGCCGGTCCGTCAGGTGATCATCCCGAAGCCTGGTGGCGGCGAGCGGATGCTGGGGGTGCCGCGGGTGCTGGACCGCTTGATCCAGCAGGCCATCGCGCAAGTACTCGTGCCCATCTTCGACCCGCAGTTCTCGGGGTCGTCCTTCGGATTCCGTCCCGGCCGGTCCGCCCATCAGGCGGTCCGGGTCGCGCGGCGGGCGATCGAGGACGGCTACCGGTGGGTCGTGGACCTTGATCTGGACCGGTTCTTCGACCGGGTCCAGCATGACGTCCTGATGGCGCGGGTCGCGCGCAAGGTCGCTGACCGCAGGGTCTTGAGACTGGTCCGCAGGTATTTGGAAGCCGGGATCATGGTGGACGGCATCAAGATGCCGAGCGAAGAGGGGACCCCGCAGGGGTCCCCGCTGTCGCCGGTGCTGTCGAACATCATGCTCGACGACCTGGACCGGGAACTGTTCAGGCGCGGTCACCGGTTCGTGCGCTACGCCGACGACGTGCGCGTCTTCGTGCGGAGCGAACGAGCCGCCAGAAGGGTGCTCGCCTCGGTCACGGCCGTGGTCGAGCAGCGGCTGAAACTGATGGTCAACCGGGAGAAGTCGAAGGTGGGCCACGCCCGCTCGGCGGTGCTGCTGGGGTTCGGCTTCTACTTCACCCGGGCCGGGGTCAGGATCCGGGTCGATCCGAAGGCGGTCAAGCGCCTGAAGGACCGGCTGCGGGAGTTGACCTCGCGCCGGTGGAGCATCGCGATGGATGAACGCATCGCGAAGATCAACCGCTTCACCACCGGATGGATGGGCTACTTCCAGCTAGCGGACACCCCGAAGGTGTTCAGGGAGCTGGACGAGTGGTTCCGCCGCAGGATGCGGCAGATCCGCTGGAAGGAATGGAAGCTCCCCAAGGCCCGGTTCAGGAACCTCCGCGAGCTCGGCATCGCCGAGTGGAAGGCCCGCGAATGGGCGGGCAGCGGCAAGGGTTACTGGCGGATCGCGGGATCGGCTGTCCTTCAGCGGGCGATGCCCAACTCTCACTGGGACGACCTCGGCCTGCGCATGCTCAAGCCGACCTGGCAACGGTTGAGATCAGCTTGATGAACCGCCGGATGCGTGGCCCGCATGTCCGGTGGTGTGAGAGGAGGGACGGGCGACCCGTCCCTCCTACTCGATTGCGGGTTGCGTAAGCGTCCTACGGCGTCCTACGGTCGCACAACGCGACGGGCCGAGCCGGCGCAGCAGAGCAGCAGTGCCAGCGCGGCGGCGCACACCGGAACCAGGTACCCCGTGCCCGTCCCCGCTTGCTCGATCACCCGGCCGCCGGCCGCGGAGCCGGCCGCGATACCGCCCAGCAGGGCCGTCACCGCCAGGGTCATGCCCTCGTTCAGGCTGCCCTCCGGGGTGACCCGCTGGATCAGCGTCATGCCCGTCACCATCGTCGGCGCCGTCGCCATGCCGGCCAGCAGCAGTGCCCCGGCCAGGGCGAGCAGCGAGCCCGTGGTCGCCGCCAGCAGGGGGCCGGTCATCAGGACGGTCATCGCGGCGAGGCAGCCGGCCAGCCGGCGGGTGACGCTGCCCGCGGGGCGTACCCGGCCGTACAGCAGACCGGCCGTGCACGAGCCCAGAGCCTGGAACGCGAGCACCACGCCCGCCAGCGGGCCGCCCCCGTGCTCGTCGAGGAAGGCGATGGAGACGACCTCCATCGAGCCGAAGACCGCGCCGGTGGCGAGGAAGACGGCGAGCAGGGCCCGTATGCCGGGCAGACGTACCGGTGAGGCGGTACGGCCCGCACGCGCCGCCACGGGCGGTTCGGTCGCCCGCTGGGCGGCGAAGAGGAGCATGCCGGTGAGCAGCAGTGCCGCGCCCACCAGGGTGCCGGCCTCCGGGAAGAGCGCGGAGCACAGGAACACGGCGACGACCGGGCCGAGCATGAAGCACAGCTCGTCGGCGGCCTGCTCGAAGGAGTTCGCGGTGTGCAGCGCGGCCGGGTCGCCGCGGTGCAGATGGGCCCAGCGGGCGCGGGACAGGCCGCCGATGTTGGGGGTGGTGGCGGTGGCGGCGTACGCGGCGAAGAGGGTCCAGTCCGGGGTGTCGTAGTGCACGCACAGCAGCAGCCCCAGCGAGCCCAGCACGGCGATCGCGGTCGCGGGCACCGCGACACGGGCCTGCCCGTAGCGGTCCACCATGCGCGCGGTCCACGGCGCGACCAGCGCGGTGGCGGCGAGTCCGACGGCGGTGAC
This sequence comes from Streptomyces sannanensis, assembly GCF_039536205.1. Taxonomy (GTDB): domain Bacteria; phylum Actinomycetota; class Actinomycetes; order Streptomycetales; family Streptomycetaceae; genus Streptomyces; species Streptomyces sannanensis. The sequence continues at coordinate 2,708,173 of NZ_BAAAYL010000001.1, read as the reverse complement.
GGCTCCGGCGAGGGCGTACGAGCCGCGCTGCCCGGCGATCATGATGACGGCGCTCACGCTGAACATCCCCATGGGGAGGCGGGCGACGATGTTGCCGGCGGTGAAGGCGCGGGCGCCGGGCACGGCGAACAGCCGGCGGTACGGGCCCGGGGGCCGCGGCTGCCTCCGCTCGACGGCGACCAGTACGTCCCCGGAGAGGCCCAGCACGATGGGGGTGTCGTTCGGCATGGATCAACCTTCCCCGCGGGGCCGTCGACCGGTCCAACACCTTCTGTGCGCCGATTCACGCACCCGCGTTGTAAATTCACCGGATGCCCCAGAACATCGACCCCCGGCTGCTGCGCGCCTTCACCGCCGTCGCGGAGGAGCTGCACTTCACCCGCGCCGCGGCCAGGCTCTATGTCGCACAGCAGGCGCTGAGCCGGGACATCCGCCGCCTGGAACGGGAGTTGGGCGCCGAGCTGTTCATACGCTCCACCCGTCAGGTGGCGTTGAGCGCGGACGGCGAGCGGCTGCTGCCGTACGCCCGTCGGACGCTGGCCGCGCACGACGAACTGACCGCCGCCTTCGCCCAGGTGGAGCGTCCGCTGCTGGTCGACATCGGCGCCCCGGTCGGCACGGGCCACCAGGTGCTCATGGAGACCCGGAAGGCCGCGCCCGCGCTGGAGTTCGTCGCACGGTACGTCAGCGGCCTCACCGGCGCGGCGGCCGAGATCCTGGCGGGCCGGCTCGATGTCTCCTTCGGCCGGGTCGCGGGCCTGGACCCGGCGGTGCTGGCCGGGCTCGCCCATCAGCCGGTGCGGTACGAGCGGATGGCGGTGCTGCTGCCCGACGACCATTCGCTGGCCGCACGGGAGGAGGTCCCGCTGGACGCCCTGGCGGGGGAGACCCTCTACACGGGCGCGGGCAATCCGGCCACCGCGGAGTGGACGGATCTGGCCAGTCGTCTCTTCGAGGGCAGGGGTATCGAGGCGGCGGCGCCCTTCCCGGAGATCGCCGGGAAGGAGGAGTTCGTCCGCGTCGTACGCAAGCAGGGATGGTCGGTGCTGGCGAGCACCGAGTTCATCGAGGTGCCCGAGATGGTCGTACGGCCCCTGGTCGACCCGGTCCCGCTGTCGCCGGTGTCACTTGTCTGGCGAAAAGGCGTGAACCACCCAGGAGTTGACGCCCTGCGGGCCACCGCCGCACGACTGTCCACGGCGGAGCGCTGGCTGGATATGCCCGCGGACCACTGGCTTCCGCCCGGGGATTACGTCCTCACGGTGAACAACTGCTGACATGGGCAACCGCCGTCTCCGGCTTGCGATACATTCGTTGCCGGGCGCGATGTGGTAGGGGGGCGCTCGGGTCAGATGGGGGTCCGGTCCGACGGCGAGTAGTGCCCGGCAGCCGTATGCGCACCCTCGATTCATTCATTGGGGATGCGTACATCAATGGACAGTCCGCGAGAAGACAGCCATTTCGAAAGTTCGCCCGATCCGCAGGACATGACCGTCGAACTCGACGGAATCGGACGTCAGTTATCGGATCCGGCAACCCTGGGTCTTCCCACGGACCGGCCGATGGGCTCGGTCGAGGGCACGACCACGACCGTGGCCCCGGTCGCCGACCCGGGCCCGGACGGCTCCGAGGGGCCTGTGTTCGTCGACACGAGCGGCCGCCGACAGCGCAAACTGCGCCGCCTCGGCTGGTTCTTCGGTTTTGCCTTCGCCTGTTACGGCATCGTGCTGGTCGCCACCCTCCTCGGTGGCAACTCCAGTGCGCCCTGGCTGCTGATCCCCGGAGAGTCCGACGACAAGAAGGCGGGGACGGTCAAGGTCTCTTCCGACCCCACCGCGCCCGCCTCGCCGTCCGTCACCAAGGACGGCGGCCCGATACCCGGAGCCGGCTCTCCCCTCCCCACCGACTCCAGGGGCTCCACCGTGCCCTCGCCCGCGGGCAGCGGCTCCGCCGACGGTTCCGCGCCTCTCGGCCCCGGAGCCTCCGCGACCTCCCCGAAGCCCAAGCCCTCGGGCGGCACCGTCGTCCCGCCGCCGGACCCTGTCGGTTCGCCCACCCAGCCCGCCACGGGCGGCCCCGACCCGGAGCCGAGCAGCCCCAACCCCACCGACACCGCCCCCGAGCCGTCGTCCGACCCCACCGCGCCCTCAGGAGAAAGTGCATGACAGCCCGTCCCAAGGCGATCAGGCGCCGCAGGCTGCCCATGCGCTATCTGCTGCCCTCGCTCTTCCTCGCCGCGCTCTTCGCCATGCTGATGCTGCGTGGCTACGCGCACAGCGAGATCCTCGCCGACCACCGCGTCCGGCCGCCGTCCGACAACGACAAGGTGCCCACCCACATCCTGGAGGGCGGACCGGTCATCGACGCCCGGAGCGCCACCGAGGAGCCGAAGGCGCTGGAGGTGCGCGACCACAAGCTGGTCCTCACCTTCGACGACGGCCCCGACCCGGAGTGGACGCCCAAGGTCCTCGACAAGCTGAAGCAGTACGACGCGCACGGCGTCTTCTTCGTCACCGGCACCATGGCCTCCCGCCACCCCGACCTCGTGGCGCGGATCGTGGCGGAGGGGCACGAGCTCGGACTGCACACCTTCAACCACCCCGACCTCTCATACCAGTCCAAGAGCCGCATCGACTGGGAGCTCTCGCAGAACCAGCTGGCCCTCGCGGGCGCGGCCGGCATCCGCACCTCGCTGTTCCGGCCCCCGTACTCGTCGTTCTCGTACGCCCTGGACAACGACAACTGGCCGGTCACCAAGTACGTGGGCAGCCGCGGTTACCTCACCGCGTTCAACAACACCGACAGCGAGGACTGGAAGCGCCCCGGCGTCGACACGATCGTCCGCAACGCCACCCCCAAGGAGAGCGGCAAGGGCGCCATCGTCCTGATGCACGACTCCGGTGGTGACCGCTCCCAGACCCTGGCTGCCCTCGACAGGCTGCTGCCCGAGCTGCAGTCCAAGGGCTATCAGTTCGCCACGCTCAGCGAGGGACTCGGCGCCCATTCCCACACCGCGCACACCCCCGTCACCGGCCTCGACCTGTGGAAGGGCAAGGCCTTCGTCACCGCGGTCGGCATTTCCGAGCATGTGACCGACGTCCTCGTCGGCGGCCTCGCCATCATCGGCGTCCTGGTCTTCGTCCGCTTCGGGCTGATGCTGGTGCTGTCCTTCCTGCACGCCCGCAAGGTGCGCAAGCGGGGCTTCCGATGGGGTCCGCCGGTCACCGAACCGGTGACGGTGCTGGTCCCGGCATACAACGAGCGCGAATGCATCGCCAACACCGTCCGGTCACTGATGGCCAGCGACCACCCCGTCGAGGTCATCGTCATCGACGACGGCTCGACGGACGGCACCGCGGACATCGTCGAGGCGATGTGGCTGCCGAACGTACGCGTGCTGCGCCAGGTCAACTCCGGCAAGCCCGCCGCGCTCAACAACGGCATCGCGCACGCCAGTCACGACATCGTCGTGATGATGGACGGCGACACGGTCTTCGAACCGTCCACCGTGCGCGAGCTGGTTCAGCCCTTCGGTGACCCGCGGGTCGGCGCGGTCGCCGGCAACGCCAAGGTCGGCAACCGCAACAGCCTGATCGGCGCCTGGCAGCACATCGAGTACGTGATGGGCTTCAACCTCGACCGCCGTATGTACGACGTACTGCGCTGCATGCCCACCATCCCCGGCGCGGTCGGCGCCTTCCGGCGCCAGGCACTGGAGCGGGTGGGCGGAATGAGCGAGGACACGCTCGCCGAGGACACCGACATCACCCTGGCCATGCACCGCGACGGCTGGCAGGTCGTGTACGCGGAGAACGCCCGTGCCTGGACCGAGGCGCCGGAGAGCGTGCAGCAGCTGTGGTCCCAGCGCTACCGCTGGAGCTACGGCACCATGCAGGCCGTATGGAAGCACCGCCGAGCCGTCGTCGAACGCGGCCCGTCCGGCCGGTTCGGCCGCGTCGGACTGCCGCTGGTGTCGATCTTCATGATCCTGGCGCCGCTGCTCGCCCCGCTGATCGATGTGTTCCTGCTGTACGGCCTGGTCTTCGGTCCGACCGGCAAGACAGTCGTCGCCTGGCTCGGCGTACTCGCCATCCAGGCCGTCTGCGCGGCGTACGCCTTCCGGCTCGACCGGGAGAAGATGAGCCACCTCATCTCGCTCCCCCTTCAGCAGATCCTCTACCGGCAGCTCATGTACGTCGTGCTCCTCCAGTCCTGGATCACCGCTCTCACCGGTGGCCGGCTGCGCTGGCAGAAGCTCCGCCGCACCGGAGTGGTCGAGGCACCCGGGGCCATCCCGACCCAGCGCCGCAACAGCACCCATGAGCGGAGGCCTGTCGCATGACGCACAGTTACACCGCACAGTTCCCGGCGGACGGGACGGCCGTCCCGGTCCAGGTCCCGGCCCCGCCCGTTCCGTCCCCGGCGGCTCCGCCCGCCAAGGCCGCCAAGGCATCCGGCCGCGACCGTTACCTCGACCTGCTGCGATCCCTGGCGCTCGTCCGCGTCGTGATCTACCACATCTTCGGCTGGGCCTGGCTGACGATCCTCTTCCCCTCCATGGGCGTGATGTTCGCGCTGGCCGGATCGCTGATGGCACGTTCCCTCAGCCGCCCCGCCTGGGGCGTGATCCGCGGCCGTGTCCGGCGCCTGCTGCCGCCCATGTGGGTGTTCGGCTCCGTGATGCTGGTGCTGATGTTCGCCGCCGGATGGAAGGCCTCGAAGGAGGAGACGCTCTGGTGGTTCATCAAGCTCGCCAATTTCATCGTTCCGGTCGGCGCCCCACCCTTCCCCTGGGAAATCGGTGACAAGGGGGGCCTGCTCGAGCAGACCTGGGCCGTGCAGTCCGTGGGTCCGCTCTGGTATCTGCGCGCCTATCTGTGGTTCGTGATCGCCTCGCCGCTGCTGCTGCGGGCCTTCCGCAAGCTGCCGTGGGTGACCCTGCTCGCCCCGCTCGCGCTGACCGCGATCGTCGGCACCGGCCTGGTGAAGATCCCCGGCGAGACCGGCAACGCCGTCACCGACTTCGCCCAGTTCGGCGCCTGCTGGATCCTCGGCTTCGCCCACCACGACGGGCTGATCCAGAAGGTCCATCGCTATGTGACCGTCTCGTGCTCGGCCATCATCATGGCCTTCGGCCTGTGGTGGGCCTCGGGCCACCAGACCCGGGACGGCTGGGACCTCAACGACATCCCGCTCGCCCAGGCGACCTGGTCCTTCGGTTTCTGCGTGATCCTGCTGTCGTACTCCCCGTCCTGGCAGCAATTGCCGGGCAAGCTGGCCAGGTTCGACAAGCTGGTCACCCTCTCCAACAACCGGGCGGTGACCATCTACCTCTGGCACAACTTCCTGATCATGGCCACGGTCCCGCTGATCGACCTGCTGTGGAGCGTCCCGTTCCTCGACGAGCATTTCGGCGGCTTCCTGGAGAACACCTACATGCTGTGGATGGTCGTGCTGGTCTGGCCGCTGATCGGACTGATGATCGTGTCCGTCGGCTGGATCGAGGACCTCGCCGCCAAGCGAAGCCCCCGCCTCTGGCCGAACGGAGCCTCCCGCAAGGGCCGCCGCGCCCGGGTGTGACGGGGCGCGACCACGGCGGTGAGGGCCCGCAACCGGACCCTCACCGCCGTGGTGCTTTCCCTGTGAGCCCGACGGGAGGCCCGGCCCGACACGGCCGGCGCCCGTGCGAGGCAGCTCGGCGCCGCCGTGCACAGCACCACGAGCACCGCGTTCCGGGCGACCCGGCCGGCCTCGAACGCGTCCCGCACCGCGCCCGGATCGGCGGTCCTCGCCGGATCCTCTGCGTCCGCGAGGTGCGCCGCGGCAACGGGGGTTCCGGGCCGGGACGGACCGGGGCACTCTGGGGGCACGGCACTTCACCGGTAACCCACTAGGCGGTGACAGGCGCATGTGGTGGTTCGACTCCGGGCGGGTCTGCCTGGATCTCGTGGCGACAGGGGCATCGGCCGCCGAACAGCTCGACGGGGCCGGGCGGCTGAGGCAGTGGCTGGTGGGCGCGGGGCTGGTGCCCCCGGGGACGCCGTTGGACGAGGTGGGCGCGGAGTGGGTGGGGCGGTTCACCGAACTGCGCGGGCATGTGGCGCAGTTGGTGTACGGGCCCGAGACGGCGGACGGGCCGGCCCTGGAGCGGGTCAACGCGCTGGCCGCCGCGGCGCCGCCCGCGCCGCAGGCGGTGCGGGACGCGGACGGCGGACTCGTACGGGCGTTGAGCGGCGCGCCCGAGTGCGGGGCGCTGCTCGCCGCCGTCGCCCGGGATGCCGTGGAGCTGCTCACCGACCCCGCCGCCCGGTCCCGGCTGCGTCAGTGCGAGGGCGACAGCTGCCGTCGGCTGTTCCTCGACACGTCCCGGGGGCGCCGGCGCCGCTGGTGCTCCAGTGAGGTGTGCGGCAACCGGGAGCGGGTGGCCCGGCACCGGCGGCGCCGGGTCGCCGTCGGTGCGAACGCGAAAAAGTTCGGGAAGCGTTGAATGCCGCGGCCGGACCGCCCGTAAGGAGAGGCAGGATCGCGCGCAGCCGCGTGCGGACAGGGTCTCGACCGGGAGGTTCAGGTGCGCAAGGATGCCGCCGTGGCCGATGACCGTCCGCAACGGGCCCGCCATCACTCCGTCCCCGAAGAGGAGTTGATGCGGGCTCTGTACCGTGAACACGCGGGGCCGTTGCTCGGATATGTACTGCGCCTCGTCGCCGGCGACCGCCAGCGCGCCGAGGACGTGGTGCAGGAGACGCTCATACGTGCCTGGAAGAACGCCGGTCAGCTGGACAGGGCGACCGGCTCCGTCCGACCCTGGCTGGTGACGGTCGCCCGGCGCATCGTCATCGACGGCCACCGCAGCCGGCAGGCCCGGCCGCAGGAGGTCGACGCGTCGCCGCTGGAGGTCATTCCCGCGGAGGATGAGATCGACAAGGCGTTGTGGCTGATGACGCTCTCCGATGCGCTCGACGACCTGACTCCCGCGCACCGGGAGGCACTTGTGGAGACGTACTTCAAGGGGCGTACGGTCAGTGAGGCGGCAGAGACACTCGGCATACCCAGCGGGACCGTACGGTCCCGGGTGTTCTACGCGTTGCGCTCGATGAAGCTCGCGCTGGAGGAGCGGGGGGTGACAGCATGACCGTGCCGGAGCGAGGACACCCCGAGGGTTCCGAGCACGACGCCGTCGGCGCGTATGTGCTCGGCATTCTGGACGACGACGAGGCCACCGCCTTCGAGGCGCATCTGGCCGGCTGCGCGGTCTGCGCGGCGGAGCTGGACGAACTCGCGGGCGTGGAGCCGATGCTGGCCATGCTGAAGGAGTTCCCCGGACCTCCGGAGCAGCCGGTACGGCCCGAGCCGCGGACGGCCGAGGTCCTGATCGACGAGGTCGCGGCCAGGCGCGCACAGCGGCGCAGGCGCGGGATGTATCTGGTGGCGGCGGCAGCGGCGCTGATCATCGGCGGGCCCACGGTGGCCGTGGTGGCGACGTCGGACGACGGCGGCAGCGGCATCAGCGCGCACCCCGGTCCGCATCCCACCAGCCCCGCCGAGGACGCCTTCCACGAACACATGAAGGAGAAGGTGCAGAACACCGATCCGGTGACCGGTGTCACCGCGGTCATCGGGGTGGAGAACAAGGGCTGGGGTACCCACGCCGTTCTCGAGCTGAAGAACGTCAAGGGTCCGCTGAAGTGCAGTCTCGTCGCCGTCTCGAAGAACGGCGAGGAGCAGACGGTGACCTCCTGGGCGGTCCCGAAGTGGGGCTACGGCATGGAGGACAGCCCGGTCGAGGCCGCCCGGCATCCGCTGTACGTGCACGGCGGCGCCGCCATGAACCGCGGCGACATCGATCACTTCGAGGTCCGTACGTTCGACGGAAGGCGTCTCGTGGAGGTCTTCGCCTGACACACACGTGCGGACCGAGGCCCCCTTCGCGTACGGTGGACGGCTGCCCATGCACGTCAGAAGGGGGTCTCGGTGGCCGCGCAGGATGCCGCTGTCGACTCGGTCCGTGATCGCGAGATCGGAGTCGAGCAGGTACACCTGGACCAGGTGTACCGCCGCCTCGAGGAGAAGATCCACGAGGCGGAGTTCCTGGTGAACGACGCCGCCCAGCGCGGCCAGGTCGGCACGCCCGGCGCTCTCGCCGAGCGCGACGCCCAGGTGTTCCGGGCCGGTATCCACCTCAGTCGGCTCAACAACGAGTTCGAGGACTTCCTCTTCGGCCGGATCGACCTGCTGTACGGCAAGGACGGCAAGAAGGGCCCGGACGGCGCGTACACCTCGGTGGAGCCCGCCGAGGACGCCGTGCGCGACGACGGCACCCGTCAATACGCCGACATCGGCGAGACCCTGCACATCGGCCGCATCGGCGTTCTGGACGCCGACTACTCTCCGCTGGTCATCGACTGGCGCGCGCCGGCCGCCGCGCCCTTCTACCGGTCCACCCCGGTCGACCCCGGCCGGGTCGTACGCCGCCGGGTCATCCGTTCCAAGGGCCGTAAGGTCCTCGGCGTCGAGGACGACCTGATGCGCCCCGAGATGAAGGCGTCCCTGAACGGCCAGGAGCTGCCGGTCATCGGTGACGGCGCGCTCATGGCCGCGCTCGGCCAGGCCCGCAGCCACACCATGCGGGACATCGTCTCGTCCATCCAGGCCGAGCAGGACCTGGTGATCAGGGCCCCCGCCGCATCCGTGACGGAGGTGTCGGGCGGCCCCGGCACCGGCAAGACCGCCGTCGCGCTGCACCGCGCCGCCTATCTGCTCTACCAGGACCGCCGCCGTTACGCCGGTGGCATCCTGATCGTCTCGCCGACACCGCTGCTCGTCGCGTACACGGAGGGCGTGCTGCCCTCGCTCGGCGAGGAGGGCCAGGTCGCGATCCGCGCTGTGGGCTCGCTGGTGGACGGCGCGGAGGCCACGGCGTACGACGAACCGGCCGTTGCCCGCGTCAAGGGTTCCTCGCGGATGCTGAAGGTGCTGCGCAAGGCGGTCCGGGGCGCCCTGGACATCCCGCCGCCCGGCGCGCCGGCGCCGCGCACCGCGGAGGACGGCGGACAACTCGCGTTCGGCGAGGAGGACGGACCGCAGGTCCCGGCGGGAACGCCGGACCGCCTTCGGGTCGTCGCCTTCGGACGGCGTCTCGAGCTGGAGGCCGATGAGCTGCACCGGATCAAGCAGAACGCGCTCGGCGGCACCGCGCCCGTCAATCTGCTGCGGCCGCGTGCCCGGCGGCTGCTGCTGGACGCGCTGTGGGCGAAGTCCGGAGCGGCCACCCGGGAGAGGGACCCGGAGCTCGCAGCCGAGCTGCGCAGCTCCTTCGACGACGACATCACCACCGAGGACAGCTTCGTCGCCTTCCTCGACGCCTGGTGGCCGGAGCTCACCCCGCGCAGGGTGCTCGCCGCCATGGCCGACGAGAAGCGGCTCGGCCGCTGGGCGCGCCGCGTCCTCAACCCCGGGGAGGCGCGCCGGCTGGCACGCTCCCTCAGGCGCGAGGGGCTCTCGGTGCACGACGTGGCGCTCCTGGACGAACTCCGGACGCTGCTCGGCGCCCCGGCCCGCCCCCGCAAGCGGCGCGAGGCCGACCCGCTGGACCAGCTCACCGGCCTGGAGGAGCTGATGCCGCAGCGCGAGGAGTCGCAGCGCGAGCGGGCCGAGCGGCTGGCTCAGGAGCGCACGGAGTACGCGCACGTCATCGTCGACGAGGCGCAGGACCTCACGCCCATGCAGTGGCGCATGGTCGGCCGCCGTGGCAAGCACGCCACCTGGACGGTCGTCGGTGACCCGGCGCAGTCGTCCTGGTCGGACCCGGACGAGGCGGCCGAGGCGCGCGACGAGGCCCTCGGCACCCGCCCGCGGCGCCGTTTCACGCTCACCGTGAACTACCGCAACCCCGCGGAGATCGCCCAGCTCGCCGCGAAGGTCCTGGCCCTCGCCATGCCCGGTACGGAGTCCCCGAAGGCGGTCCGCTCGACCGGCGTGGAGCCGCGTTTCGTGACCACGAACAATGAGCACAGTGTGACCACGAACAATGAGCACAGTGTGACCACGAACACTGAGCACAGTGTGACCACGAACACTGAGCACAGTGTGACGACGGACGATGAGCGCAGCGTGACGGCGAACCGTCAACGCGGCTCCGGACGGGGCTCCGTCGTACGGGACGGGGACCTGGCCGCGGCCGTGCGCGAGGAGGCCGAGCGGCTGCTGCGTCAGGTGGACGGCACGGTCGGCGTGGTCGTCGCGATGAACCGCCGTGGGCAGGCGGCCGGCTGGCTGGCGGGCCTGGGTGAGCGCGTGGTGGCGCTGGGCAGCCTGGAGGCCAAGGGCCTGGAGTACGACGCGACGGTGGTCGTGTCGCCCGCGGAGATCGCGGACGAGTCCCCGGCCGGACTGCGCGTGCTGTATGTGGCGCTGACCCGTGCGACCCAGCAGCTGACGGTGATCTCGGGGCGCCGGGACGACCCGGACGCGGACGGGGTCCCGGATCTCCTCAGGGACTGATCGCCGTCAACACGTGAAGAGGGAATCCCCTCCGGGGGCGGTTTGTTAGTCTGGCTTTGGCACCGGCTCGATCCAAGCCCCCGGGCCCAACCTTTGTCGCTCAGAGCGACCACTTGCCGCGAGGCGAGCATGGCGGGTCGGTGCCATCAACACGTACACATGGGTCCGCGTCATCGGTTGATGACGCGGACCCATGTGTTTTTCCGTACGAGAAGGGCGGGTGGGGCTTCCACCGGGCGACCATCCTCTCGTATGGTGGAAACCGTTTTCCGAAAACGAAAGCTTCGTAATTACCGGCTACCCGCTGGTAGGTGCGACCATCGGAGAATGTTGCCGCGGCCGCGACAGCCGCCGCGGCCGCGGCATGCAAACCAGGGAAAGCGGAGGAAGTCGGTCATGGCAACGGCGCCCAGCGTCTCGTACTCGATGACGATCCGGCTGGAGGTGCCTGCGAGCGGAACCGCGGTCTCGCAGCTCACCACGGCTGTGGAATCCTCCGGCGGTTCGGTCACCGGCCTCGACGTCACCGCTTCCGGTCACGAGAAGCTGCGGATCGACGTCACCATCGCCGCGACCTCCACCACTCACGCGGACGAGATCGTCGAGAAGCTCCGCACCATCGAGGGTGTCGTTCTCGGCAAGGTCTCGGACCGTACGTTCCTGATGCACCTCGGCGGCAAGATCGAGATGGCGTCGAAGCATCCCATCCGCAACCGTGACGACCTCTCCATGATCTACACGCCGGGTGTGGCCCGCGTCTGCATGGCGATCGCCGAGAACCCCGAGGACGCCCGCCGCCTCACCATCAAGCGCAACTCCGTCGCAGTCGTGACGGACGGCTCCGCCGTACTCGGTCTCGGCAACATCGGCCCCAAGGCCGCTCTGCCCGTCATGGAGGGCAAGGCGGCCCTCTTCAAGCGCTTCGCCGGCATCGACGCCTGGCCTATCTGCCTCGACACCCAGGACTCCGACGCCATCGTCGAGATCGTCAAGGCCATCGCCCCCGGCTTCGCCGGCATCAACCTCGAGGACATCTCCGCCCCCCGCTGCTTCGAGATCGAGGCACGGCTGCGCGAGGCCCTCGACATCCCCGTCTTCCACGACGACCAGCACGGCACGGCGATCGTCGTCCTCGCGGCCCTGACCAACGCCCTGCGTGTGGTGGGCAAGGCCATCGGTGACGTCCGCGTCGTCATGTCCGGCGCCGGCGCCGCCGGTACGGCCATCCTCAAGCTGCTGCTCGCCGCGGGCGTCAAGCACGCCGTCGTCGCCGACATCCACGGCGTCGTCCATGCCGGCCGCCAGGACCTGGTCTCCGCCGACCCCGACTCGCCGCTGCGCTGGATCGCCGACAACACCAACCCCGAGGGCGTCACCGGCACTCTGAAGGAGGCCGTCGTCGGCGCCGACGTCTTCATCGGCGTCTCCGCCCCGAACGTCCTGAACGGCGACGACGTGGCGGCCATGGCGGAGGGTGCGATCGTGTTCGCGCTCGCGAATCCGGACCCGGAGGTCGACCCCGCAATCGCCCGCCAGACGGCGGCAGTTGTGGCCACCGGCCGCTCCGACTTCCCCAACCAGATCAACAACGTCCTGGTCTTCCCCGGCGTCTTCCGCGGCCTGCTCGACGCCCAGTCGAGCAGCGTCAACACGGAGATGATGCTGGCCGCGGCCGGTGCCCTCGCGGACGTCGTCGGCGAGGACGAGCTCAACCCGAACTACATCATTCCGTCCGTCTTCAACGACAAGGTCGCGGGCGCGGTCGCCGGGGCGGTGCGCAACGCCGCCAGGGCCGGCGGCGCCGCGGTCACCGCGTGACGATGTGACGGGACCCACGCTCTTCCGCCCCGCGACGCCCGGCGCGTCGCGACGAGGGGGCCCTCGGGCCCCCTCTAGGGTGGCGTGTCCATGGGCTCGTAGCCGGAAATCCCGCGAAACAGCTCCGGGGAGTCTCCGTTCGGTCGACGGAGCGTCACCGTGACAGGTCACTGACGCTTTTCGTGTGACCCGGGAGAGTGCTGGATTGGCGTTCCCGCCGCAGGTGGGGGCAGGATGCGTAACCGGGCGCGAGGGTCTGACGTCAGACCCGGGTCCGGGGACTGTCCGAGGGCCCTGGCAGCATCGGCTTCGCCGTGCCCGACATGCGGCTCCGCCGCGTGGCACGCCTCACAGGCAAGAAGAACACGGGAGTAACAACATGAACCGCAGTGAGCTGGTGGCCGCGCTGGCCGACCGCGCCGAGGTGACCCGCAAGGACGCCGACGCCGTGCTGGCCGCTTTCGCCGAGATCACCGGCGAGATCGTCGCCAAGGGCGACGAGAAGGTCACCATCCCCGGCTTCCTGACCTTCGAGCGCACCCACCGTGCCGCTCGCACCGCTCGTAACCCGCAGACCGGCGACCCGATCCAGATCCCGGCCGGCTACAGCGTGAAGGTCTCCGCGGGCTCGAAGCTCAAGGAAGCCGCCAAGGGCAAGTGAGCCTGGGGCGTTAAGTACGCGTAGGACGACCGCGTACGCGAAGGGCGGCCATCCCGAGGGGGTGGCCGCCCTTTCACGCGTCCACGGGCCCTACGAGGCCCTCACGGGGCTCTGGCGGGGCGGGAGCCCGCCGGGTGCCCCCCGGACCCCCAGCAGGTCCGGGTGGGTCCGGAAGCGGTGATGGCCCCCGCGGAGGGGGGCCATCGGGGTGGGGGTGGTCAGATCTGGGGGCTGCCGGGGAGTTCGACCTTTGCGCCCAGCTCCACGAGCTTGTCCATGAAGTTCTCGTAGCCGCGGTTGATCAGGTCGATGCCGTGGACCCGGGACGTGCCCTGGGCTGCCAGGGCCGCGATCAGGTAGGAGAAGCCGCCGCGCAGGTCGGGGATGACCAGGTCGGCGCCCTGGAGCTTGGTGGGGCCCGACACGACCGCGGAGTGCAGGAAGTTGCGCTGGCCGAAGCGGCAGTCGGAGCCGCCCAGGCACTCGCGGTAGAGCTGGATGTGCGCGCCCATCTGGTTCAGCGCCGATGTGAAGCCCAGCCGGGACTCGTACACCGTCTCGTGGATGATCGACAGGCCGGTGGCCTGCGTCAGGGCCACGACCAGCGGCTGCTGCCAGTCGGTCTGGAAGCCGGGGTGGACGTCCGTCTCCAGCGCGATGGACTTCAGCGAGCCGCCCGGGTGCCAGAAGCGGATGCCGTCGTCGTCGATCTCGAAGGCGCCGCCGACCTTCCGGTACGTGTTGAGGAACGTCATCATCGACCGCTGCTGCGCGCCGCGGACGTAGATGTTGCCTTCGGTGGCCAGCGCGGCGGACGCCCAGGAGGCGGCCTCCAGCCGGTCAGTGAGGGCCTGGTGGTTGTAGCCGCCGAGCTTGTCGACACCGGTGATCCGGATCGTACGGTCGGTGTCGATGGCGATGATCGCGCCCATCTTCTGCAGGACGCAGATGAGGTCCTCGATCTCCGGCTCGACGGCGGCGTTGGAGAGTTCGGTCACACCCTCGGCGAGCACCGCGGTCAGCAGCACCTGCTCGGTGGCGCCCACGGACGGGTACGGCAGGCGGATCTTGGTGCCGCGGAGCCTGTGCGGGGCCTCCAGGTACTGTCCGTCCGCGCGCTTCTCGATCCTCGCGCCGAACTGGCGCAGCACGTCGAAGTGGAAGTCGATCGGCCGGCCGCCGATGTCGCAGCCGCCCAGGCCCGGGATGAAGGCGTGGCCGAGGCGGTGCAGCAGCGGGCCGCAGAAGAGGATCGGGATGCGGGAGGAGCCGGCGTGGGCGTCGATGTCGGCGACATTGGCGCTCTCGACGTGTGTCGGGTCGAGCACCAGCTCACCGGGCTCGTCCCCGGGGCGTACGGTCACGCCGTGCAGCTGGAGCAGCCCGCGTACGACCCGCACGTCGCGGATGTCGGGCACATTGCGCAGCCGGCTCGGCTCACTGCCGAGGAGGGCGGCGACCATCGCCTTCGGCACGAGGTTCTTCGCGCCGCGGACGCGGATCTCGCCCTCCAGCGGGGTGCCGCCGTGGACAAGCAGTACATCGTCTGTGCCGGTCATGAATCTCGCGTTCCGGAGTGGTCGGGCAGGGGCCAGGTGAAACTGTAATCGCCGTTCACCCATGCCCCGTAAGGCCGAAGTGGCACCTTCCATGTCATGAATTCGCCACAACACGTTCCGCTCAATGGCGCTGTGCGGAGGGTTACGAATGCTGTCCGCTCCCCGCTTCGGTCCAAGATGCGGGATCATGTCTGGCATGACCGAGGTGTCCTCGCTCACAGGGCGGCTGCTCGTCGCGACTCCGGCCCTGGCCGATCCGAACTTCGACCGTGCCGTGGTGCTCCTCCTCGACCACGACGAGGAGGGCTCACTCGGCGTGGTCCTCAACCGGCCCACTCCGGTCGGTGTCGGCGACATCCTCGAACCCTGGGCGGCCCTCGCCGGTGAGCCCGGCGTCGTCTTCCAGGGCGGCCCCGTCTCGCTCGACGCGGCGCTCGGTATCGCCGTCATCCCCGGCGACGAGGGTCCGCTGGGCTGGCGGCGCGTGTACGGGGCGATCGGCCTGGTCGACCTCGAGGCGCCGCCGGAGCTGCTCGCGTCCGCGCTGGGCTCGCTGCGGATCTTCGCCGGGTACTCGGGCTGGGGCCCGGGTCAGCTGGAGGAGGAGCTGACCGAGGGCGCCTGGTACGTGGTGGAGTCCGAGCCCGGCGACGTGTCGTCGCCGCGGCCCGAGGGGCTGTGGCGGGCCGTGCTCCGGCGGCAGCGCAGCGAGCTGGCGATGGTGGCGACGTATCCGGACGACCCGTCGCTCAACTGATGTCCGGCATGATGTCGGCGGTTCCGCCGTGTGGCCCAGTACCCTTGGCGTTTATGAGCACTCTTGAGCCCGAGCGTGGGGCAGGTACGGGGACCCTCGTAGAGCCGACGCCACAGGTGTCGCACGGCGACGGCGACCACGAGCGCTTCGCCCACTACGTCCAGAAGGACAAGATCATGGCAAGTGCGCTCGACGGGACCCCCGTCGTGGCGCTCTGCGGCAAGGTCTGGGTGCCGGGTCGCGACCCCAAGAAGTACCCGGTCTGCCCGCTCTGCAAGGAGATCTACGACTCCATGGGTCCCGGCGGGGACAAGGGCGGCAAGGACAACAAGTAACCGGTCCTGGCCCCCCCTGACCGCGGAACGGCCCCCGTGGCGCGCTTCGGCGCCCCACGGGGGCCGTTGCCGTGTGTGTGGCGTTCGGGCGGCGAATGCGGGCGCGCCGCCGCCGACTTGGTGGACGTCGTGTGCTCGGACGCCCGATCGATGGGGCGCCCCCGAACGTGTGAGACGGGCGCAAGACCCCGCATAGGTTCCCGGGAGCCTGGGAGCCTGGGAGCGTGGATGCCCTCCCCCGAGCTCTCGGCTTCTCCCCCGAGCTCTCGGCTTCTCCCCCAAGCTCTCGGCTTCTCCCCCAAGCTCTCGGCTTCTCCCCCGAGCTCTCGGCTTCTCCCCCAAGCTCTCGGCTTCGCTCGAGCAGGGGGGACCCCCATGAGCAGGGGGGACCCCCATGAGCAGGGGGGACCCCCATGAGCAGGGGGGACCCCCATGAGCAGGGGGGACCCCATGAGCAGGGGGGACCCCATGAGCAGGGGGGACCCGATGGAACAAGTCGCACGGGAATCGACGAAGAATGACAATTCGCGTGTGGTGCCGATGAAGTGCGAAACCGGACCGTCTGCCGGGTCGGCACGGAAGTGCCGTTCGTGGACCCTCGCGTCGAACGGTTCGCAAGATGTGCCAGAGTTGCCTCGTCCAGGCTGTGAGCACGTACCGTACGGCAACACAGGCGGGACAGCCGGGGCATCGGGAAGGGGCAGCTGGGTTGACCATGCACGCACCGCAGGCGGCGCAGTCCGTGACGCTGCCGGGCTCGCTCGACGAGGCCGTGGCGGCACTCGCCGCCATGCCGGCCGCCGTACCCGTCGCGGGCGGCACCGATCTCATGGCCGCCGTCAACTCCGGCCTGCTGCGGCCCGCGGGACTCGTCGGCCTCGGCCGGATCGCCGAGATCCGCGGCTGGCACTACCAGGACGGCCACGCACTCCTCGGCGCCGGCCTCACCCACGCCCGCATGGGACGCCCCGACTTCGCCGCCCTCATCCCCGCGCTGGCCGCGGCCGCGCGTGCCGCGGGACCACCGCAGATCCGCAACGCCGGCACACTCGGCGGCAACATCGTCACCGCCGCCCCCACCGGCGACGCGCTGCCCGTCCTCGCCGCGCTCGAAGCGACCCTGGACATCCACGGGCCCGGCGGCACGGTCCGCGAGCTCCCCGTCTCCCACCTGCTGGCGGGCCGGGACATGCTGCGCCCCGCCGAACTGGTCGGCTTCGTACGCGTACCGCTGCTGCACGCCCCGCAGGTCTTCCTCAAGTCCACCGGCCGCTCCGGACCCGGCCGTGCCACGGCCTCGGTCGCCGTCGTCCTCGACCCGGCGCGGCGCGGCGTGCGCTGCGCGGTCGGTGCCGTCGCACCGATGCCGCTGCGTCCGCTGGAGGCGGAACGCTGGATCGCCTCGCTGATCGACTGGGACGCCGAGCGGGCATTGGCACCCGAGGCACTGACTGCCTTCGGCGAGTACGTCGCCGCGGCCTGCATCCCGGTTCCGGCCCCGCCGGCCGACGGGGGAGAGGCTCCGGCCGCGTCGCCCGGCGTACTGCATCTGCGGCGCACCGTCGCCGCTCTGGCCCGACGAGCACTGGGGAGGGCGCTGTCGTGACCTCGGACGAGAACCAGCAGCAGCCGCAGCACGGCGCCTGGCAGCCGACTCCGCAGGGCGGTGACTACGACGCGGACGCCACCGCCTTCGTACAGCTGCCGGAAGGTCTGATCAACGACCTGGCCCTGTTCCCCGGAGAGAGCCCGTTGGCCGCCCCCGGGCACGGCTACGTACCTCCGATGATCGTGCCGCTCACCCCCGCAACGGACACGGGCGGCTGGCAGGTGCCGCCGGAGCCGGCTCCGGCCGCGTCCCCCGAGGAGGCCGTGGCGTCATGGCCACAGCAGCCGCAGGCAGACCCGGGGGCCACGGGCCACTGGACGTTCCCGGAGTTCACCGAGGTCGACGCGGCCGTCCCCGTGGCCGGCGCCGACGACTTCGCCGCCGCCCCGGCGACCGGCGACTGGACGGTTCCGGCGGTGGACGGTGATCTCCCGGAGGAGTACGGCGAGTTCACGACATCCGGCTCCTCGTGGGGTGCGCAGGCGCCGGCCTCGACGGGGACCTGGACGCCGGACCTGACCATGACGGCCGGCCTTCCGGCCACGTTGCCCGGCGGCGCGCCCGCGCCGTGGGCGACGCCGGAGCCGGGGGCCGCACAGACAGCCGCCGCGCCGGTTCACGAGACGGAGTACGAGTCCGTGCCCGGCGCGCACACCGGGCAGCATCCCGGCGCCGAGGCGCACGCGGCTCCCGGTGCCGCCGCGACGCAGGGTGTGCCCGGGCCGCACACCGCTCCCGACGCGCAGGCCGCAGCAGAGGCTTCCGAGCCCCCCGCCGCGGCCGCGTACGACAGGCACGAACCGGACGATGCGCCCCCGGCCCCTGACGCCGAGGCGACACGGACCGCGCCGGGTTCGCGCACCCTCCCCAACGCCCGGGCGGCGGCAGGGGCTTCGGAGTCGCCTGCCGCGCCTGAGGCGCTGGGCGCCCAGGCGGCCCATGGCGCCCCCGAGCAGCACACGGTGCCCGAGGCGCAGGCCGCGGCAGAGGCCTCCGTGCCCCTCGCCGCGCCCGCCGCAGACGAGCCGCACACGTCCCCCGAGGCGCAGGCCGAGCCCGAGAGCCCGGCCGCCGTCGCGGCGCACGAGACGCCCGACGCCCCCGAAGCCCACGAGACCCCCCAGCCCCAGAACTCTCCCGAGCCCCAGCAGGCACCCGACGCGCTCCCCGACGCCGACGCGTCCCCCGCTCACGAGGAACACCCCCTCGTCTCCTACGTCCTCCGGGTCAACGGCGCCGACCGCCCCGTGACCGACTCCTGGATCGGCGAGTCCCTGCTCTACGTCCTGCGTGAGCGCCTCGGCCTCGCCGGCGCCAAGGACGGCTGCTCGCAGGGCGAATGCGGAGCCTGCAACGTCCAGGTCGACGGCCGGCTCGTCGCCTCCTGCCTGGTGCCCGCGGCCACCGCCGCCGGCAGTGAGGTCCGTACGGTCGAAGGGCTCGCCGTCGACGGCGAACCGTCCGACGTCCAGCGGGCCCTCGCCGACTGCGGCGCCGTCCAGTGCGGCTTCTGCATCCCCGGTATGGCCATGACCATCCACGACCTCCTCGAGGGCAACCACGCCCCGACCGACCTGGAGGCCCGCCAGGCGCTCTGCGGTAACCTCTGCCGCTGCTCCGGCTACCAGGGCGCCCTCGAAGCCGTACGCCAGGTCGTCGCCGAACGCGAGGCCGCCGGCACGGTCGCCGCCCCCGAGGTGGCCGACGGCGAGCCCCGCATCCCGCACCAGGCGCCCCCCGGTGAGGGCGGCGTCCAGGCTCCGCACACCCTTCCCCACCCGCAGCACCCGCACGACGGAGGCACGGCGTGAGCAATGACGCGCTCACCGCGACCACGATCCCCCTCCCGGTGATCGACGGCCCCCCGCAGGAGCCTCCCGCTCGTGGCATCGGAGCCTCGCTCCAGTCGGCCGACGCCCGTGCCAAGACCGAGGGGATCTTCCCCTACGCGTCCGACCTGTGGGCCGAGGGCCTGCTGTGGGCGGCGATCGTGCGCTCCCCGCACCCCCACGCCCGGATCGTCTCGATCGACACGAGCGGCGCGGCCGACATGCCGGGTGTACGGGCCGTGATCACACACACCGACGTACCGGGCGACGCCGCGCACGGCCGCCGGATCGCCGACCGCCCCGTCTTCGCCTCCGACGTGGTCCGCCACCACGGTGAACCGATCGCCGCGGTGGCCGCGGACCATCCGGACACGGCCCGGCTCGCCGCGGCCGCGGTCATCGTCGAGTACGAGGTGCTCGAACCCGTCACGGACCCCGAGAAGGCCTTCGCCGCCGAGCCGCTGCACCCCGACGGCAATCTCATCCGCCACATCCCGCTCAGCTACGGAGACCCGGAGGCGACCGGCGACGTCGTCGTCGACGGTCTCTACCGCATCGGCCGTCAGGACCCGGCCCCCATCGGCGCAGAGGCCGGACTCGCCGTCCCCCGCCCGGACGGCGGGGTGGAGCTCTACACCGCCTCCACCGATCCGCACGCCGACCGTGACCGGGCCGCCGCCTGCTTCGGCCTGGAGCAGGGACGCGTCAAGGTCGTCGTCACGGGCGTACCGGGCGCGATGGGCGACCGCGAGGACGCCGGCTTCCAACTGCCGCTCGGTCTACTGGCATTGAAGACCGGCTGCCCGGTGAAGCTCACCGCGACCCGCGAGGAGTCCTTCCTCGGCCACGCCCATCGCCACCCCACCCTGCTGCGCTACCGCCACCACGCCGACAGCGAGGGCCGCCTCGTCAAGGTGGAGGCCCAGATCCTGATGGACGCCGGCGCGTACGCCGACGCCTCGGCCGAATCCCTGGCCGCCGCCGTGGCCTTCGCCTGCGGCCCGTACGTCGTCCCGCACGCCTTCGTCGAGGGCTGGGCGGTACGGACGAACAACCCGCCCTCCGGCCACGTCCGGGGCGAAGGCGCGATGCAGGTCTGCGCGGCCTACGAGGGCCAGATGGACAAGCTCGCCGCGAAGCTGGGCATCGACCCGGCCGAACTGCGTCTGCGCAACGTCCTGGCCACCGGTGACATCCTGCCCATCGGCCAGACCGTGACCTGCCCCGCCCCCGTCGCGGAACTCCTCCGCGCGGTGCGGGACTTCCCCCTGCCGCCCCTCCCCAAGGACACCCCCGAGGAGGACTGGCTGCTCCCCGGCGGCCCCGAGGGCGCGGGTGAGCCGGGCGCGGTGCGACGTGGCGTGGGCTACGGCCTCGGCATGGTCCACATGCTGGGCGCGGAGGGCACCGACGAGGTCTCCACCGCCACGGTGAAGGTCCACAACGGCGTCGCCACGGTCATCTGCGCCGCCGTCGAGACCGGCCAGGGTTTCTCCACCCTCGCCCGCCAGATCGTCCAGGAGATCCTGGGTGTCGACGAGGTCCATGTCGCCTCCGTCGACACCGACCAGCCCCCGGCCGGCCCGGCCGGCCACGGCCGGCACACCTGGGTGTCCGGCGGCGCGATCGAGCGGGCCGCGAAGATGGTCCGCACGCAACTGCTCCAGCCGCTGGCCCACACGTTCGGCATGTCCACCGAACTGCTCCAGATCGCCGACGGCAAGATCACCTCGTACGACGGGGTGCTGTCCACGACGGTCGCCGAGGTCATGGACGGCAAGGAGCTGTGGGCCACCGCCCAGTGCCGCCCCCACCCGACCGAACCCCTCGACGAGTCCGGCCAGGGCGACGCCTTCGTCGGTCTCGCCTTCTGCGCGATCCGCGCGGTCGTCGACGTCGACATCGAACTCGGAACCGTCCGGGTCGTCGAGATGGCCGTCGCCCAGGACGTCGGCCGCGTCCTCAACCCGCGCCGGCTCGCCGCCCGCATCGAGGCCGGTGTCACCCAGGGTCTCGGCGCGGCCCTCACCGAGAACCTCCGCACCCCCCGCGGCCAGGTCCGCCGCCCCGACCTCACGGGGTACGTCCTCCCCACGTCGCTGGACGCCCCCGACATCCGCATCGTCAAACTCGTCGAGGAACGGGACGTGGTGGCCCCCTTCGGCGCGAAGGCCGCCTCCGCGGTCCCGGTCGTGACCTCCCCGGCCGCGATCGCCTCCGCGGTCCGCGCGGCCACGGGCCGGCCCGTCAACCGCCTCCCGATCCGCCCCCAGTCGGCGGTGGCGGCGCCCAACGCATAGGCCGCGTCAGTGCCTTCCGCGGAAGGCTCGGCGAGTTGCGAGCGGCCACGGGCGTGGTTACATGGAAGTAAGTGCGTTGAGCGGCGCCGGCCTCGGGGCCGAGGACGCCGCCGAGCCGCGGCGCTCGCCGGATCGAGGCCGCTGAGCACCTTTCCGCGCATACGGGGCCGTTGCCGCCCACGGAGCGCCTTTCTTCGGTGTCCCGTACGGCGCCCGTGACGGTGAGCCGAAGGGGGCGCGGCTCCACCCCCGGAGGCGCATATCGGCACTGTGAAAGAGAGTGGGGGTACCTTCGCCGCCTGGGGGCACCCCCAGAGGTAGCCGGGGGAGGTAGCCGGGGGAGCGCGGAGGCCGCGAGGGACGAACGGTCGAGCACGATCGACCGTCGGCGCAGCCCTGGGCGCCCCGGAGGCGAACGAGCCTCGAACGCCTCTCGTACGCGTTCCCCGTGCCGAGCGGCCTCTCGGAGGGAGAAGGCACGATGACGAAGGTCGTCCGGCACCCGCCGGGAAAGCAGCGGCCACGCAACGCCCCGATGGCGAGTCTCTGGCTGAGACGGGCGGGGGCCTGGGCCCGGCAAACCTTCGTTTCCCGCTGGCACCGGCTGACGATCTGGCTGGAGGCGCGCCGCGGTGCCACCCGGCCCAAGAAGTGGCACAGGTGGGGCTCCTACACCAACGCCACGAGGGTTTTCGTTTTTTTCATCACGGTTCTGGTGCTCGTATGGTGCGTTGAGGGCCTGTACATCCTGGCCACGGGCAGGACGACCCACTTCGAGACATGGCGGAAGGGCAACGCGGGGTTCGACACCCTCATCCGCTTTGTCGGTCCCGTGCTCACCGCCGGAATCGCCACCGCGTTCTTCCTGTTCCTGTGGTACAGCTGGACGAAGCGGCGCTATATCGCGAAGGCGCGGAAGAAGCCCAACGAACTGGTCCTCACCGCCGGGCCGAACACCGCCGAGGTCGTCGGGCGGCAGGAGGTCGCCCAGGTCATCGCCCAGCGGCTCCGCGAGCGCGGCACCCGCAGGCCCTATCTGCTGGTCGGCGGGGTGGGCGTCGGGAAGACCGCCGTACTGGTGCGGCTCACCGAGATGCTGGCCCGGCTGCACGCCGTCCCGGTGCCCATCCGGCTGCGCGACGCCGCGGACCAGTCCGACCTGAACTTCGAGCAGATGGCCAGGAAACGCTTCTCCGAGGAAGCGCCTCAGGGAATCCTGGCCCGCAGCAAGAACGAGCGGGTCTGGCAGCAGCTGCTCGCGGACGACAAACCGGTCGTCATCGCCGACGGGCTGGAGGAGGCCATCCTCGACGAGAAGTTCCAGGACGACCGCGACAACATCATCCGCCGGGCCATCGAGCGCGCCTACCAGGAGAAGCTGCCCCTGGTCATCGCCTCGCGGCCGCACACTCCCCTGGAGGGGTCCCGCGCCGCGATCATCGATCTGGAACCGCTCAGCGAGGAGGCGGCACTCCACTTCGTGGAGGCTCATGCCCCTGAGACGGACGAGCGCCGCCTCGACTGGATCGTGGAGACGGCGGAGGTCTCCGAGTCGCCGATCTACCTGCAGATCGCCCGGGAACTGCACGACCACGACATGCTGGAGCGCGACCGCGCCCGGCTCGACCCCAAGCGGCTGGACACCCGCAGCGGTGACCGTTCCATGCTCCGGCTGTGGCTGCTGGAGACCTGGTATCACGCGCTGGTGGAGGGCCGGCTGCGCGACGATGTCTCCCTCGCCTCGCAGGAACGCCGGGACACCTTGGAGGTCGTCTCCGCGCTGGCATGCGTCGGACTGCTCCAGGACCAGCTCGAGGTCGGCTTCGAGGACCTGCTGGGCAAAGACGTTCACCCAAGCCTGCCGCGGCGGACCGGGACCCGGGTCGAGCATCTCTGGAGAGCGCAACACAGGTTCGACCGATACGGCAAACGCGGGAACACCTTCTCCGAGTGGGACCGCGAGCAGATCTGGAACATGCTCTGCGACAGGCTCAGCGGCGAGGAGAGCCGGCGTCTGACCGAGGGGAGCATCGGCCAGTGCCAAGCCGCACTCGCCCGGTTCACGGCCGACGCGGACGCGCTCCAGCTGGTGGAAGGGTTCGAGAAGAAGGTCCGCTTCCCGCACAGCATCATCCAGGCGTACCTCGGCTTCCGTATGCTCCGCCACCTGAGGGAGCGTTGCGCCGGTGGGATCGTCGAAGAGACGCTTCACCCGCCCGGGCCCAGCCGCGAGCTGCTCATCGCCCTGGTGCTGCTGTCCCGCGACCGGGTGATCGAGCTCGCGTCCCAGGGCGGCGGCATCAGAGCCGAGGCGAAGAAGAGCGCCAAGGAACTGTGGCGGCAGGCTCCGCTGAGTGGCCGGACGCTCGCCCAGCGGCTCTGCGACGCCGCCGACCGGCGCACGGACCCGAAGGCTTTCGACCTCTACGCGGCCGCTCTGGAGATCGAGAGCATGGAGGACGATCCGAGGCTGCTGAAGACCGTCATCGACAACGTGCAGGCGAACTGGCACAGCATCAGAGGGGACAGGCGGACCCTCGACGAGGCGAAGCTCGGGCTGGTGAAGCAGCTCGGCACGGCTCTGCGCGCGGCCGCCGAGAAGACCGACACCACGCCGCTGTACTGGCAGCTCTTCCAACTGGGCTCCGGAGAACCCTCCTACTCCATCCGTCTTGCCGCCGCCCAGGAGTTCGGCAACGGAGGCGACCCGGCGTTCGCCGTGATCCGCCAACGGGTCGGCATCGACGCCGATCCGGTGGAGGAATACCGGACGCGGATCGACGACCTGAAGGATGCGACAAGGAAAGAGCTCAACGAGTGGTCGGCCACGATGCACACCGGTTCGTCGTCCCGGACCGCACCCGGGGAGAACGACGGGCCGAATCGCGAGCGGAAGGAAATCCTCGAGCGCTACCAGGAGGAGCGGGTCTCCCTCTGGCGGCAGTTCGTCATGCGGGCCTGGATGATTCCCATGCTTCTCGGATCCGTCACCGACGGGCACCGCGACGAGGCCCGGACCCGCCTCATGAAGTGGCTCGGCCACCTCGACCCGGAACGGTCCGGCGGCACCCCCGATCTTCCGCTCTCCCTGGAGAACGCACTGGCCCAGGGCTTCAAACACGCGGCCAACCGGCGGAAACGCCACCCCCACACCTACCAGGGCGGCCGTGTCGACCTGATCCGCCATGCGGAGACCATGCTCCAGCAGACCCGGTGCTGGTACTCGCAGCTCAGCCTGCTCCACGCGCTGTGCCTGTGGGAACTCCCCGACAGCATCGCCCGCGTCGAGCAGGGCGGCGACGCCGAGGTGCCGCAAGGGGACGGCAGCGACGGCGTGCCCGTGCCGGCCGGCGCGCCGGAGCCGTCCCAGGGCTGTGCGACTGCCGTGCCCACCGTGAAACGCTGGCTGTCGATGGTGGGCACCGTCCACGCCGCGGCCCTCCACGCCGCGGGCGGCGGCGCCGCACCCCGGCAACGTCTGCACCCGTTCATCGCCGAGGCAGGCGACCTGATAGCCCTCGCCCTGGAGACCAGACGGCCCGAGCGCTTCATCTGGATCGACGAGAAGGGTGTCGTCGACAACATCGGCGCTCGCACCAGCGGCCCGCAGCACTACCGCAAGCACAACTTGTGGATCCCGCCCTCGGTCGGATGGAGCTCGCTCGACGGGCGCGCCCAGCGCCTTGTCGCCGACGTGCTGGTCATGCTGAACCTCATCGAGCGCGACGGGCGTCCGGACGAGGTCGAGGACCGGCTGGGCCGCTCGAACCAGCCGGGCATGACGCTCCCGCCCTGCGTCACCAGGGACCGTGCCCCGCTGCACCCCGAGCTGACGGTCGGCACGTCCGACCCGCCGGCACCGGGCTCCACCTGCCTGCCGGCCTGCAAGTTCAAGTACTGCCCCTACCCGCCACGGGGCACACAGCCCCGGGCCGAGATCCGCGAGCCCTTCTGCCGCCAGCAGCAGGCCCTGCTGCCCGGACGCGTACGCCGCTGCTTCCCCAGGCTCTTCCAAAGGAAGACGCCTCACTGGGTCGGCATGCCCGTCCGGGAACTGCACGACTTCTGGGAGGCGATGGCACGACGCACCCGCAGCTGAGGGCTGCCCCTGCGAGTCGGTCCGATGCGCCCTTGGCGCGCGCTTCCCCGCCCGGTACGAGGAAGATCGCGGCCCAGACCGACACCCGCGTGATCAGCGCCGCGAGCACCACCGTGCCGAAGCCGTCGAGGTGCGGGTCCGCGTCCCCATGGCCGCCCGCCCAGGAGGCCGGCAGCCGAGGATCGGGCGGGGCCGCAATGCGACTGCCACACCGCGTTCACGATCGGAGGCGTCGTGCCTGGTCGTACGACCAAAGGACGATCGCGATCCCGCCAAAAAGGACAGGGACGAATGCTTCTGCGCCCCTTACTCTGAGCGCATGACTGCCCTGAAGCCCCGCGACGCCGATGTCGACGCCGCCGGCATATCCGCGCCGCCCGAGGCCCAGGGCGGCGGTGTCCTCGGCCGTACGCATCGCGCACTCACCATCGGCATCGTCTCCGTCGTCCTGCTGATCGCCTTCGAGGCGACCGCGGTCGGCACCGCGATGCCGGTCGCCGCGCGCGAGCTGCACGGGGTGCCGCTCTACGCCTTCGCCTTCTCCTCGTACTTCACCACCAGCCTCTTCGGCATGGTCGTGGCCGGGCAGTGGGCCGACCGGCGCGGGCCGCTCGGGGGGCTCGCCGTCGGCATCGGCGCGTTCGCGGCCGGACTGCTGGTGTCCGGCACCGCGAGCTCGATGTGGCTCTTCATCCTCGGCCGGGCGGTCCAGGGGCTCGGCGGCGGGCTGGTGATCGTCGCACTGTACGTCGTCGTCGGCCGGGCCTACCCCGAGCGGCTGCGCCCCTCGATCATGGCGGCCTTCGCGGCGAGCTGGGTGGTCCCGTCCGTCGTGGGACCGCTTGCGGCCGGGACCATCACGGAGCACCTCGGCTGGCGCTGGGTTTTCATCGGCATCCCGGTCCTGGTCGTCCTCCCCCTGGCGATCGCGCTGCCCGCGATCCGGCGGATGGCGTCCGGCCCGGCGGATCCGCAGGCCCCCGTCGAACCCTTCGACCGGCGGCAGATCGGGCTGGCCCTGGGGATCTCGGTCGGGGCCGGGCTGCTTCAGTACGCCGGACAGGAGCTGCGCTGGCTCTCCCTGCTCCCGGCGGCCGCGGGCGTCGCGCTGCTCGTGCCCGCGGTCCGCGGGCTGCTGCCGCGCGGTACGTACCGGGCGGCGCGGGGACTGCCGTCGGTCGTGCTCCTGCGTGGCCTTTCGGCGGGATCGTTCATCGCCGCGGAGAGCTTCGTACCGTTGATGCTGGTGAGCGAGCGCGGGCTCTCCCCGACGATGGCCGGCTTGTCCCTCGCGGTCGGCGGCGCGTCCTGGGCCCTCGGTTCGTACGCACAGGCACGGCCCCGGTTCGAGCCCTACCGGGAGCGGCTGACGGTGCTGGGCATGCTGATGGCCGCGGCGTCCATCGCGACCGTGCCGAGCGTCATGATCGACGCGGTTCCGGTCTGGATCGTGGCCGCTGCCTGGACCGTGTGCTGCTTCGGCATGGGCCTGGTGATCTCCCAGACGAGCGTGCTGCTGCTGAAGCTGTCCCCGCCGGAGGAAGCCGGCGCGAACTCCGCGGCCCTCCAGATCTCCGACGGCTTTTCCAACGTCGTCCTCCTCGCCGCGGGCGGCGCGGCCTTCGCCGCCCTGGGCGGCGGCGCGGTGGGCGCCACGCACGTGTCCACGTCCGGCTCCCACCCGGCGGCCTTCGCGGCGGTGTTCCTCCCGATGGCCGCAGTGGCGCTGGTGGGGGCGTGGGTGGCGACGAGGCTGAAGGCGCCGGGCACGAGCATGGCGTGACGTGACGGACCAGGGGTGCCGTGGCGGGCGCGGCCGACGCGCTGGACCGCCGGTCCGGGGCTGGTCGCCGTACCCCCGCCGTCACGGATGCCGACCATGAGGCGACCGCACCGCCCGTCCTGGGCTCATGGGGATCTCTCTGCGAGGGCGGTTCACACCAGGGAGACGCCGCCCGGCCGTGCGCCCAGGCGCGGAAACCGGGTGACTCCCCTGGCGCGCGACCACTACTCTCCGTGCATGAACGCCCTGGCCATCACGCTCACCGACGCCGAGTCGGCTGCCCTCGCAGACCTCGCCGACGCCCAGGGGCGGACCACGGACGGGGTCGCACAGGAGGCGGTGCGCCGCTATCTCCGGGTCGAAGCGGCCATGGTCCGCGCGGCCGCGATGCGGCTCGCCCTGCACCATGCCCCGCTGCTGAGGAGGCTCGGCGAATGACCCGCCACCTCACCGTCTCCGAGGTCACCGACCTCGCCCGGTTCGCCTGCGGCGGGGAGCAGCCCGAGCTGCGGGCGCCCGGGCTGCTGGAGTCCGCGGTGCACCGGCCGCGCGCCCGGATGTTCGGGTTCGAGGCGTACGAGGACGTGTACGAGCAGGCGGGCGCCCTGCTGCACGCCATCGCCACGAACCACCCCTTCGTCGACGGCAACAAGCGCACGGCCTGGCTGGCCGCCGCCACCTTCCTCGCCGTCAACGACGTCGACCTCGCCGGGGTCGATCAGGACGTCGCGTACGACCTGGTCATCGACGTCGCCTCCGGG
This sequence comes from Streptomyces sannanensis, assembly GCF_039536205.1. Lineage (GTDB taxonomy): Bacteria > Actinomycetota > Actinomycetes > Streptomycetales > Streptomycetaceae > Streptomyces > Streptomyces sannanensis. Next base: position 2,680,162 of record NZ_BAAAYL010000001.1, on the reverse strand, counting down.
GCGGCGGAACTCGGCCAGATCGCGGCACGCCTGCGCGCCCTCCACGACGCCATGTGACCCCTGTCCCAGTCCGCGAGGTCACGGCGTCGTCCGGCCGGGAAGGGGTCCGGGTCACCGGTAGGGTGGCCCGGTTGTCCCACGCAAGCCCGTGCCGCCGAGAGCCTCGAACCGGAGACCGTGAGTACTGCTACCGCCTCCCACCATCTCTCACCCGCCTTCCCCGGCCGCGCCCCCTGGGGTACGGCCGGCAAGCTGCGCGCCTGGCAGCAGGGCGCCATGGAGAAGTACGTCCAGACGCAGCCCCGTGACTTCCTCGCCGTCGCCACCCCCGGCGCAGGCAAGACCACCTTCGCGCTGACGCTCGCGTCGTGGCTGCTGCACCACCATGTGGTGCAGCAGGTGACGGTCGTCGCGCCCACCGAGCACCTGAAGAAGCAGTGGGCCGAGGCCGCGGCGCGCATAGGTATCAAGCTGGACCCGGAGTACAGCGCCGGGCCGCTGAGCCGGGAGTACCACGGGGTCGCGGTGACGTACGCGGGTGTCGGAGTGCGCCCGATGCTGCACCGCAACCGGTCCGAGCAGCGCAAGACGCTGGTGATCCTGGACGAGATCCACCACGCCGGTGACAGCAAGTCGTGGGGCGAGGCCTGCCTGGAGGCCTTCGAGCCGGCCACCCGCCGCCTCGCACTCACCGGTACGCCCTTCCGGTCCGACACCAACCCCATCCCCTTCGTGACGTACGAGGAGGGCAACGACGGGATCCGGCGGTCGGCGGCCGACTACACGTACGGCTACGGCAGCGCGCTCAGGGACCACGTCGTCCGGCCGGTGATATTCCTGAGCTACAGCGGCAACATGCGCTGGCGCACCAAGGCCGGTGACGAGATCGCGGCCCGGCTCGGCGAGCCCATGACGAAGGACGCCGTCTCGCAGGCCTGGCGCACCGCGCTCGACCCGCGCGGTGACTGGATGCCGAACGTGTTGCGCGCCGCCGACCAGCGGCTCACCGAGGTGCGGAAGTCCATCCCGGACGCGGGCGCGCTGGTCATCGCCACCGACCAGGACTCGGCCCGGGCGTACGCCAAGCTGATCCGCGAGATCACCGGGCACAAGGCGACCGTCGTCCTCTCCGACGACACGGGCGCATCGAAGAGGATCGACGAGTTCAGCGGCAACGAGGACCGCTGGATGGTCGCGGTCCGCATGGTGTCCGAAGGCGTCGACGTGCCGCGCCTCGCAGTCGGCGTGTACGCGACGACGATCTCGACGCCGCTGTTCTTCGCGCAGGCCGTCGGCCGTTTCGTGCGGTCGCGTCGCCGCGGTGAGACGGCGTCCGTCTTCCTGCCCACCATCCCCATGCTGCTCGGCTTCGCCAACGAGATGGAGGTCGAGCGCGACCACGTCCTCGACAGGCCGAAGAAGGACGGCGAGGAGGAGGACCCCTACGCCGAGTCCGAGAAGGAGATGGACGAGGCCAACAAGCAGCAGGACGAGGACACCGGCGAGCAGGACATGCTGCCGTTCGAAGCCCTGGAGTCCGACGCGGTCTTCGACCGGGTCATGTACAACGGCGCCGAGTTCGGCATGCAGGCGCACCCCGGCAGCGAGGAGGAGCAGGACTACCTCGGCATCCCCGGGCTGCTGGAGCCCGACCAGGTGCAGTTGCTGCTGCAGAAGCGGCAGGCCCGGCAGATCGCACACAGCCGCCGCAAGCCGGACGCCGAGGCGGATCTGCTGGAGCTGCCGGCCGAACGGCGGCCGGTGGTCTCGCACAAGGAGCTGCTGGAGCTGCGCAAACAGCTCAACACGATGGTGAGCGCGTACGTGCACCAGAGCGGCAAGCCGCACGGGGTGATCCACACCGAGCTGCGCCGGGTGTGCGGAGGGCCGCCGAGCGCGGAGGCGACGGCGGGCCAGATCCGGGAGCGGATCAAGAAGGTCCAGGAGTGGGCGACCCGTATGCGCTGATTCGAGCGCCGCACCGAACGGAACGCGCCGGCGGTCAAGTCGCCGTGACACAGCGGCAAGTGAACATCCGGTCGCGTTCACGAGGCGAGGTTTTATGTGCCTTTCGCCCACGTTTCGTGCCCGGATTCTGGACGAAGTCTTCCTCTGAGCGGAGCCTCTCGCTACCGTCCTGCCAACATGCACGCCCCGTGGCAGCGTCGCCGCGGAGCGCAGCCGGTGTCATGTCTTGCCGGCGGCCTCTCGTGTGTCGCCGAACGGGACCGGCGACGCCGCGCCACGAGAGAGAACCGCCGTCACTCACCACGGAGGAGAGGGCGTCGTGACCGCGGAGACTTCCCAGACGCTCGACCGGGGGCTTCGAGTCCTCAAGCTGCTCGCCGACACGGACCACGGTCTGACGGTGACCGAACTGTCCAACAGGCTGGGCGTCAACCGCACCGTGGTCTACCGTCTGCTCGCCACCCTGGAGCAACACGCGCTGGTACGCCGCGACTTGGGCGGCCGCGCCCGTGTGGGGCTCGGGGTGCTGCGGCTGGGCCGGCAGGTCCATCCGCTGGTACGCGAGGCCGCGCTGCCCGCGCTGCGCTCGCTCGCCGAGGACATCGGGGCCACCGCGCATCTGACCCTGGTCGACGGCGCGGACGCGCTCGCCGTCGCGGTCGTCGAGCCGACCTGGACCGACTACCACGTGGCGTACCGGGCAGGGTTCCGCCACCCGCTGGACCGGGGCGCCGCCGGCAAGGCGATCCTCGAGGCACGCCAGGGCGCCCTCTCGTCGCAGGGGTACACGCTCACCCACGGCGAGCTGGAGGCCGGTGCGAGCGGCGCGGCCGCGCCGCTGCTCGGGGTGACGGGCGTCGAGGGCAGCGTAGGTGTGGTGATGCTCGCCGACGCGGTCCCCGAGCGGGTGGGCCGGCGCGTCGTCGACGCGGCCCGCGAGGTCGCCGACGCGTTGCGCTGACGCGTCAGGCTAGATTTGCACGGTGCTCAATCGTCACACGCGTCTTCGTACCCTCGCCATCTGTGCCGTGCCCGTCGTCGCTCTGCTCGCCGTCGCCGGGTTCGCGCCGCTGCCGTTCACGGTGGCGCAGCCCGGCCTGACCGCGGACGTCCTGGGGGACGTCAACGGCAAACCGGTGATCACGGTCAGCGGGGCGCCGGTCCGCAAGACCAGCGGCCAGTTGCGGATGACGACGATCGAGGCGACCGGCCCGTCCGAGAACATCGACCTCGGCGAGGTGGTGGACGCCTGGTTCAGGACGGACCAGGCCGTCATGCCGCGGGGATCGGTCTATCCGTCCGGCGGCAGCGACAAGGCGATCGAGCAGCACAACCTCGCCGAGATGAAGGAGTCCCAGGAGGACGCGGCCAAGGCGGCCCTGAGCTACCTCGGCGAGGACCCGTCCAAGGTGAAGGTCGAGCTGTCCCTCGGTGACGTCGGCGGGCCCAGCGCCGGGCTGCTCTTCTCGCTCGGCATCATCGACAAGCTGGCGGGCAACGGCTCCGGCGGGGATCTGACCGGAGGCCGGGTCGTCGCAGGCACGGGCACCATCACCGCCGACGGCACGGTGGGCGCGGTCGGCGGTGTGCCGCTGAAGACCCAGGCCGCCCGGCGGGACGGGGCGACCGTCTTCCTCGTACCGAAGGCCGAGTGCGCCGACGCCCAGGTCGAACTGCCCCAGGGATTGCAGCTGATCCCCGTCACGACGCTGAAGGGTGCGGTGTCCGCTCTCGAGTCGCTCCAGAAGGGCGGCCCGGTCCCGCACTGCTGAAGACCCAGGCCGCCCGGCGGGACGGGGCGACCGTCTTCCTCGTACCGAAGGCCGAGTGCGCCGACGCCCAGGTCGAACTGCCCCAGGGATTGCAGCTGATCCCCGTCACGACGCTGAAGGGTGCGGTGTCCGCTTTCGAGTCGCTCCAGAAGGGCGGCCCGGTCCCGCACCGCTGACGTCCATGGCCCGCCAGGACGGGAAGACCAGCGAGCTCAGCCTGGTCAGCAGGTACACCCCGCCGAGCGTGAGCAGCGCGGCCGTCAGCCCGGCCCGGTCGGCCGGCAGTCCGGCGTCGAGGCCGCCCAGCGGCATGGCCGGCTCGCAGCCGGCCGTGGTCACGCCCGACACCCTGCTGCGCAGCTCTTCCGGTACGTGCTCGTGGACGACCGTGGTCAGGATGGGGTTGAGCACGCCCGCATCCAGTCCGCCGATCGCCATCGTCACGGCGAGCGGGAGGGTGCCGTCCGTCAGCGCCGCCACCACGAACCGCGGCGCCCCGGAGAGCAGGAACGCCCCGGCGAATACGGCCCGCCGCAGGACGCGGTCGCCGAACGCTCCGTACAGCAGCGCGCCCAGCAGAGCGAAACCGCCGAAGAGCGAGACGACTCTAAGCGTCGAGCGGATGCGTGAACCGCAGTCCCGGGAATCGGGCGAAGCCGCGGTCGCAACTGTAGAGGGTTGAGCCCGACTCGATGGCGAGCGCGGCCAGGTAGGTGTCGGGGACGAGGTTGCCCCGCGCGCCGACTTTCCGGCACAGCCTGTCGAAGATTTCCCAGTGGCGGGGACCTTCGCGCAGAGGAACGGCTACAGGGGACTGACGCATTGCGTCGAGGAAGTCCAGAGCGACCGCTGTAGGTGCCGGGTTCGGGAAGATCCTGGGGTGGGTGACGACGCGGACGAACCCGCTTGCGACCACGGAGTTGATCGCTACGGGTTCGTCCCCGTTGAGCCGGTCCTGAAGCCAGGCATGGTGTGCCTGGTGGTCCTCAGTGTCCCGACGGAATGCGTATACGAGGACATTGACATCACAGAAGATCATTCGATGCCCTCCATGATGTCGAGCAGGGCGGAGTTGTCGTCCAGGCTCACACCGGGGCGCAGCCCGCCCTCGCCGTAGGTGGGCAAGGTGACGATGTTCGTCGCCGCAGGCGCGTCCCGGGCGAACGCCATCCGCATCGCGTCCTCTATCACCGCACTCACCGTCACCCGTTTTCGGGCCGCACGGAGCTTGGCTTCCTGGAGAAGGTCCTCCGGGAGGTCGACTGTGGTCCTCATGCATCTCAGCGTACGACTGCTGCATTATGATGCGCCACGGTGAATCCAAGATGCGGAATCGACCCATCCGTGTCTCAGTCCTCGACCTCCGCCGCCGCCTCCACCAGCGGGATGATCCGGAGCGGTACCGGGTTCTCCATCACGATCGCCGTCGACGCCCGCACGATGCCCTCGAAGCCGACCACCCGGTCGATCACCCGCTGGAGATCCGCGTTCGAGCGGGCGACCAGCCGGCACAGCATGTCGCCGTGGCCCGTCGTCGTGTGCAGCTCCAACACCTCCGGCACGGTCGCCAGATGCGCCCGTACGTCCGCGCCCTGGCCCTGCTTGATCTCCAGGGTGGCGAATGCCGTGACCGGGTAACCCAGTGCCGCCGGGTCGACCTGCGGGCCGAATCCCCTGATCACCCCGTTCGACTGGAGCCGGTCGAGCCGCGCCTGGACGGTCCCGCGTGCCACCCCCAGCCGCCGGGAAGCCTCCAGTACGCCGATCCTCGGCTCCCGGGCAAGCAGAACGATGAGTCGTGCATCCAGATGATCGATCACCCTGACCGGCCTTTCGATGGTCATCATGTACAGAACGCCCGGCGTTATGCGCCGTCCACCAAGCAGAATGCCCAGTGAAACAGCAAACTATTGCGCATGCTGTAGATCGGCGGGACGCTCACTCCATGGCAGATAACTCGATGACTATCGACCCCACGCCCACCACCGCGCGCGAGGCAGATCCCTTCCCGGTGAAGGGAATGGACGCGGTCGTCTTCGCCGTCGGCAACGCCAAGCAGGCCGCGCACTACTACTCCACGGCCTTCGGAATGAAGCTGGTCGCCTACTCCGGACCGGAGACGGGCAGCCGCGAGACCGCCGGCTATGTGCTGACCAACGGCTCCGCGCGCTTCGTGTTCACCTCCGTCATCAAGGCGTCCAGCGACTGGGGCCGCTTCCTCGCCGACCATGTCGCCGAGCACGGCGACGGCGTCATCGACCTCGCCATCGAGGTGCCGGACGCCCGCGCCGCCTACGCCTACGCCGTCGAGCACGGCGCCCGCGGCATCGCCGAGCCGTACGAGGTGAAGGACGAGAACGGCACCGTCGTCCTCGCCGCGATCGCCACCTACGGCCAGACCCGCCACACCCTCGTCGACCGCTCCGGCTACGACGGCCCGTACCTGCCCGGTTTCGTCCCCGCGAGCCCGATCGTCGAGCCGCCCGCCAAGCGCACCTTCCAGGCCATCGACCACTGCGTCGGCAATGTCGAGCTCGGCAGGATGAACGAGTGGGTCGGCTTCTACAACAAGGTCATGGGCTTCACCAACATGAAGGAGTTCGTGGGCGATGACATCGCCACCGAGTACTCCGCCCTCATGTCAAAGGTCGTCGCCGACGGCACCCTGAAGGTGAAGTTCCCGATCAACGAGCCCGCGATCGCGAAGAAGAAGTCGCAGATCGACGAGTACCTGGAGTTCTACGGCGGCGCCGGCGTCCAGCACGTCGCGCTCGCCACGAACGACATCGTCGAGACCGTACGCACCATGCGCGCGGCCGGCGTGCAGTTCCTGGACACCCCGGACTCGTACTACGACACCCTCGGCGAGTGGGTCGGCGACACCCGCGTGCCCGTCGAGACGCTGCGTGAGCTGAAGATCCTGGCCGACCGCGACGAGGACGGCTATCTGCTGCAGATCTTCACCAAGCCGGTCCAGGACCGTCCGACGGTGTTCTTCGAACTCATCGAGCGGCACGGCTCGATGGGCTTCGGCAAGGGCAACTTCAAGGCACTGTTCGAGGCGATCGAGCGCGAGCAGGCCAAGCGCGGCAACCTCTGATCCCACGGAATCCGCCCGTGGGCCGGGACGCGCCCCGAGGCCCGCTACTGCCGCACGGCGAGTGAGCCGAAGGGAGCGCGGCTCCACGCGCCTGAGGCGCATATCGGCACGGTGAAAGGGAGTGGGAGCACCCTGCACCCCGGATGCACCCCGGATGCACCCTGGGGGCACCGCTGGGGGCACCGCTGGGGGCACCCCCAGCGGTAGCTGGGGGAGGTAGCTGGGGGAGGTAGCTGGGGGAGCGCGCAGGGTCCCGAGGGCTCGTGCGGATATGCGGCTCCGCCGTGCGAGGGACCCGAGGCTGCGTCGACATGCGGCTCCGCCGCGTGGTCGAGCCGTCGGCACAGCCTTGAGCGCCCCCAGGGGTCCTCCCCCGGACGAAGTCCGGGGGAGGACCGAGCCCGGAAAGTCGGGGCCGGGGCGCCCGCCGTCCATGCCGACGTGGTTGATCACGTACGAACAGGCATACGGGGGCCGGGGGATGCTGAACTGGGTCAAGGACGTGCTCGGTGGACTCGCCGCCGGGGTCCTGGGCATCGTGGTGTTCTTCTGGTGGATCGGCGGCCCCGGCGTCACGGCCATTGTCCGGAGCGAGGGCGACAGGACGCCTAGGAGTGTCCTGGGGATCTTGGAATCGCGCCCGGCTTGCACCGGTTCATGGCGATTGACATTTACTGGCAATCCGGGGCGAGTCGGGCGGTCGGAGCAAGATCTTCACCGGTCTTCTAGGGCGTGTTTCGAAAGTCCCGCCTGGTCGGGAACGCCCGGCACGCACGCTCGCCGCGTTGTCGGTCGTCGGCGCAGCCCGCTGCGCTCTCCTCCCTCCGCCTTGCGATCGCACGCACCAGACGCCCCCGACCCCGCCCTCCGGGCGGACGACGCTACTTTCGAAACACGCCCTAGGAGTGTCCTGAAGATCTTGGAATCGTGCCCGGCTTGCACCGGTTCATGGCGATTGGCATTTACTGGCAATCCGGGGCGAGTCAGGCGGTCGGAGCAAGATCTTCATCGGTCTTCTAGTGCTGCAGTTCCTCGTGGCCCGGGCCGTGGTCACCGTCCTTTGGTTCGCCGTCTCCCGGCTGATCCGCCGCGTCCACCGCGCCTGACGAGGAAGACCCGGCCTGTCCCGGGGAGCCCGCCCCCGGCTTCGGGGCGGGGGCGGCCGGGGGAGAGACGCCGGGCTTCGGCAACGCCGTCGGGTCCGCCGGCTTCGCAGGTTCCGCGGGCTTCGTCGGCTCCGCGGGCTTCGTCGGCTCCGCCCGCTTCGACGGTTTCCCGGGCTTCCCTGGCTTCGCCGGCTTCCGCGGCTTCTGTACCGGCTGATACTGCGGTGCCCACCACGGCGGGTCGATCTCCTCCGGCCCGCCCGGCGGCGGATCCCCCAGCGCCGCCAGCGCGTACTCGATCGCGCGTGCCCGGAGCGGCGAGAAGTACGGATTGGTGCGGGTGGCCTCCGCCAGATGGCTGCGTGCCGGGCCGTCCAGGCCCAGGGTCCGCTCGATCTCGCCCCGGTGGTACGCGAACAGCGCGCTGCGCCGCCCCTGCTCGGTGGCCTTGCGCGCGAAGGGCACCGCCTGCTTGTCGTCGCCGTTCCGGTGCAGCGCCCAGCCCAGCGCGTCCGCGACGTCGATGCTCTTGTGCCGGTTCCACTCCGCCTTCAGCTGCCGCACCGCTTCGGCCGAATCGCCGTGGTCCGCCTCGAAGAGCCCCAGTACCAGCGCCTGGTTCACCCCCTGGGCCGCATCCCGCGAAAGCCGGTCCCGCAGCAGCCGGTACTGCGCCAGCGCGTCGTCGTCCGCGCCCCGCGCCTCGTACAGCTCGCCCAATTCCAGCAGGTACTCGGGCAGCGGCGTCTTCGCCACCAGCTCCCCGTACACGCGCAGCGCCTCGTCCGTACGGTCCAGCGCCACCAGCGCCCGCGCCCGTCCGGCGAGCGCCTGGTGCAGTGCGGGGTCGAGCCGCAGCGCGGCCTCGTAACGGACGAGCGCGTCCTGGGGCTCGCCGCGCTCCCACTGCAGATCGGCGAGGCGGCGCAGACAGTCGGCCTCCAGCGCCGGGGTGTCGGCGTACGCCACCGCGTCGCCGACGGCGACGGAGGCGTCCTCGCGCCAGCCGCGGTCCCAGTAGACCCGCGCGGCGACCGTCCGGGCGAGGGAACCGGGCCGCAGCTTCTTCAGCTTCTCCAGGGCCGTGCCCGCGTTCTTGTAGTCGCCGAGCCCGCTGTACGCCTCGACCAGCACCGGATACACCGTCCACCGCTCCGGCTCCCGCTCCCGGACCTCCTCCGCCCACTTCCTCGCGGCGCCGAAGTCGTGCCGGGCGTTGGCGAGCGCCGCCAGGCCCAGCAGCGCGGCGGTGTTGCCCGTCTCCGCCGGGCGTACGGCGAGCGAGCGGCGCAGCGCCGACTCCGCCTTCGGGTAGTCCGTCGAGTCGGCTGTCGCGCGCCCCCGCTCCACATACGCCGAACCGAGCACCGCCCAGGCGGCGTCGTCCTCCGGATGCCTACGCAGCCAAGCTCCGCGCTCCTTGATGAGCGCGGACAGATCGGCGGGGGAGGCCGGGGCGCCCGTGTCCGCGGCCGCCATCGCCCGTCCGGCGGGGCCGGGCGCGGGCGGTGGGGGACCGTTCAGCCATGGCCACGGGACGTAGACGAGCGCCCCCGAGAGCAGCACCGCCCCGGTGAGCGAGCCGAGTGCGACCCGCTTCACGGCACGCTCGGCACGTCTCTGCTGCCTGTCCATGGCATCGTCCATGGCGTCACTGTGCGGCAATATGAAGATCACATCCCTCGTTGCCGAGCGGATGGCGCAAGGGTTCACACCGATGGCCCCGAAGTGCCACGCTGAGATCATGGACGATCACCTGGAGCTCCTGGAGCAGCTTCGCGCGGGTCTGCCGGACGAGGCGCTGATCACCGACCCCGACGTCACCGCCTCCTACGCCCACGACATGGCGAGCTTCTGCGAAGCCGGCGCCCCCGCCGTCGTCGTGCTGCCGCGCACCGTCGAACAGGTCCAGCACATCATGCGGACCGCGACCGACCTGCGTGTCCCCGTCGTGCCGCAGGGCGCCCGCACCGGCCTGTCCGGCGGGGCCAACGCCAGCGACGGCTGCATCGTGCTCTCCCTCGTCAAGATGGACCGCATTCTGGAGATCAGCCCCGTCGACCGGATCGCCGTCGTCGAACCGGGGGTCGTCAACGCCGTGCTCTCCCGGGCCGTCGCCGAGCACGGCCTCTACTACCCGCCCGACCCGTCCAGTTGGGAGCAGTGCACCATCGGCGGCAACATCGGCACCGCCTCCGGCGGCCTGTGCTGCGTCAAGTACGGTGTCACCGCCGAGTACGTCCTCGGCCTCGACGTCGTCCTCGCCGACGGCCGCCTGATGCGCACCGGTCGCCGCACCGCCAAGGGCGTCGCCGGATACGACCTGACCCGTCTTTTCGTCGGCTCGGAGGGCAGCCTCGGTATCGTCGTACGGGCCGTGCTCGCCCTCAAGCCCAGCCCCCCGCAGCAGCTCGTCCTCGCCGCCGAGTTCCCCTCCGCGGCCGCCGCCTGCGAAGCCGTCTGCGAGATCATGGCACGTGGCCATGTGCCGTCCCTGCTGGAACTCATGGACCGTACGACCGTCCAGGCCGTCAATAAACTGGGCCACATGGGCCTGCCCGAATCCACCGAGGCCCTGCTCCTTGCCGCCTTCGACACCCCCGACCCGGCCGCCGACCTCGCAGCCGTCGGCGAACTGTGCACCGCGGCCGGCGCCACCCAGGTCGTCCCGGCCGAGGACGCCGCCGAGTCCGAAATGCTCCTCCAGGCACGCCGGATGTCCCTCCCCGCAATGGAGACCATCAAGTCCGCGACGATGATCGACGACGTGTGCGTGCCGAGGTCGAAGCTCGGCGCGATGCTCGACGGCACCGCCGCCATCGCCGCCAGGTACGGCCTCACCATCGGCGTGTGCGCGCACGCCGGCGACGGAAACACCCACCCCGTCGTCTGCTTCGACGCGGCCGACGAGGACGAGTCCCGGCGCGCCCGTGAATCCTTCGACGAGATCATGGCCCTCGGCCTGGAACTGGGCGGCACCATCACCGGCGAACACGGAGTCGGCGTCCTGAAGAAGGAATGGCTGGCGCGCGAGCTCGGACCGGTGGGTCTGGAGATGCAACGGGCCGTCAAGCAGACCTTCGACCCACTGGGCATCCTCAACCCCGGCAAACTCTTCTGAGTACCCGGCGCAGGTCTTACGAGCCGTGAGCCACGGGGAGGGAGCGGAGTTGCCCGGAATCCTTACGCGACTTTCGCCGACGATCTGTCGTTGACCGGAAAGGGGCTCATACGGCGGGACCGGCCCAGGGCCGTGTCATGGTCTGGTAGATGTGGATGTCTCCCTCCCCGAACGAGGCCATCGAGCAGATACGGGACCAGTCATGAGCGCCCCCACTCCGGTCAGCGGCGACGGCAGCCCCAGCGCGGGCTACTACCCCGACCCGTCCATCCCCGGCTACGTCCGGTTCTGGAACGGCGCCGCCTGGGTCCCGGGCACCAGCCGTCCCGCCCCGCCTGCCGCTGCGCCTCCGGCGCAGGTCGAGGAGACGGGCCCGGTGTTCCTCGACGAGGAACCCCCCTCCGTCTCCTGGGGCACGCCCGAGCCGCAGGACACCCCGGGGCCCACGCTGTCGGACCCCCGGGGGACTTCACCGGACACCGGCCCGGCCACGGCCACGTCGGGCGCCGGCGGGTCCACGTCCGAGGACGCCCCGGCCGGTGCGGGCGTCACCCTGGACGCCCGGCTGCCCGCGGACACCGGCCCAGGCATCGACACCCGCCCCGCAGCGCCGGTCTGGCCGGAGGCGCCCGGCAGCGCTTCCGCGCCCGGCGCACCGGAGGCGCACGGCCGGCTCGAGGGAGCCACGCGGGACACCCCTGCCGCCCTGGCCTCCACACAGACCGGCAGGCCGGGCACGGCCGGCGAGGGCCCGGACGCGGGCGCCGCGACGGGCGTGCCCGGCCGGCGGAGCGCGCCCCAGCCGCAGGCCGCGGCATCCACAACGTGGCCGGAAGCCCCGGGCAGCCGCCGGGAGCCGGCGCAGCCGGGCGGCCCCGCCGCCGAGGCCGCCCCGTCCCGTCCGCAGACGCGGCCCCCGGCGTCCGCGCACACCGCCGCCCCGGCGCGGACGGGGTGGCCGGAGGTCCCGAGCAGCCGCCCGGCGCCGGACCGGCAGCCCGCGGACCGGGCGCAGGCGTCGTGGCCGCAGCAGGTGCGTCAGCTCGCGCATCCCGAGCGGCAGTCGCAGCAGTCGCAGCAGCCCGTCGTGCCCTGGAAGCCGCCCGCCGACGACCCCTTCACGCGGGCGGCACGGGCACAGGCCGCCACGCGTCCCGCGGGCCTCGGCAGGCGTTTCGCGGCGCGGATCGTCGACACCCTCGTCACCACCACCGCCCTGGGCGCGGTCGCCATGCCGCTCGTGTCCAGGACGGCCGACCACATCCACCAGAAGATCGAGGCGGCCAGGCTCTCGGGCCGAACCGTCACGGTCTGGCTGCTGGACGGCACCACGGGCACCTACCTCGGCATCGTGCTGGGAGCGTTTCTGCTGATCGGCGTTCTGTACGAGGTACTGCCGACCGCGAAGTGGGGCCGGACGCTCGGCAAGAAGCTGTGCGGAGTCGCTGTGCGGGGCATCGAGTCGCACGAGCCGCCGGCGTTCGGCGCGGCACTGGGCCGCTGGCTGGTGTACGGAGTGCTCGGCCTGCTCGCCGTCGGTGTCGTCAACGTCCTGTGGTGCGTGTTCGACCGCCCATGGCGGCAGTGCTGGCACGACAAGGCGGCCCGTACGTTCGTGGCGGCAGACCGCTAGTGCTGTGGCCGGAAAGGTGGCCGGAAAGGTTTGCCGGGAAGCTCGCGGCTCCCCCAGCTACCTCCCCCAGCTACCTCCCCCAGCTACCTCCCCCAGCTACCTCCCCCAGCTACCGCTGGGGGTGCCCCCAGGGTGCCCCCAGGTGCGGTGCATCGCAAGGCGGAGGATCGCAGCTCGTACTTGGCCGTACTCGCGCGATGCGACAACGGTGGGGGTACCTCCTGTGCCCGAAGGGCTACGGGGGAGAGGTGCCGTGCCTGGGGGCACCTCCCAGCGGTAGCTGGGGGAGCGTCGCGAGCCGGCGAACCTTTCCGGTCACAGCACCAGGTGCCGCGACCGGCAACGTGTGCCCGTCAAGGAGCGGCGTCCGGTGCGTGCGATCGCAAGGCGGCCGAAGACCCTTGTAGCAGCGCTCCTTGGGCTTTCGGCCAACGCAGCGAACGTGCGTGCCCGGGGGCACCCTGGGGGATGTGGCTGGGGGAGCATCGCGACGGGGCAAACGTTGCCGGGAGGGGCACTAGGCCGAATGGCAGGCGAGCCGTTGCGCCACCCCCCGGGGCGCGGTGCACTACGGCCATGAGCACCGACCAGCCGCCGCCCGACCAGCCGCCGCCCGGCCCCCCACCGGGCGGGCCGCCCCCGCCCGGGGAGCCGCCGTACGGCCCCCCGCCCGGGGAACCCCCGTACGGCGGCCCCCCGTTCGGCGGACCCGGCGGACCTTACGAGTACGGCGGCCGCGACCCGCTCGCGGGCATGCCGCCGCTCGCGGACACGGGCAAGCGGATCCTCGCCAGGATCGTCGACTTCTTCATCGTCATCATTCCGCTCTACCTGATCTCGCTGCCCTTCGGCGGCGCACTCGCGGTCAACCGGGACAGCAGCGACGATCTCGGCAGGACCTTCGGCCAGGCGTACACGGGCGCCCAGCTGGTCTGGTCGCTGATCGCGGTGGTGGCGTACGTCGGCTACGACACGTACTTCACCCGGAGCAACGGCCAGACCCTCGGCAAGCGGCTGATGAACCTGCGGGTCGCCATGCTCAAGGACGGCAGTGTGCCGGACATGGGAACGTCGCTGATCCGGGCCGCGGTGCTGTGGCTGCCCGCCCTGCTGTGCTGCCCCTGCCTGTGGTGGCTGATCATTCTGGTGATGATCCTGGTCGACAAGCCCTACCGGCAGGGTGTGCACGACAAGGCGGGCAAGACCGTGGTGGTGTCGACCGCTTCAGCCGTGCAGTGAGTGCTCAGGAGCGGCGGGGATCTGCGCCTCGTTCATCTCCACCCGGTCCGTACGAGCCGCACGGGCGTCGCGGGCCCTGCGTGCCGCCCGCATCGCCGCCGGTGTGGGTACCGTCAGCGCGACGAGCAGGCCGAGCGCGAGCGCCGCGGACACGATGACGGCCACCCCCAGGCCCGAACTGGTCCTGGAGAGCAACAGCATGGCGACGGTCGAGATGACGACGGTGGCCGAACCGTAGGCGAGCTGTGCGGCAGTCGGACGCGGCATGGCGGTATCCGTCCTGGGAGCGTCGGGTGGGGAGTCTCTCAACTTGCTCGGGTCGCACCGTCAAGTGACTCTACGACGGTCATTCCCCGAGCGGAACAGTCGGTAAGCGTGACCTAACCCACGGTGCCGGTGCACAGGGGGGCGCACGGAGTCATTCCGTATCGCGATGGACGACGCCGGCGGCAGGTTGTCCGGCATGCCGGAGTGTCCGATTTCCGGTGTCAGGCTGTCGCATAGTGCACTTGACCTGCGCAAGTCAAGATCTGTTTTTTCTTCGCCAACTCCGGTCGAATGTCGTCACTTGACACGCGAGCCGCGCCGAGGGCCCCTCATATCCGGACGTTTCAGGTCCGAGCGGGCGGCTGCGGGAGGGGAAAATCTCAAGTGACTTCCAAGAGAAGCGCGTTCCGGGCTGCCGCCGTTGTCGTGGCCCTCGCCGCCACGACCGCCACGGCTTCGGCCTTCGCCGTCGCCCAGGCCGACGACCAGAAGACCGGTCCGGCCGGCACCACCACCGCCGAGGTCCGCAACCCGGACCCGGCCCAGGACACCGAGCACGACCTCGACGGTCCGTTCAGCAAGAAGCAGGAGCAGCAGCGCCAGGCCGCGCTGGAGAAGGTCCTCTCGGGCGACGCCACCGTGCAGCAGCGCGGCGCGTCCAAGGTGGTCAAGCTCGGGGACAAGAAGTACGTCGAGCTGGCCCGCGAGAAGACCGACAAGATCTTCACGATCCTGGTCGAGTTCGGCGACAAGGTCGACAACACCACCCTGGTCGACCGCAAGGACGACGACACCGACGAGCTGAAGCCCAAGTTCGGCGGCCGGCCCGGTCCCGCGCACAACCAGATAGCCCAGCCCGACCGGACCAAGGACAACTCCACGGCCTGGCAGGCGGACTACAACCAGCAGCACTTCCAGGACCTGTACTTCGGTACGGGCGCCGGCAAGCACTCGCTGAAGACCTTCTACGAGAAGACCTCCTCCGGCCGTTACTCGGTCGACGGCCAGGTCTCCGACTGGGTCAAGCTCGAGTACAACGAGGCCCGTTACGGCTCCGACTGGTGCGGCCAGCACAACTGCTCCAACGTCTGGGACACCGTCCGCGACGGTGTGACCGCCTGGTTCGCCCAGCAGAAGGCCGCCGGCAAGACCGACGCCGAGATCAAGGCGCAGCTGGCCCAGTACGACCAGTGGGACCGTTACGACTCCGACGGCGACGGCAACTTCAACGAGCCCGACGGCTACATCGACCACTTCCAGATCGTCCACGCCGGCGAGGACCAGTCCGCGGGCGGCGGCGTCCAAGGCGACGACGCCCTGTGGGCGCACCGCTGGTACGCCTACGGCACCAACGCCGGCAAGACCGGTCCGGAGAACAACAAGGCCGGCGGCACCCAGATCGGCGACTCCGGCATCTGGGTCGGCGACTACACCATGCAGCCCGAGAACGGCGGCCTCGGTGTCTTCGCCCACGAGTACGGCCACGACCTCGGTCTGCCGGACCACTACGACACCTCCGGTGCCGGGGACCAGTACCGCCGGGCGATCGACAACTCCACCGGCTTCTGGTCGCTGATGTCGTCCGGCTCCTGGCTGGGCACGGGCAAGGACACCATCGGTGACATGCCCGGCGACATGACCGCCTGGGACAAGCTCCAGCTGGGCTGGCTCGACTACGACAAGGCCAAGGCCGCGACGAAGTCGACCCACAAGCTGGGCGTCTCGGAGTACAACACCAAGGACCCGCAGGCGCTCGTCGTCGAGCTGCCGGACAAGAAGGTCACCACCACGGTCGTGAAGCCTGCCGAGGGCGCCACGCAGTGGTGGAGCGACATGGGTGACGACCTCAAGAACACCCTCACCCGCTCCGTCGACCTCACCGGCAAGTCCACGGCCTCCCTGGAGCTCCAGGGCTGGTGGGACATCGAGGAGGAGTACGACTTCCTCTACGCCGAGGTGTCGGTCGACGGCGGCGCCAACTGGAAGGCGCTGGACGGCACCGCCGACGGCGCGCCGATCACTCGTGACGGCGGCAACGCCCCGGCCCTGACCGGTTCCTCCGGCGGATACAAGAAGCTGGCCTACTCGCTGGACGCCTACGCCGGCCAGAAGGCCGACGTCCGCTTCCGCTACCAGACGGATGGCGGCTACGCGCTGAAGGGCTTCGCGGCCGACGACATCAAGGTGGTCGCCGACGGCGCCACCGTGTTCTCGGACAACGCAGAGGGCGACGACAACGGCTGGACCGCCAATGGCTTCTCCCGCGTCGGTGAGTCCTTCACCAAGGACTACCCGCAGTACTACATCGCGGAGAACCGCCAGTACGTCTCGTACGACAAGACCCTCCAGGTCGGCCCGTACAACTTCGGCAACCGTGCCGTGGAGCCACGCACGGTGGAGCACTACGCGTACCAGAACGGTCTGCTGGTCTGGCTCTGGGACACCTCCCAGAAGGACAACAACGTCAGCGCCCACCCGGGCGAGGGCCGCGTCCTGCCCGTGGACGCCCACCCCGAGCCGATGAAGTGGTGGCACACGTACACCAGGAACGGCGTCGAGAAGACCGAGCTCGTCCCGATGCCGAGCCGTATCCAGGCCTACGACTCCACCTTCGGCTTCCAGCCGACGCAGGGCTTCACCCTGCACAACCAGGGCAACGAGGCGCAGCTGCCGTCGCTGGCCGGCAACCCGGTCTTCGACGACCGCAACGGTGTGTACTGGTACGAGGAGAGCAAGCACGCGGGTGTCAAGGTCCCTGACACCAACACCAAGATCCAGGTCGTCAAGGAGCCGCAGAGCGGCAAGACGATCACCGTGAAGGTCGGCCCCTCCACCAACTGAGGCACATCTTCGCAGGTCGAACCATGATCGGCCGTCGCCCTCTGGCGGGCGGCGGCCGTTCGTGTTCAGATGCCTCTTGACCGCTTCTTATCGACAGGACCTCTCGCGGGGGAGACCGGATCCATGGCAGGCGGAGGTTTCAGCAAGCTCCCGAACGGCAGCGTGGTGGTCGCGATCACCCTGCCCAACCCGGTCGTGGAGGGCGCCAGCGTACGCATCCTGGTCCACGCGCTGAACCGGGCCCGCGCCCTGACCAGGCTGCGCAATCTGGGCCTGCGCGCGGTCTATCTGCGGGGCAACCTGGAGCCGCCCACCCCGGACGAGGTCACGGCCGTGCTCCACCACCCGGACGGCCTGCTCTGGCGCACCAGCCCACAGACGGTCCAGGAGCTGTGGCACCCGATAGCCGCCCTGCTCAGGCCTGCCCGGGTGGAGGGCCGCAGCCCCAGCCCGTCCGGCGTCTGAGGTCGGACGCTCCCCCCGGCCACCTCCCCCAGCTACCGCTGGGGGTGCCCCCAGGGGTGCCCCCAGGGGTGCCCCGGGCCCACCCCTGCGCGTCAGGCCTGCGCGCCCGGGGCCTGCACCGGCTTGCCGGTGAGCTCCACACCGGCCTCGCGGAGCTCCTCCAGGGCGCGCTCCGTGGTCGCCTCGGCGACCCCCGCCGTGAGGTCGAGCAGCACACGCGTGGCGAAGCCCTCGCGGACCGCGTCCAGGGCCGTCGCCCGTACGCAGTGGTCCGTGGCGATACCGACCACGTCGACCTCGCCGACGCCTCGCTCGCGCAGCCAGTCCGCGAGCGAGGTGCCGTTCTCGTCGCGTCCTTCGAAGCCGCTGTAGGCAGCGTCGTGCGCGCCCTTGCTGAAGACCGCGTCGACCGCTCCGGAGGCGACGGCCGGGGCGAAGTTCGGGTGGAATCCGACGCCCTCCGTGCCGGCCACGCAGTGCGCGGGCCAGGAGTCCACATAGTCGGGATGCCCGGAGAAGTGCTCCCCGGGGTCTATGTGGTGGTCGCGGGTGGCGACGACATGGCGGTAGCCGGCGGGCGCCTGGCCGATCAGCTCGGTGATGGCGGCGGCGACATCGGCGCCACCCGCCACGGCGAGGCTGCCGCCCTCACAGAAGTCGTTCTGGACGTCGACGACGATCAACGCGCGGTGCATGACGGGCGTCCCCTTTCTTTTTCCTTTTGTGGCTCGGTCCCCCCGGACTCCGTCCGGGGGGACCCCCACAGGGCGCTCAAGCGTGCGCCGACGGTCGACCACGCGGCGGCAGCCGCACATCGATGCAGCCTCGGTCCTCCACACGGCGGCAGCCGCATGTCGACTCCAGCCTCAGGACCTGCGCGCATCCCGGCTGCCTCCCCCAGACACCTCTGGGGGTGCCCCCAGAGGTGTCCCCCTTCACCGTGCCGATATGCGCCTCCGGCGCGTGGCCGCGTGCCCCTTCGGCTCACTCGCCATGGCGTGCCCCCACGGCGTCCCTCTTACACGTACTCCGTGGGAATGACCGGCTCGCCGCGGGACAGCTGGATCGCGGACATCGGCAGACCGGCCCGGGCCGCGATGTGCCGGTCGCGCGCCGCGTCCAGCGGCTCGCGGGCCACGACCTCGCCGCCCTTCATCAGCTCCACGACCAGCTGCCGGCCGGAGAGCTTCGCCGGCACGGGGCCGGTGCCGAGGACCTCGGCCTCGGCGACGCCGTCCTCGTCGACCCGGCGCGCGGCCCACTTGCGGCCGCCGATGGACGTCTTGCCGCCGCGTGCCTTCTTGGCCACCGGGACCAGCGGGGCCTTGGGATCCGTGGACTGGGCACGGGCGACCAGCTTGTAGACCATGGAGCAGGTGGGGTGGCCGCTTCCGGTGACCAGCTGGGTGCCCACGCCGTAGGCGTCCACGGGCGCCGCGGCCAGCGAGGCGATGGCGTACTCGTCCAGGTCCGAGGTGACCACGATCCTGGTCCGGGTCGCGCCCAGCTCGTCCAGCTGCTGCCGTACCCGGTGGGCCATCAGCAGCAGGTCCCCGGAGTCGATGCGCACGGCGCCCAGCTGCGTCCCGGCCACGTCCACGGCGGTACGGACCGCCTCGGCGACGTCGTAGGTGTCCACCAGCAGGGTGGTCCCCCGCCCCAGCGTGGCGACCTGCGCCCGGAAAGCGTCCCGCTCGCTGTCGTGCAGCAGGGTGAAGGCGTGCGCGGAGGTTCCGACGGTCGGGATGCCGTAACGGAATCCGGCGGCCAGGTCCGAGGTGGAGGAGAAGCCGCCGACATAGGCGGCCCGGGCAGCGGCCACCGCGGCCAGCTCATGGGTGCGGCGGGCACCCATCTCGACCAGGCGGCGGCCACCCGCGGCCACCGCCATCCGGGACGCGGCGGCGGCGACCGCCGAGTCGTGGTTGAGGATCGACAGGATCACGGTCTCCAGGAGCACGCACTCGGCGAAGGTGCCCTCGACCCGCATGATCGGCGAGCCGGGGAAGTACACCTCGCCCTCGGGGTAGCCCCAGATGTCGCCGTTGAAACGGTAGTCGGCCAGCCACTGCAGAGTGGCCTCGTCGACGATGGCGCGGTCGCGCAGGAAGCCGAGTACGCCGCTGTCGAAGCGGAAGTTCTCCACGGCGTCCAGGACCCGGCCGGTGCCCGCCACGACACCGTAACGGCGGCCCTCGGGGAGCCGCCGGGTGAAGACCTCGAAGACGGATCGGCGGTCCGCGGTGCCGGCCTTCAGGGCGGCCTCGAGCATGGTGAGCTCGTACTGGTCGGTGAAGAGGGCTGTCGACGGGACATCCACCGGCAGGCCAAGGTCCGCTGTGTTCATACGAGCGATGCTACTCGAATACTCGTCAGTTTGACGATTTCTAGGGCTGCCCCCGTTTGTGCGGCCACTCCCCGTCAGTGGCAGCATGGGGTAAGTGAGTGTCGCTCCTACTGAGATCACGCGCCCTGAGGCGGCGGAGGAGAGCTTCGCTGTTCCCGAGCCCGATGTGCCCTGGGTGACGATCGTCCACAACGACCCGGTCAACCTCATGAGCTACGTGACGTACGTCTTCCAGGCGTACTTCGGCTACACCAAGGACAAGGCCACCAAGCTGATGCTCGACGTCCACAACAAGGGCCGGGCGGTGGTGTCCAGCGGCAGCCGCGAGGAGATGGAACGCGACGTGCAGGCCATGCACGGATACGGGCTGTGGGCGACCCTGTCTCAGGATCGCGACTGATGGCCGGGAACTTCGAGCCGCTCAAGGGCGGCGGTGCGGCAGTCGCGCTCGACGAGGTCGAGATCTCCATCCTGCGCTCGCTCGGTGTACAACTGCTGGAGCTGATCGGTCCCGGCCAGGCGCCGGCCATGGGTGAGGATCCGCTCGCCGCGCTCTTCGCGGAGGGCCCGAGCGAGGCACCCACGGACCCGGCGCTCGCACGGCTCCTCCCCGACGCCTACGCCGACCCGGACGCGTCCGGGGAGCAGGACGACGAGCAGCGCGCCGCGTCCGCCGAGTTCCGTCGCTACACCGAGAACGATCTGCGGGCCCGTAAGCGCGACGACGCCCTCGCGCTCGTACGCACCCTCGATTCGCTCAACGTGACGGGTGAGGGTGGCGCGGTGCTCAAGCTGACGCCCCAGGACTCACGCCACTGGCTGGGCGCGCTCAACGATCTGCGGCTGACCATCGGCACCCGCCTGGAGGTCAGCGAGGACGAGGAGAGCGAGGACCTCTACCGGCTGCCGGACGGTGATCCGCGCAAGCCGATGGTCATGGCCTATCTCTGGCTGGGTGCGCTCCAGGAGACGCTTGTAGAGACACTCACCCCCTGAGAGCCCCTTACGTTCGCTCAGCGGACACTCGATTCCGGATAACGATCGCATCACCGAGTCGGCATGTTTTGCGGCTCGGTGTTCCTTTTGTCCGGTTCTTCCGATGATGTGCGCCACACTGCTCCGAACCGATCACTGTGAACACCGTGATAAATCTTCACGACCACCCGAGGGGCGCCACCCCTGCCCCCGGGGGCGCTTATGCCGGCTGACCGCCGGTAGCACTCCATATCCATCCCGGGGTTCACCCCGAAAAAAGGATCGTCACAGTCGGTCCGGAGCCACTGAAGAGCTCGGGTCGGCATGGAGAAAGGCGCACATCCATGACCTCAGTGCGGGTCGACAAGCATGACGGCAGTGAGGCCGTGCAGGACGGCCACTCCGGTCAGTCCGGTCACTCCGAGGGATACCAGCGCGGGCTCGGCTCTCGGCAGATCCAGATGAT
Source organism: Streptomyces sannanensis (assembly GCF_039536205.1). Classification (GTDB taxonomy): domain Bacteria; phylum Actinomycetota; class Actinomycetes; order Streptomycetales; family Streptomycetaceae; genus Streptomyces; species Streptomyces sannanensis. The sequence continues at coordinate 2,658,862 of NZ_BAAAYL010000001.1, read as the reverse complement.
CGCGATCGGCGGTGCCATCGGCACCGGCCTCTTCCTCGGCGCGGGCAAGGGCATCTCCAAGGCGGGACCCAGCCTCATCCTCGCGTACGCCATCGCAGGTCTCGTCATCTTCTTCATCATGCGGGCGCTCGGCGAGCTCCTCATGTACCGCCCCGTGTCGGGCTCCTTCTCGGAGTACGCGCGCGAGTTCATCGGCCCCTTCGCCGGCTTCGTGACCGGATGGACGTACTGGCTCTTCTGGGTCGTCACCGGCATCACCGAGGTCACCGCGGCGGCCACCTACATGACGTACTGGTGGGACATCCCGCAGTGGCTCTCCGCCCTCGTCTTCACGATCATCCTCTACGCCGCGAACCTGATCTCCGTGAAGCTCTTCGGTGAGCTCGAGTTCTGGTTCTCCATGGTCAAGGTCACCGCCATCGTCGGCATGATCCTCATCTGCGCCGGCATCCTCACGCTCGGCTTCTCCGACGCCGGCGACACCGCGTCCGTCAGCCACCTGTGGAGCGACGGCGGCTTCTTCCCGCACGGCATCGGCAGCACGCTGATGACCCTGCAGATGGTCATGTTCGCCTTCCTCGCCGTCGAGCTCGTCGGCGTCACCGCGGGGGAGTCCAAGGACCCGAAGACCGTGCTGCCCAAGGCCATCAACACCGTGCCGTGGCGCATCGCCGTCTTCTACGTCGGCGCGCTGGTCATGATCCTCTCGGTCGTGCCGTGGACCAACTTCCAGCCGGGCGTCTCGCCGTTCGTGGCCGCCTTCGAGAAGATGGGCCTCGCCGCCGGCGCCGGCATCGTCAACTTCGTCGTCCTGACCGCCGCGCTGTCCTCCTGCAACTCCGGCATGTACTCCACCGGCCGCATGCTGCGCGACCTCGCGCTCAACAGCCAGGGCCCGAAGCTCTTCACCAAGCTGACGAAGAGCGGCACCCCGCTGGTCGGCACCACGGTCTCCGCCGCGCTGATGATGGTCGGCGTCTGGATCAACTACCAGTGGCCCGGCGACGCCTTCAACTACGTCGTCTCCTTCGCCACCATCTCCGGCATGTGGGCCTGGATCGTCATCCTCATCTGCCAGATCCGCTACCGCCTCAAGGCCGACCGCGGTGAGCTCCCGCAGTCGCCCTTCAAGGCCCCCGGCGGCATCTGGCTCAGCGCCTTCTCCCTCGCCTTCATCGGCATGGTGATCGTGATGATGGGCATCGACAAGGACGCCCGTATCTCGCTCTACTGCGCACCGCTGTGGGCCCTGATCCTGGGCATCGCGTACTGGGTGCTCAAGAGCCGCAACCCGGAGGCCGCGGCCTTCAGCAAGCGCGACCGTGTCCTGACGAAGGACTGAACCGTCCCGCTGTCCGGCATTCGGGCCCGTACGTACCGCACTCCGGTACGTACGGGCCCTTCTGCTTATGCTGGCCGACATGCTGACCCTCACCCAGGCCCTCCACGACGAGATCGTCGCGCATGCGCGCCAGGACCACCCCGACGAGGCGTGCGGCGTCGTCGCGGGACCCGTGGGCTCCGGACGCCCCGAGCGCTTCATCCCGATGTTCAACGCGGCCCGCTCGCCCACCTTCTACGAGTTCGACTCCGGGGACCTGCTCAAGCTCTACCGGGAGATGGACGACCGGGACGAAGAGCCCGTGATCATCTACCACTCGCACACCGCGACCGAGGCCCATCCCTCCCGCACGGACATCTCCTACGCCAACGAGCCCGGCGCCCACTACGTCCTGGTCTCCACCGCCGACACCGACGACGCCGGCCCCTTCCAGTTCCGCTCCTTCCGCATCGTCGACGGCCAGGTCACCGAGGAAGAGGTCGAGATCGTCGAGGCGTACGCCTGATCGGCCGTCCGGCCCGCGAAGACTTTCCGTAGTGCGATCGCCTGCGTTCCAGCATCCGAGATCACACTCCGGGGGACGGGCCGGGAATCGTTACGATGACCGCATGGTTTCCCTCGACGTGAGCAAGAAGGCGCCCCTGCTGGTGGCGCGCCTGCACGTCGACCTGTGCCGCCTGGCCGGCGCGATGTGTACGGTCCCCGCCGCCTGAGCCGCACCCGTGCCCGTACCGAGCACAGCCCGCACAGCCCCGCACCATCGCGCCAGCCGCGCACCCGCCTGCCTTCCTCCCGACAGGAGCCCACGCCATGGCCATCGAGGTCCGCATCCCGACCATCCTCCGCACCTACACCGATGGCGCCAAGGCCGTCGAGGGAAGCGGTGAGACCCTCGCCGAGCTCTTCGCCGACCTCGAGACCCGCCACGCCGGCATCCGGGCACGCATCGTCGAAGGCGACCAGCTGCGCCGCTTCGTGAACGTCTACCTCAACGACGAGGACGTCCGCTTCCTCGACGGCATCAACACCAAGCTCGCCGACGGCGACAGCGTCACGATCCTGCCGGCCGTGGCCGGCGGCATGGCCTGATCCCCATGCGGTACGACAATCCGCTGGCAGCCGTGGGCAACACGCCCCTCGTACGGCTGCCGCGGCTCTCCCCCTCCGACGACGTCCGCATCTGGGCGAAGCTGGAGGACCGCAACCCCACCGGCTCGGTCAAGGACCGCCCGGCCCTGCACATGATCGAGCAGGCGGAGAAGAACGGGCGGCTCACCCCGGGCTGCACCATCCTCGAGCCGACCTCCGGCAACACCGGCATCTCGCTCGCGATGGCCGCCAGGCTCAAGGGCTACCGCATCGTCTGCGTCATGCCCGAGAACACCTCACAGGAGCGGCGTGACCTGCTGACCATGTGGGGCGCCGAGATCATCTCCTCCCCGGCCGCCGGCGGCTCCAACACCGCCGTACGCGTCGCCAAGGAACTCGCCGCCGAACACCCCGACTGGGTGATGCTCTACCAGTACGGCAACCCCGACAACGCGGGCGCCCACTACGCCACCACCGGCCCCGAGATCCTCACCGACCTGCCGTCCATCACCCACTTCGTGGCCGGCCTCGGCACCACCGGCACCCTCATGGGCGTCGGCCGCTACCTGCGCGAGCACAAGCCCGACATCAAGATCGTCGCCGCCGAGCCGCGCTACGACGACCTCGTCTACGGCCTGCGCAACCTCGACGAGGGCTTCGTACCCGAGCTGTACGACGCCTCCGTGCTCACCACCCGCTTCTCCGTCGGCTCCGCCGACGCGGTGACGCGTACGCGTGAACTCCTCCAGCAGGAAGGCATCTTCGCGGGCATTTCCACGGGCGCGGCCCTGCACGCGGCCATCGGTGTCGGCAAGAAGGCCGTCAAGGCGGGGGAGTCCGCGGACATCGTCTTCATCGTCGCGGACGGCGGCTGGAAGTACCTGTCGACGGGCGTCTACACGGCCCCCACGACGGAAGCGGCCATCGAGACCCTCCAGGGCCAGCTCTGGGCGTAGCCGCGAGTCTCTTCCGAAGGCTCGGCTCTCCTTCGGACTTCGTTCCGGGGGGGAACCCCCACGGGGGGCTCAAGGCCGTGTCGACGGTCGATCACGCGCGACAGCCGCATATCGATACAGCCTCGGGTCCCTCCCGCGGCGGAGCCGCATGCCGGCACGAGTCCTCGGGACCCTGCGCGCTCCCCCGGCTACCTCCCCCAGCTACCTTCCCCTGGGTGCCCCCGGAGGTGCCTCCACTCCCTTTCACCGTGTTGATATGCGCCTCCGGCGCATGGAGCCGCGCCCCCTTCGGCTCACTCGCCACAGGGCGCTGCCCTACGCCGCGAGGTGACGGACCTGGTCCCACACCGCCGGGTCCACCACGCCCACCCGGCGGCGGAACTCCCACAGCGCCACGTCACGCAGTTCGTACGTCTCCAGAAAGCTCGCCCGGCCCCGGGCGTCGCCGACCGACCCCGGCGGCAGCGGGATCACCCCCGGCCGCTCGTCGGAATAGCGGCTGGTGATCTTCGCGACGACCACCAGGTCGCCGCGCACCGACAGCACCAGACAGGGACGGTCCTTCGCCCACCCGTCTCCCACCACCGCCCTGCCCGACGGGCTGCGCCCGGCCCCCCTTGATTCCGGCCCGTCCTCGAAGGGCACATTCGCCCACCAGATCTCCCCGGGCCGCGGCCGCCCCTTCGGCGCCCGCCGCGGTCCGGCCGGACGCCCCGGAGGGCGTACTCTGCCACCGGGCCGTATGCGGCTCCCGGGCCGGCGCCGTGCGCGCCCGTCAACCAGCGCCGCGACCAGCGCGATCGCCACCACCGCGGCAAGCGCGGGCCACCAGGATGTGTCCATACCCAGACCGTATCGGCGCACTCCCCACTTCGCTCGTTCCGCCCTATCAGGTGACAGCGCAGGTGAGTTCCCCCACAACGGTCCGACAAGGAGGAGCGAACAGTCCTTTTGCGCCTTACGCTCGACCAATCGCACGACCCCCGTCGCCCGTCGCGTTCCCGATTTCCGCCACGGAGGTTCACGCTCCATGAAGCTCACCGTCGTCGGCTGCTCGGGGTCGTTTCCGTCCGCGGAATCGGCCTGCTCGAGCTACCTCGTCGAGGCCGACGGCTTCCGGCTGCTTCTCGACATGGGCAATGGCGCCCTCGGCGAGCTGCAGCGCCACATCGGCCTCTACGACCTCGACGCCATCTTCCTCAGTCATCTGCACGCCGATCACTGCATCGACATGTGCGGGTACTTCGTGGCCCGCTTCTACCGCCACGGCGGCACCTGCGACCCCATCCCGGTGTACGGGCCGGAGGGCACCGAGCGGCGGCTCACCACGGCCTACGCGGACACGCCGTCGGACAAGGCGATGAGCGAGGTCTTCGACTTCCAGACCCTGAAGGCCGGCACCTTCGAGATCGGCCCGTTCTCGGTCCGTACGGAGAAGGTCTGCCACCCGGTCGAATCCTTCGGCATCCGGATCGAGCACGGCGGCAGGTCCCTCACCTATTCGGGTGACACCGGAGAGTGCGAGGCGCTCCTCGACCTCGCCGCCGGCACCGATCTCTTCCTGTGCGAGGCGTCCTTCACGCACGGCAAGGAGGACATTCCGGGCCTCCACCTCAACGGCCGCGAGGCCGGGGCCTACGCGCAGCGGGCCGGCGTCGGCCGTCTCGTCGTCACCCACATCCCGCCGTGGACGGACGCCCAGCAGAACCTCGCGGACGCCCGCGCGGTCTACGAGGGCCCGACGGAGCTGGCCGTGCCGGGCGCGGTGTACGAGATCTAGGGGGTCCGGGCGGGCCGCCGGCCCGCACCCCGGCCGCCGCGTAGCGGGCCGAACGCCCCGGCGTGGCCGCCCCCGAGGCCGTGCACGCAAAGGGCCCCGAGAGCGATCCGGTGCTCCCAGGGCCCCTGGCCGGGCCGGCGCGTCCTACTTCGCCTCGGCCTTCGGCAGCTCCGCCGGCTCCTCGTCGGACTCGCGGCCCGGCGTCGGCAGGTTGAACCTGGTGATCGCGAAGCGAAAGACCGCGTAGTAGACCGCCGCGAAGCACAGACCGACCAACGCCAGCCCCAGCGGGTCGGTCGCCTTGCCCAGGTTGAGCAGGTAGTCGATGGCACCGGCCGAGAAGCCGAAGCCGTCCCTCATACCGAGCGCCCAGGTCAGCGCCATGGAGACACCGGTCAGGACCGCGTGGACCGCGTACAGCACCGGCGCGATGAACATGAAGGTGAACTCGATCGGCTCGGTCACACCGGTGACGAAGGCGGTGAGCGCGAGGGAGAACATCATGCCGCCGACGACCTTGCGGCGCTCGGGGCGGGCGCAGTGGACCATCGCCAGGCAGGCCGCGGGGAGCGCGAACATCATGATCGGGAAGAAGCCCGTCATGAACTGTCCGGCGCTGGGGTCGCCGGCGAGGAAGCGGGCGATGTCGCCGCTCTTGCCGTTGTACTCACCGGCCTGGAACCACGGGAAGGAGTTCAGCAGATGGTGCATGCCGACCGGAATGAGCGCACGGTTGGCGACACCGAAGACGCCCGCGCCGACGGCCCCGGAGTTCACCAGGGCCTCACCCAGGCCGTGCAGGCCCTTGCCCAGTACCGGCCAGACGCAGCCGAAGACGATGCCGATGCCGATGCCCGCGAAGGCGGAGAGGATCGGGGTCAGGCGGCGGCCGCCGAAGAAGCCCGCCCAGTCCGGCAGTTTGGTGCGGTGGAAGCGCTGGTGGAGGAGCGCCACGACGGCACCCAGGACGACACCGCCGAGAACGCCGGCGTCGACGGCCTTCTCGACCATGACGATCCTGCCGTCCTCGACCGTCGCCACCTTGGGCAGGCTCGGGTCGGTGAACGTGGCGAGCACGTTTTTGAAGACCAGGTAGCCGGTGACGGCGGCGAGCGCCGTGGAGCCGTCCGACTTCTTGGCGAAGCCGATCGCGATGCCGACGGCGAAGAGGAGCGCCATGTTGCCGAGGACGGCGTCGCCGCCCGCGGCCATGAAGCTCGCGATCTTCTTGATCAACGCCGGCATCCAGGCCCGGCCCAGCATGTCGTCCTGGCCGAGACGGACGAGCAGCGCGCCCGCGGGCAGCACCGCGACCGGCAGCATCAGGCTCCGGCCGATGCGCTGCGCGACGGCCATCGCGCCGGATCCCTTCTTCTTGTCATTCGGCACGGGAAGTCACCGTACTCGCAAAGATGGGTCAAACCGTGCGTTAACGTGACACAACGGACCGGAGCAGGGAGAAAGACATGGCCAGCAAGGCTGAGAAGATCGTCGCCGGGCTCGGCGGTATCGACAACATCGAAGAGATCGAAGGCTGCATCACCCGACTCCGCACCGAAGTCGCCGACCCGGCCCTGGTCGACGAAGCCGCGCTCAAGGCCGCAGGCGCCCACGGCGTCGTCAAGATGGGCACCGCGGTCCAGGTCGTCATCGGCACCGACGCGGACCCCATCGCCACCGAAATCGAAGACATGATGTGAGCACCCGCCCCCGGGCCCACCCGTGAGGGCCCCGTTCCCCCGCTGCACGGCAGCCGGTACCACCGCGGAACAGGGCCTCACTCATGTGCGGCTAGGCTCAGCCCCATGTCTCGCATCGACGGCCGCACCCCCGAACAGCTCCGCCCCGTCACCATCGAACGCGGATGGAGCAAGCACGCCGAGGGCTCCGTCCTCATCTCCTTCGGCGACACCAAGGTCTTCTGCACCGCCTCCGTCACCGAAGGCGTCCCCCGCTGGCGCAAGGGCAGCGGCGAAGGCTGGGTCACCGCCGAGTACTCCATGCTGCCGCGCTCCACCAACACCCGCGGCGACCGCGAATCCGTCCGCGGCAAGATCGGCGGCCGTACGCACGAGATCTCCCGCCTCATCGGACGCTCCCTGCGTGCCGTCATCGACTACAAGGCCCTCGGCGAGAACACCATCGTCCTCGACTGCGACGTCCTCCAGGCCGACGGCGGCACCCGCACCGCCGCCATCACCGGCGCCTACGTCGCCCTCGCCGACGCCGTCAGCTGGGCCCAGAAGCGCAAGCTCGTCAAGCACGGCCGCCAGCCCCTCACCGGCACCGTCTCCGCCGTCTCCGTCGGCATCGTCGACGGCACCCCCCTCCTCGACCTCTGCTACGAGGAAGACGTACGCGCCGAAACCGACATGAACGTCGTCTGCACCGGCGACGGCCGCTTCGTCGAAGTCCAGGGCACCGCCGAGGCCACCCCCTTCGACCGCAAGGAACTGAACGCCCTCCTCGACCTCGCCACCGGCGGCTGCACCGAACTCGCCGCGATCCAGCGCGAGGTGCTCGCCGCGGTGCTCACCGACTGACAGAGTACGACTGGCAACCACGGCGCCCGGCGAGGCGTCCCTACGAGTGCGGGCGCACGGGCCGAACCGTGCGTCCGTCCAACCACCTGGGGAGGAAGCACTCCATGTCCGCGCGCCGCCGCACCGCCCTTGCCCTCACCACCGCAGCCGTCACCATCCCCCTCCTCGTCGGCTGCGGCGCACTCGACAAGGCCCTGGACTGCGTCAAGACCGCGGACGCCATCGCCCAGAGCGTCGACAACCTCCGGCAGGCCGTCTCCGACATCGCCGAGAACCCGCTCCAGGCGGAGCAGGCCCTCGACCGGATAGACGAGGAACTCGACAGCCTCAAGGACAGGACGGACGACGCCGACCTCGGCAAGGCCGTCGACGACCTCACCGACGGCGTCGACAAGGTCCGTACCGACATCAAGAACGGCGACGAAACCCCGGACATCACCCCGATAACCGACGCCGCCGCCGAGATAGGCAAGATCTGCACGCCCTGACGTGCACCGATACTGGACGGCATGACCCGCCTGATCCTTGCCACCCGCAACGCCGGGAAACTCGCCGAACTCCACGCCATCCTCGCCGACGCAGGTCTCACCCATGACCTCGTCGGCGCGGAGGCCTACCCCGATATCCCCGACGTCAAGGAAACCGGCGTCACCTTCGCCGAGAACGCCCTCCTGAAGGCCCACGCCCTCGCCCAGGCCACCGGCCTCCCCGCGGTCGCCGACGACTCCGGCCTCTGCGTCGACGTCCTCGGCGGCGCGCCGGGCATCTTCTCCGCCCGCTGGGCCGGCCGCCACGGCGACGACAAGGCCAACCTGGAGCTCCTGCTGGCCCAGCTCTCGGACATCGACGACGCCCACCGAGCGGCCCACTTCGCCTGCGCGGCGGCGCTGGCCCTCCCGGACGGCACGGAGCGCGTCGTCGAGGGCCGCCTGCGCGGCGTCCTGCGCCACGCCCCGACGGGCACGGGCGGCTTCGGCTACGACCCGATCCTCCAGCCGGACGGCGAGACGCGCACCTGCGCGGAGCTGACGCCGGCCGAGAAGAACGCGATCAGCCACCGCGGCCAGGCCTTCCGGGCGCTGGTCCCGGTGGTGCGTGAACTGCTGGGCTGACGCCCGGGTATGTCGAAGGCCCGGAACCTGACACTCGGGGCCCGGGCCTTCAAATCGAAGGTGTGCGGCCGGTGGGACTCGAACCCACACGGGTAAAAACCCACTGGGACCTAAACCCAGCTCGTCTCGCCAGTTCCGACACGGCCGCTAGCCGCCAGCCATCGTAGCGGCTGGCGGCTGCATCTGACACGCGAGCTCTAGGTGTACTGACCCGTGAGGTTAGGGACGCGGCTGGCGGGTGGTTGGCCCTTGAGCGCGGTGTGTCCGCGGTGGTGATTGTAGGTGTGCAGCCAGGCGGGGTATGCCTCGCGTCGCTCGGTCTCGCTCCGGTAGGGCTGTGCGTAGGCCCATTCGTCGAGGAGGGTGCGGTTGAACCTCTCGACTTTCCCGTTGGTCTGGGGCCGGTAGGGGCGGGTCCGCTTGTGTGAAATCCCTTGCTCTGTGAGGCAGTTGCGCCACAGGTGGGATTTATAGCAGGAGCCGTTGTCGGTCAGGACGCGTTCGACGGTGATCCCGGCCTGGGCGAAGAAGGCGTGGGCCCGCTGCCAGAATCCGACGGCGGTCTCCTTCTTCTCGTCGCCGAGGATCTCGCTGTAGGCGAGGCGGGAGTGGTCGTCGACGGCGTTGTGCAGGTAGCTGTAACCGACGCCGGAGCGGGTCTTGCGGCCGGCCTGGCGTCCGAGGGTCTTGTGGCCTCCGCCGTCGGGGATGTTGCCGAGCTTCTTGATGTCCACGTGCACCAGTTCGCCGGGGCGTTCACGTTCGTAGCGGCGTATGACGCGGCCGGTGGCACGGTCCAGGTGGGTCAGACGGGCCAGGCCGTAGCGGGTCAGGACCCGGTGGACGGTCGCGGGGTTCAGCCCGAGAAGGTAGGCGATGCGGGCCGGCCCCCACCGGCGCAGGACGCGGACCTTGATGATGCGCCGCTCGGTGCGGGTCGGGGTCCGGCGCGGGCTGCGCTGCGGGCGTGAGGACCGGTCGGTCATGCCTGCCTCGCCCAGCTCGAGGTAGCGGCCGGCCCACCGCTGGGCTGTCGTGGGTGAGACCTGGAAGCGTTCGGCGGCCCGGCGCAGGGTCCAGCCCTCGTCGACGACGCAGCGGGCCAGGCGCAGGCGGCCGGTTTCGCTCAGGGGTGCATTACGGTGGGGCACGAGGGCCTTTCTGTTGCTGGTGCAGATGTCGCAATCCACACCAGGCCAGAAGGCCCTCACCCATTTCAAGATTGGTCAGCCGTGACCCCTGTCACTGTCCACAACCTCCCGAGACAGAACATCTAGGCGGCAGGCTGTCGTTTATTCCGGTTCCGACACCACGTGTCTGTCAGTGCGTGGCAGTTGGGGCAGAGGTAGCGAAGGTTCTCCCGACGGTTGTCGAGCCAGTCCCCGTTGATGTGGTCGATTTGCAGAGTGATCGGCCTGCCCAGCCATTCGCCCTCGTTGCCGCAAGAGGCGCAGCGATACGGGACGCCCACCTCGGCGAGGGCGCGATGGAGCCGGTCGCGGTTCTCGCGGGATGCTCCCTTCGGGCGTACCCGGAAGACCTTGTCGGCAATGGGCTTGGGCTCGGCGGCTCGAATGGTGCCCCACGTCTGTCGCTTGAAGTGGGACGTGTCAAGGCCGAGTTGGAGCACTCGTCGTCTTACCCGGCGATGGTTCGTGTCGTTCACGGGTAGCTCTAGAGTGCGCACTGCGTCCGCGAAGCTCGTAGCGTTCGCGACGGCCTTGCGAACCTGCTCCTCCGGCAAGGTGAGCCGTCTGTTAGTGAAGTGGCTGATGTCGATGCCGCGCTTGTGGATCATGTGCCGCAGTGTGGCGCGGGATCGGCTGTCATCGGGTACCCCGAGGGCGCGGGCCACCCCGCGGATACTGTGCGCGGACGCGGCGGCCGCCTTGAGCTCGTCGTCGGTGAACGGCAAGTCGAGGGTTGCCCGGTTCAGGCCTGGGAAGTGGCTCACGTCGATTCCCGCCGCCGCGATCCGTCGCCGGATGTGCGAGAGCGTTCCGGTCGCCGGTGGCGCCCCGAGCTTCTGTACGACTTCGCGCAGCGTGGTGGACGAGGCGACCGCCTCGGCGATGGCCTTGTCCGGGTACTTGCGCCACGGGCTGCGTTTCTTGAAGTGGCTTGTGTCGAGGCCGAGTCTGGCGACCTTCTCCTGCAGGACACGGCGCTGACCGCCACTCTCCTTGAGGCCGAGGCGGCGCATCAGGTCGGCCCAGCCCCTCGCTGCGGCGACAGTGGCGGCCAGCCTGCCCGGCGCGTACGGGTCAGACATGGGCGCCACCCGTCAGTCCCGGCGTCACACAGGGCCGCCCAGGCGTGTGAGTTCCGTCTGGGCGCACGGTGAAGGGCGACGTATCCATGCCCCGCGTCGCGATGCGGCGGCTGATGTGGGTGTGGTTGCCGCCGACAGGGCTGATCCCCAGTCGCCGGACGACCTCCCTGATGCTCGTCGACGCGGCCACCGCCTCGCGGAGCTTCTCCTCGGTATGGCGCACGCGCCGCGTCGTGAAGTGTGAGCAGTCGATGCCCGCCTCGGCCATCCTGTCGCGCAGGTAGCGCCTGCTGCCCGGCGTCGGAGTGCCCCCGCACCATCGCACCGCGTCGTCGAAGTTCGTCGTCTCGCGTGCTGCCTCCGCGAGCAGCTCGCGGGTGTACCTGACCCCCATGGTTCCCCTCCGTCCCCCGGCCGCGTGTTCGCGACCTCGTACGGAGTAACGAACCGAATATCGGATGGTCACGACCGATATGCGGAAGGGTCCGCGCCGCTCACGCGAGCGGCGCGGACCCTTCCGTGCGGCCCGGAGCGTCTCAGATGCCCAGGTCCTTGATGATCTTCGCGACATGGCCCGTCGCCTTGACGTTGTACAGCGCGCGCTCGACCTTGCCCTCCTCGTCCACGATCACCGTGGAGCGGATGACGCCGGTGACGGTCTTGCCGTAGAGCTTCTTCTCGCCGAAGGCGCCGTACGCCGTCAGCACCTCCTTCGAGGGGTCGCCGACCAGCGTGACCTTCAGGTCCTCCTTCTCGCGGAACTTCGCGAGCTTCTCCGGCTTGTCCGGGGAGACGCCGATGACGTCGTAGCCGGCGCCGGCCAGCAGGTCGAGGTTGTCGGTGAAGTCACAGGCCTGCTTCGTGCAGCCGGGGGTCAGCGCGGCCGGGTAGAAGTAGACGATGACCTTGCGGCCCAGGTGGTCGGCGAGCGAGATCTCGTTGCCGTCCGCGTCGGGCAGGGTGAAGGCCGGCGCGGTGTCGCCGGGCTGGAGTCGCTCGCTCATCATCGTCTCCTGGTACGGGATCGGGAGGTACGCCCCCGAGCGTAATGGGGTGCCGAGCAGTGCAAGTGCGGCAGAGCTGACACACTGTCCATCAGGTAGGAACCCGAGACGACGACCATGGCCAGGACGGGAGGCAGCGCGGTGTCGGAAGCCAGGACCCCTGCGCAGATCGAGGCGGACATCGTCCGCAGGCGCGAGCAGCTCGCCGAGACGCTGGACGAGATCGGGGTACGGCTGCACCCGAAGACGATCGTCGGCGATGCGAAGGCCAAGGCCGCGTCGAGTGTGGACCGGGCCGTGGGCCGGGCGTCGGCGGCAGTGCACCGGTGCGTCCTCGAAGTGAAGGTGAAGCTGACGCACGCGGACGGGTCGCCGCGTCTGGAGCGGGTCGTGCCGGCGGCTGTGGTGGCCGTGGGGCTGGTGGGGCTGCTCGCCATGTCGTCGCGCAAGCGACGGGACTGACCCTCCCTCATAGCCCTTCGGGCCTGGGAGGTACCCCCCATGCGCGGACGCCGGGGGCGCGGGCAGGTAGGTTCGGTACGTGAGCCAGAACAGCACCCACCACGACAAGCTGCCCATCCGGATGCTGCACGACCGCGTCCTGGTGCGGTCGGACGCCCCCGAGGGGGAGCGGCGCTCCGGCGGCGGCATCCTGATTCCCGCGACGGCTGCCGTCGGCAAGCGGCTGGCCTGGGCCGAGGTGGTCGCGATCGGTCAGAACGTACGGACCGTGGAGCCGGGGGACCGGGTGCTGTACGACCCGGAGGACCGGGCGGAGGTCGAGGTCCGCGGGGTCGCGTACATCCTGATGCGGGAGCGCGATCTGCACGCGGTGGCCGCGGACCGCTTCGAGGGATCCGTGGATTCGACCGGGCTGTACCTGTAGCCGTACCTGTGCAGTACGAGAAGGGCTGGTGACGTCCGTCACCAGCCCTTCTCGCGTTTTTTGCTAGTTTGGGGGCGCCCCGACGAGACGCGCCGTACCGGGTTCATCGACAAGACGACGCACCCCGTACTGTTCCGCGTTTCGCTCGGAGGTTCTGTCATGGCCTGGGTTCTGCTGATCGTCGCCGGTCTGCTCGAGGTCGCCTGGTCGATCGGGATGAAGTACACCGAGGGCTTCACCCGTTTCTGGCCCAGCGTGTTCACCGGAGCCGGAATCGTCGCGAGCATGCTGCTGCTGTCGCAGGCCGTCAAGTCGCTGCCGATCGGTACGGCGTACGGCGTGTGGGTGGGCATCGGCGCGGCCGGTGCGGCGGTGCTCGGCATGGTGGTTCTGGGTGAGCCCGCCACCGCCGCCCGGATCTTCTTCGTCGTGCTGCTGCTGGTCGCCGTGGTGGGCCTCAAGGTGACATCGGGCCATTGAGTCCCTCCACGAGGCCTCCGCCGAGGGTGCCGCCGTCCGGCAGGGGCAGCCCGTGGGTGGGCGTGTCGCTGTCGGTCGGTGTTCCGGTACCGCCCTCGCTGAGGGTGGGCGTCGGTGCCGGTGCGGTGGAGGGCGGTGGTGCCGTCGGGGATTCGCTCGCTCCGGGCGTCGCCTCCGGTGTGGTGGTGGTCGGGGACGGCGACGGTGGGAATTCCGCGGCTCCCTCCGCGAGTACGAGGTCGAAGCCCTTGACGGGTGTCCCGTCGAGGGCGGCCGCCGTGTACTGGCCCCAGATCCTGGCGGGGGGTCCGCCGCCGTTGATGCGGGCGAGGCCGAGGGCGCCGTACAGGGACGTGTGCTCCGCGGTGTCGGGGTCCTGGCCCATGACGGCGACGACGGTCGCCAGGTCCGGCGTGTAGCCGGCGAACCAGGCGGCCTGGTCCTCCTCCGCGGTGCCGGTCTTGCCGGCCGCGGGGCGGCCGGCCGCCCCTGCGGCGGTTCCGGTGCCGGATTCGACGACGCCCCGCAGGATGGCGGTGGTGGTGTCGGCGGCTTCGCGGCTGACGGCCTGCTTCTGCTCCTGTTCCGGCAGGTCGATGGGCTCACCACGTCTGGTGAGCTTCTCGACGAGGGTGTAGCGGTTGTGCCTGCCGTGGTTGGCAAGGGTCGCGTACGCCTCGGCCATGTCGAGGACGCCGGCGGTGGCGACGCCGAGCGCGATGGACGGGTCGCCGGAGAGTTCGGGGGTGTCGGCCGGCAGGCCGAGGTCGACGGCGGTCTGCTGGACTTCGCCGGCGCCGACGTCCTCCGCCATCTGGGCGTAGACGGAGTTGACGGATTGGTCGGTGGCGGTACGGACCGTGATCATTCCGTAGCTGGTCCGGTCCTCGTTCTCCGGTGCGTATCCCACCGTCCCGTCCCGTCCCTGGACCTCGCGTCCGCTGGTGCCGTCGTAGACCGTGTCGGGGGTGATTCTGCGGCCGTCCTGGGTGGTGGCCTTGTTCTCGACGGCCGAGGTGAAGACGAAGGGCTTGAAGGTGGAGCCGACCTGGTAGTCGCGGCGGGTGGCGTTGCTGACGTACTGCTTGGTGTAGTCGAAGCCGCCGTAGAGGGCGACGACCTTCCCCGTGGCCGGGTCGATGGAGGCGCCGCCGACCCGTACGTCACGGTCGGCCTTCCGCCTGTCCTTGTCGAGCTGCGACCTCACCTGGTCGTCGACGGCCTTGGCGAGCGCGTTCTGCTTCTTCCTCTCCACGGTGGTGGTGATGCGCAGCCCGCCGGCGGCGAGGGTGTCCTCGTCGACGATCTTGTTCCTGGTGAGGTGGTCCTTGACGGCCTGGACGATGTAGCCGCGCTGCCCGGACAGGCCCGAGGCGGGCCGGACCCTGCCCGGTTCGGCGAACCGCATGCCGCCGCGCTCGGCCGCCGTCAGCCAGCCTTCCTTCACCATGCCGTCGAGGACGTAGTTCCAGCGGGCCAGGGCGGCGGCCTTGTTCTCGGGGTGCACGACCACGTCGTAGGCGCTCGGTGCGTTCAGCAGGGAGGCGAGGTAGGCGCCCTGCGCGGTGTCGATGTCTCTGATGTCCTTGCCGTAGTAGGCCTGGGCGGCGGCCTGGATGCCGTAGGCGCTGCGTCCGAAGTAACTGGTGTTCAGATAGCCCTCGAGGATGTGGTCCTTGCTCTTCTCGCGGTCGAGTTTGATCGCGATGAAGAACTCCTTGCCCTTTCTCGTGAGGGTCTGTTCCTGCCCCAGGTAGTAGTTCTTGACGTACTGCTGGGTGATGGTGGAACCGGACTGTCTGCCCTTTCCGGTGACGGTGTTCCAGGCGGCGCGGATCATGGCCTGGGGGTCGATGGCCCGTTCGGAGTAGAAGTCGCGGTCCTCGGCGGCGAGTACGGCCCGCCGGACGGTCAGGGGCACCTGGGAGAGCGTGATGTTCTCGCGGTTGATCTCGCCGTCGCGGGCGAGCTGGGTGCCGTCCTCGTAGAGATAGACGTTGCTCTGGGCGGTGGCCGTGGCGTTGGCCGACGGGATGTCGACGAGCAGGTAGCCGACGGCGAAGCCGCCGCACAGCAGCAGGGCGAAGAGCAGGAAGGTGCCGAGGAGCATCCGCCAGGTGGGTACGAGGCGGCGCAGGCCGGTGCGTTTCGGGCGGGTCCTCCGTTTCCTGCCCGCGGGTGCGGGCGGCCCGACGGGCGTGGGGTCGCGCGGGGTCCACCCTGGCGCGCCGCCCTGCCGCTCTGGCTCGTCGCTCATGTCTGTGGGGACTCCTCCGTCGTGGCCCAAGGTTCGCTCTCCGGCATAACGGTGTTCTAGCGGGCGATTCGCGGGGCGTGCGCATATTGCACTCCTCTGGCGGAAATTCGGCGGAAATCCGGTCGCGATGGTCCGCGCCCTGGACTAGGGTCGGGCGCTTTGGTGCAGTGGACCGGGCAAGTGCGCAAGGGGGGTTGACGACGTGCGGCTGTACGCGGCCGTCGCATCGAACGGTTTCCGGCGCTATGCGACGTACCGGGTGGCGACAGCGGCCGGGGTGTTCACCAACACCGTCTTCGGGTTCATCATGGCTTACACCTATATCGCCCTGTGGGACGAGCGTCCGCAACTCGGCGGCTACGACCAGTCCCAGGCGCTGACGTATGTGTGGCTGGGCCAGGCGCTGCTCATGACCTGCGCCATGATGGGCGGCGGCTTCGAGGACGAGCTGATGGAGCGGATCCGCACCGGTGACGTCGCCATCGACCTCTACCGGCCCGCGGACCTCCAGTCGTGGTGGCTTGCGGCCGATCTCGGCCGGGCCGCCTTCCATTTCCTCGGGCGGGGGATCGTGCCGATGGTGCTGGGCGGGCTTGCCTTCGATCTCGCCCTGCCCGCGAGCCCGGTCGTCTGGCTCGCCTTCCTGGTCGCGGTCGTCCTGGGCACGGTCGTCAGTTTCGCGGTCCGTTTCCTGGTGGCACTGTCCGCCTTCTGGCTGCTGGACGGGGCGGGAGCGGTGCAGCTGATGATGCTGGCCGGGATGTTCTTCTCCGGGCTGTACCTGCCGCTGAACGTGTTCCCCGGTGCGCTGGGCGAGGTGGCGATGGTGCTGCCGTGGTCGGCGCTGCTGCAGGTCCCGGCGGACATCTTCCTGGGGCGAAGCGCCGGGTGGGATGTGCTGGAGGGATACGCGTTCCAGGCCGGCTGGGCGGTGGCGCTGCTCGCGGCCGGGCGGCTGCTGCAGGCGGCGGCGACCCGCAGGGTGGTGGTCCAGGGTGGCTGAGGGGCTGCGCGCCTATCTGCTGATCGCGGCGATGTGGATCCGCTCGACGATGACCTATCGGGCGTCGTTCGCGATGACGACGTTCGGGAACTTCGCCGCGACCGCGCTCGACTTCGTGGTGATCATGCTGATGTTCTCGCATGTGGAGGTGCTGGGCGGCTACACCCTGCCCGAGATCGCCTTCCTCTACGGGACGGCGGCCACGGCGTTCGGACTGGCGGATCTGGTGATGGGCTCGATGGAGCGGCTGGGCCGGCGGGTGCGCGACGGCACGCTGGACACCCTCCTGGTCCGCCCGGTGCCGGTGCTGGCGCAGGTGGCGGCGGACCGGTTCGCGCTGCGCCGGCTGGGCCGGATCATCCAGGGGCTGCTGGTGCTGGGGTACGCGCTCGCCGTCCTGGACATCGAGTGGACGCCGCTCCGGGTGCTGACGATGCCGCTGATGGTGGTGAGCGGGGCGGTGATCTTCGCCTCGTTCTTCGTCGCGGGGGCAGCGTTCCAGTTCTGGGCGCAGGACGCGGCGGAGGTGCAGAACTCCTTCACGTACGGGGGTACGACCCTGCTTGAGTACCCGCCGACGGTTTTCGCGAAGGACCTGGTGCGCGGTGTGACGTTCGTACTGCCGCTGGCCTTCGTCAACTGGCTGCCCGCGCTGTACGTCCTGGGGCGGCCGTACCCGCTGGACGTGCCGGAGTGGGCGGCGTTCCTGCCGCCGGTGGTGGCGGCGGGGTGCTGCGGGCTCGCCGGTCTGGCGTGGCGGGTGGGCCTGCGTTCGTACCGGAGCACGGGGAGCTGAGCGACTGTGGACTTCATCGAACTGGACGGTGTGGAGAAGGTCTTCGACGTGCGGCGCAGGACGGGCCTGCTGCGCCGCGAGAAGACGCGGGTGCGTGCGGTGGACGGGATCAGCTTCAGCGTGCCGCGCGGTGAGATGGTCGGCTACATCGGCCCGAACGGCGCCGGCAAGTCCACCACCATCAAGATGCTGACCGGGATCCTCACGCCGAGCGGCGGCCGGCTGCGGGTCGCCGGACTCGATCCGTCGCGTGAGCGGACCAGGCTGGCGCAGCGCATCGGGGTGGTCTTCGGCCAGCGCACCACCCTGTGGTGGGACCTGCCGCTCAGGGACTCGTACCGCCTGGCGCACCGGATGTACCGGATCCCGGACGCCCGCTTCCGGGAGAACCTGGACCGCTGTGTGGAGCTCCTGGACCTGGGCGCACTGCTGGACGTCCCCGTGCGCCAGCTGTCCCTCGGGCAGCGGATGCGCGGCGACATCGCGGCGGCGCTGCTGCACGATCCGGAGGTGCTGTATCTCGACGAGCCGACGATCGGCCTCGATGTCGTCAGCAAGGCCAAGGTGCGCGTATTCCTCCGGGATCTCAATGCCGAGCGTGGTACGACCGTGCTGCTCACCACGCACGATCTGACCGACATCGAGCAGCTGTGCGAGCGGGTGATGGTCATCGACCACGGGCGGCTGGTGTACGACGGGGCGCTCACGGGTCTGCACGAGGCGGGGGAGAGCGAGCGGATGCTGGTCGTCGACCTGGAGCGGGAGCTTCCGCCGATCCGTCTGGACGGCGCCCGTGCGGTGAAGGTGGAGGGCCCGCGGCAGTGGCTGGCCTTCCCCGCCTCGGCGTCGGCGGCGCCGCTGGTCTCGGCGATCGCGGCGGAGTACCCCCTGGTGGATCTGTCGGTCCGTGAGCCGGACATCGAGACGGTGATCGCGAAGATGTACGCGTCGGCGCCATGGGGGTCCCCCCGCTCATGAGAGTCCCCCCCGCTCGAGCGAAGCCGGGAGTGGCGGAGGAGCCGGGAGCGGGGGAGTGGCCGGGAGTGGGGGAGTGGCCGGGAGTGGGGGAGGAGCCGGGAGTGGGGGAGTGGCTGGGAGTGGGGGAGTGGCTGGGAGTGGGAGTAGCCGAGAACGGGGGAGAAGCCGGGAGTGGGAGTAGCCGAGAACGGGGGAGAAGCCGGGAGTGGGAGTAGCCGAGAGCGGGGGAGTAGCCGGGAGTGGGAGTAGCCGAGAGCGGGGGAGTAGCCGGGAGTGGGAGGAGCCGGGAGTGGGGGAGAAGCCGAGAGTGGGGGAGAAGCCGGGAGTGGGGGAGAAGCCGGGAGTGGGGGAGAAGCCGAGAGCGGGGGAGAAGCCGGGAGTGGGGGAGAAGCCGAGAGCGGGGGAGAAGCCGGGAGTGGGGGAGCAGCCGAGAGCGGGGGAGAAGCCGAGAGCCTGGGGGGAGGGCTGTAAGCCCGCGCGGATCCTCAATAGGCTGTCCGCATGACGGATGATCAGTTGCCGGAGCTGAGGGCTTCGGACGCCGACCGGGAACAGGTCGCGGAACGCCTCAGGGAAGCCATGGCCGAGGGCCGGCTCGACATGGAGGAGTTCGGCGAGCGGCTGGACGCGACGTACAAGGCGCGCACCTACGGCGAGCTGGAGCCGATCACCCGTGATCTGCCCGCCGGGGCCAGGCCCGCCCCCGGCCCCGCCCCGGCGGCGTCGAAGGCCTGGGCGGAACGTATCGGCGGCGCCGGCACCTCCTCCACCGCGATCGCGGTCATGTCGGGCTTCGAGCGCAAGGGCTTCTGGACCGTGCCGCGCCGCTTCGACGCCTTCGCCCTCATGGGCGGCGGCGAGATCGATCTGCGCGAGGCCCGCTTCGAGGACCGTGAGATCGTCATCAACTGCGTCACGATCATGGGCGGAATGAATGTGATCGTCCCACCCGGCGTCGAGGTCGACGTCCGCGGCTTCGGTGTGATGGGAGGCTTCGACCGCCGCGTGTGCGAGGACGGGGATGCGACCGAGCCGGGCGCGCCGCGCGTGATCGTGACGGGCTTCGCGTTCTGGGGCGGCGTGGGCGTCCAGCGCAAGATGACCCGGGCGGAGAAGAAGCAGCTGAGGGCGGAGCGCAAGCAGCGCAAGGAACTCGGCTGAGCTCCTGGTCGTCCCTCATGGAGGAGGATCTCAAGTAGGGACAATTGCGTACGGGGACCGCTGCGTACGCACGGACGGGTGGAGCGTATGGAACCTACGAAGACGGTGGTCGCCGCCCCGCCCTTCGCATACACCGAGGCCGACGAGGAGAAGCGCCGCGGCGTGCGCCGCATGAAGACGACCGCCACCGGCCTCCTGCTGTTCGTCGCCGTGGTCTTCGCCCTCGCCACCTGGGCGGAGCACGCGGGCGCCGGCGCCTGGGCGGGCTATGTGGCGGCCGCCGCCGAGGCGGGCATGGTCGGCGCGCTCGCCGACTGGTTCGCGGTGACGGCGCTGTTCCGGCACCCGATGGGGCTGCCCATCCCGCACACCGCGATCATCCCCACCAAGAAGGACCAGTTCGGCGCGTCCCTCGGCTCCTTTGTCGGCGAGAACTTCCTCTCCTCCGGCGTCGTACGCGCCAGGCTGCACGCCCTCGGCATCGGCCGCCGCCTCGGCACCTGGCTCGCCGACCCCGACCACGCCGACCGGGTCACCGCCGAACTCGCCACGGCCCTGCGCGGCGCCCTCACCGTGCTGCGCGACTCCGACGTCCAGGCGGTCGTCAGCGAGGCCATCACCCGCCGCGCGGACTCCGCCGAGATCGCCCCCGGGCTGGGCAAGACACTCGAGAAGGTCGTCGCGGACGGCGGTCACCGCCGTGTCGTCGACCTGATCTGTGCCCGCGGCCACGACTGGCTCGTCCTCCACGGCGACAACGTCATGGACGCCGTCCAGGGCGGCGCCCCCGGCTGGACCCCCCGCTTCGTCGACCGCAAGGTCGGCGAACGCGTCTACAAGGAGCTGCTGCGCTTCGTCACCGAGATGCGCGACATGCCCTCCCACCCGGCCCGTGGCGCCCTCGACCGCTTCCTCGCCGACTTCGCCGCCGACCTGCAGTCCGACACCGACACCCGGCTGCGCGTCGAGCGCATGAAGGGGGACATCCTCGCCCGCTCCGAGGTCCAGGACATCATCGCCTCCGCATGGTCCGCCGTACGCGGCATGATCATCTCGGCCGCCGAGGACGAACGCAGCGAACTACGTCTCCGCGCCCGCGCATCCCTGCTTTCCTTCGGTGCCCGTCTGGCCACGGACGCCCGGCTCCAGGTCAAGCTGGACGGCTGGCTGGAGGACGCGGCGGCGTACGTCGTCACGACCTACCACGCCGAGATCACCTCGCTGATCACGGACACCGTGGCCGGCTGGGACGCGGAGCACACCTCACGCAAGATCGAGGCCCACATCGGCCGCGACCTGCAGTTCATCCGCATCAACGGCACGGTGGTCGGCGCGCTGGCGGGCCTGCTGATCTACACGGTCGCCCACGCCCTGGGCGCGTGAGCGCGGGGGGTGTAACGGGGCACCCTCCCGGCCCGTCCGGCGTCCGGGGCCGGACGCTCTCCCAGCTACCTCTCCCAGCTACCTCCCCCAGCTACCTCTCCCAGCTACCTCCCCCAGCTACCTCCCCCAGCTACCGCTGGGGGTGCCCCCAGGGGTGCCCCCAGGGGGTAGCTGGAGGAGGTGCCCCCGGGCCCTCCCGTCGGTGGGCGTTCGCCTCCTCAGGGCCGGTGTCCGGGGCGGAGCCCATGCGCCCGGGCCGCCACCCCTCACGCCGTACGCCGCGTCACCGCCCACGAGGCCACGGCCATTCCGCCGGCCACGGTGAACACGGCGGGCCAGGCGCCCATCTTCTTGGCCAGCGGGTGGGAGCCGGCGAATGCGGCCACGTACGCCGCGCTCAGCCCCGCGGCTGCCTTGGCCCCTCCGGCCTCGTACCACTCCTTCGCGGCCACCGCCCCGGCGGCGGCCAGCGCCACCCCGCCGAGCGGCCTCTTCTTCGTCCACCGGGCCACGCCGTACCCGCCCACGAGCCCGCTCGCGGCCACCGCTCCTGCCGGGATCCTCGCCATGCCTGTGCCTCCTTTGTGTCGTTACGCCCGAGGCTAACGGGGACGCCCGGGAAGCAGCCGCGCGGCCCACTCGGAGAGCGCCCCGGCCGCGCCCTCGCGCAGGTCCCCGTCGAGGTGCACCTCGGCGAGGAGCTCGCGTTCGGGGTTCGGCAGCGCCAGCTGCCGGTAGTACCGCAGGTCCTGAAAGCCGTGGTCGGCGACATCGCGGCTGGTCGCGGCGTAGACGAGCCGGGGGATACGGGCCCAGTAGCAGGCGGCCAGGCACATGGGGCACGGCTCGCTGCTCGAGTACATGACGGCGTCCTCCATGAGGTGCCGCCCGAGCGCCTGCCCGGCCGCGCGCAGCGCCATGATCTCGGCGTGCGCGGTCGGATCGTGCAGTTCCACGACCGAGCTGGTGCCGGTCCCGACGACCTTGCCGTCGATCACGACGAGCGCGCCGAAGGGCGTCTTGCCGTTGTCCTCCAGCGCGCGTCGCGAGATCGCGATGGCCTGCTCGAGGAATGTACGGTCCTGTGAGCTCTCCGGGGCGTAGGGCAATGGAATCTCCCTCGGCTCGTTCGTCTCCAGTTCCTCGACGATAACCGTTATGGGCGTTTTGGTTCGCTTCATGACCGCCCGCCGGCGGCGCAATGGGCGGTACGGGCGGCGCGCCCGCCGAGACTCGGTCCGTCCGGTGCGGTCCGGTGCGGTCCGGTCGGGACGGAGGGGGAGGCGGGGAGGCCCCGTAGGACCACGGCTCGGCCCCGTGCGGTCCGGCGGCCCGGGACGGGCGGCGCGACGCGGGACCCGCCTGCGCGCCCCGGGGCCGGGCGGGCCGACCGGCGCGATCAGCGCGCCGACGCCATCTGCTGGCACATGTCGGCGCACTTCCGGCAGGCCTCCATGCAGGCGCGCATGAACGGCTCGTCGAAGCGCTCGCACATGTCCGCGCACATGCGGCACATCTCGGCGCACATCTGGCACATGCCGCGTGCCATCTCGGACTGCCGCATCGTCATGTCCGAGCACATGCGGCACATGTCGGCACAGTCCATCATCGTGATCATCATGTCGCGCTGCGCGAGCGCCCCGCCCTTCTGCAACGCCAGCACCATGGTCTGCTCGCACACGCTGTGGGCCTCGTTGCACGCGTCGATGCACTGCCGCATCTGCGCGGTCATCTGGCCGGCCATCTGAGTCATCCGGGTCCTCCGGGGTGAGTCGGGACGAGACGGGGACGATCCCCGCGGACCAGCCGACATGCTCACGCCGGTGATCGCATCCAGGCTGGGCCGAGCGGGTGAAAGCGCGGCGTCACGCCCCGACGTGCGCCGCCCCGCCGCCCCGCGCACTCTGGAGGGGAGCACACAGGGAGGTCGCCATGCCCAGGCTCGAAGAACACGTCGACATCTCGGCGCCCAGCGACGCCGTGTGGGAGCACCTGCACAAGGTCGAGGAGTACCCGCAGTTCGTCGACGGCGTCAGAGAAGCGCGGCGCGAGAGCTCGGCCCGCGTGCATATGGACGTCGATACCCGAGGCCGGGCCAAGGGGATCGACTGCAGTACCGAGGACATCGGATCCCAGGAGACGATGGCCTGGAAGACCACATCCACACCGCACCTGAGCGGTTCCTTCTCGGTCACGCCGCTGGACGCCGAGCACACCCGGGTGAAGGCACGGGTCGAGTACGACCCGGCGGAGGCGCTGGACGCCTTCGGCGGCCCCAAGGGCTTCGCCCAGTCCAACGCGATCGAGCGGACCGTCCGGGAGGACCTCCACCATTTCAAGGAAATGGTGGAGCGGGAACACAGGTGAGCCGCCATGAAGCAGCACTGGAACATCGAACTCGACTTCGAAGAGGACGGAACGCGCACCCACTGCACGGCCTCGCTCAGCGGCCCCGGCGCACCCGGCGTCCAGAGCGTCGGAATCGCCCGGCGCAATCCGGACGATCTGCCGGACGCCGGCATCGGTGAGGACCTGGCCGCCGCCCGCGCATGCTCCAAGCTGGCCGACGACCTGGTCAAGCAGGCCGCGGCCGGTATCGAGGACCACACCCACAGGCCGGCCCACCTGCAGCTCTGAAACCTGTCGGGCCCGGGCGCCGAAGCCGGCGGCGCCCGCCCCGCGGCGGATCAGGCCCGGACTCAAGTCCTGTGCCTGGGCGTGACCTGGCGGTCACAGCGCTAGACCCAGCCCCTCGGTGTGGGCAGGACCTCGAAGCCGCTCAGACCCTCCGGCGGTTCCGCCCGCACGTCGACGTCCCGTACGGTCGCGGCGGGCGGGCCGTGCCAAGCCCAGCGCACCATCCGCTCCACCGGGTCGTCGTCGCCCTCGAAGACCGCCTCGACATTGCCGTCGGGCAGGTTGCGCACCCACCCGGCGACGCCGTTCTCGATTGCCGCCGCCCGGCAGGTGTCCCGGAAGAACACTCCCTGGACCACCCCGGACACGATCACGCGCTTCCGCACCATGAAACGGGATCGTAGAAGCCCGCGGCCCCCGGCCGGGGTCAATGCGGCCGGGAGCCGTACGCGTCCCAAGAGTCTTGCCGGTTGCCCGGGCGGGTCCGGTAGTGTTTCCGCCGCCAGCACCGAACGACCGAGGAGGTGAGCCCCATTACCGCTGCAGCAGGCTGGGCGCTCCCTTCTCACGGCCGTACGGCCGCCTCGGCATAGGCGGGCCGTGAGAGCGCCCTTCGACGTCCGAAAGGCTCTCATGTCGGCTTCACCCCCGTCCCTCCCCCTCTCCGCCATCGTCACCAGGCTTCGCGCCGCCGGCTGTGTCTTCGCCGAGGACGAGGCGGAGTTGATCGTCTCCACGGCACGTACGCCCGCCGAGCTCGCCGCGATGGTGGAGCAGCGGGTCATCGGCCGGCCCCTCGAACACGTCCTCGGATGGGCCGAGTTCTGCGGACTGCGGATCGCCGTGGACCCCGGGGTGTTCGTACCCCGCCGCCGCACCGAGTTCCTCGTCCGCCGGGCCGCGGCCCTCGCCCCGACGCGGCGGGCCGTCGTGGTCGACCTGTGCTGCGGTTCGGGCGCGCTGGGCGCGGCGCTGGCCGCGTCCCTGGACCGGCCCGAGCTGTACGCCTCCGACGTCGACCCCGCCGCGGTGCGGTGCGCCCGCCGCAATGTCACCGCGGCCGGCGGCCGGGTGCACGAGGGCGACCTCTACGAGCCGCTGCCCGCGACGCTGCGCGGCCGTGTCGACATCCTGCTCGCCAATGTGCCCTACGTGCCCACCGACGAGATCGAGCTGCTGCCCGCGGAGGCCCGGGTCCACGAGTCGCGGGTGGCGCTCGACGGCGGCACCGACGGGCTGGACGTGCTGCGCCGGGTGACGGCCGCGGCGCCCCTGTGGCTGGCGCCGGGCGGCCATCTGCTGTTCGAGACGAGCGAACGCCAGGCCCCGCAGGCCATGGAGACCGTTGCCAGCGCGGGCCTGATCCCGACGTCGGCCACCGATGACGAGCTGTACGCCACGGTCGTCATCGCGACCATGCCCGCGCACCGGTGACGCGCGTCCGTGCGTGACCTCGCCCTCGAAGGAGGCGGGTTCGGCCGGAATCCGAACACGCCGGGCCGTCGGGCGAAGCGGCTGTCGGGTCGGCGTGGTTGGGGCGTGCCGGGACGCGGCCGCACGCCGTCGGCTCGGGTGCCCGTCACATAGGCGCCCGCGCGGGCCGCCGCGGCCGCCGCCTCGGGCAGGCCGCGCAGCGCGCGCGGGGCCGTTTGCCGTGTGGTAGGTATTGCCTTCGCACGACCGAGCCATGGGGAGGGCATGATACGCGTGCCAACAGCCGTTGTCGGCCTGATGATTGCCGTCGGCGCGTTGACGGCGTGCGAGAAGGACGGCGGGGCGTCGGACGCGAACGAGCCCGCGGTGATCACGGGTGAGGAGGGGCAGGAGGAACAGGAGCGGATGTTCCTGTCGGACCTCGTGGCCATCGAGCCCGCTCTGGAGCCGTACAAGGCCGAAGCGATGGACATCGCCCAGGAGATCTGCGTCGATGTGAGGCTGGGCCAGAGCGACGACACGGTGACGGCCAAGGCAGTTCAGAGGTTCCACACGACACCGGAGAAGGCCGGTCGCATCGTGGAGTCGATGAGAACGTCGTTCTGCGGCTGAGAACGGTCATGACGAAGCGCCCCCAACACGCAGCACCGGAATGGGGTCTCTCCGGCATTCGAGGACGGACACTCCATCCGGCCCGGACGGGGGCCCACCCGATGTGGGCCCCCGTCCGGATGTTCCGGGTCAGGCAAGCGCCTCGGCCGCAAGCGCGGCCGTGCGGGCGACGAGCGGGCTGTCCGGGAGCGCGTCGGCCTCGTGCTTGGTCGTCAGCACGGCCAGTACGACCGGTGCCCCGTCCGGTGTCCAGGCGATGCCCACGTTGTTGTTCGTGCCGTACGAGCCGCCACCGGTCTTGTCGGCGACGGTCCACCCCGCGAGCACCGCACGGAAGCGGTCCCCGCTGGTCTGGTTGTTCAGCAGCCATTCGGTCAGCCGGCCGCGGTCCAGCGGATCCAGCACGTCACCGAGGACGAGCTTCGCGTAGCTGCGGGCGATCGCCCTCGGGCTGGTCGTGTCCTCGACGCGCCAGGGTTCGGCGGAGTTGAGCGTCGGCTCCCAGCGGTCGAGCCGTGTCGTGTTGTCCTGGATGGAGCGGCAGAAGCGGGTGATCGCGGTCGGTCCGCCGAGTTCGCGCAGCATCAGATTGCCCGCGGTGTTGTCGCTGTGGCAGATGGCGGCCTCGCTCAGTTCGGCGATGGTCATGCCGTTGGCGAGGTTGTCCTCCCTGCTTGTGATCTCGGAGTTCTCGACCACGTCCGCTGACGTGTAGTGGATGCGCTTGGCGAGTGTCTCACCATCGCGGTCGAGGTCTCTCAGTACGGCCGCGGCGGCGAGCGGCTTGAACAGGGAGCAGAGGGGGAACCGCTCCTCCGCCCGGTGCAGCACGGTCGCGTTGGTGGCCAGGTTGCGGGCGAACACTCCGATACGGGCCGCGTGCTGCTGCTCGAGCTCACGCAGCCGCGCGGTGGTCTCCTGGTGGCGGTGGCCGCGACGGGCGTCCGCGCGGGCAGGCCCGGCAGTGAACATGATCGCGGCGGCCGAGGCGGTTGCGGCACCGGCCGTGAGCAGTGCGCGGCGTGTGGGGTTGGACTTCTGGAAAGCTGAGATCGGCTTGTCCTCTGTTCGACGGTGCCCCGGCCCGTTCGCCTTCGTCGATGGCGCCGGATGGGCAGTTCCTCCCAACGTACCTGTGAAACCAGTGGGGTTGAAGTTTCCCATGTGGTCGGGCGTGGCGCACGGCCCGCACTTATGTGTGGGCAGTCCGCCGGGGTCGGGGCGACGGGAGGTCACCTCGGCCCCGGAATCACCTGCGTTCGCTTCCGTCACCCCGGCCCATGTGCGGCTGCCCCGGTCGTACCCGCCTCTCCCCCGTACGGCGGAGGAGGACCGTCCCGTACGTCGACGTGCTCGCGGCGCCCCGCCACCAGCATGGGTCACATGCTGAAGGTGAGCGCTCTGCCGAACGTGCCGCGCTGGGCCGTCCTCGCGGCCCACGCCGTACCACTGATCACCCTGCCGTCCGGACTGTGGCGGCTCGCCCTGGTCGCCGGGCTCCCGGTGCTCGAGCTCCCCACCGAGGGCGGGACGATCGGCGTCGGGGAGTCGCTGTACATCGTCTCGCTCAGCCTGGTCTCCGAGGCCCTCGCCCTGCTCACGCTCGGCCTGGTGCGGCCCTGGGGCGAGACCGTGCCGCGCTGGATCCCCCTGCTGGGCGGCCGCCGGATACCGCCGCTCGCCGCGGTGATCCCGGCCCTGACGGGCGCGGCCGGGCTGCTCGGGCTGGTGGGCTGGTTCACCTACGCCCAGTACGCGGGCCTGGGGGACGGGCTCACCGGGAGCCCGGCCCAGAAGGCCCTCCTGACGGTCTGCTACGTCCCGCTGCTGGCCTGGGCCCCGCTCCTGATCGCGGTGACGGTGGCGTACCACCGGCGCCGCGCGGGCGCGCCCGCGCCGCAGGACCCGCAGAAGCAGGGCCTCCTCGCCCGCCGATAGGCCCTGTCCGGCCGATCATGCCGGGCTCGCGACGCCTCGGTGCCCGCCGCGGAGCGGCTGCGGTGACATCAGCCGCTTCGCGGCGGGCACCGCAGCCGCTCCGCGGCGGGCCCTCCTCCGCCTTGCGATGCACGGCACCACGAGACATCAGCGGCTGTGCGGCGGGCGCTCCCTGATCCGGCCTGACCGGCCGCACAGGACCTACGCCGTTGCGCCGCCGCTCGCCGTGAGGCGCGCACGGACGGCTGCGGCAAGCAGGTCGGCCGCCCCCTCGTGCTGACGCAGGTAGAGGTAGGGCTCGGTGAGCTCCAGCTCGATGAGCAGCGGCTCGCCCTCGGGGGAGCGGACCAGGTCCACACGGGCGTAGAGAAGCTCGCCGCGCTCGGGTATCGCGGCCAGTACGCGTTCGGCCAGCGCCAGCTGGTCGGCTTCGGGCCGGCGGACGGTGACGTCCCCGTGCTCCTTGCGGTCGGCGACGAGCTGGGGCGCGCGCCGCACCGCGTGGCTGAACTCGCCGCCGAGGAAGAGCAGCGAGATCTCGCCCTCGTCCTCCACCATCGGCAGGTACGGCTGCACCATGGCCGTCCGGCCCGCCGAGGTGAGGGCCTTGACGTGGGCGGCGGCCACGGCCCGGTCGGCCGTACGAATGGTGTCCCGCGCGCCGGCCGAGACGGTGGGCTTCACGACCAGCTCCGGCCAGGGCGCGGCCTCCGGGGCCAACTCCTCGCCGGGGCCGACCCAGTGGGTCGGCACGATCGGAACGCCGTGCGCGGCGAGCTCGCGCAGATACGTCTTGTCGGTGTTGCGCTCCAGGACCGCGGCGGGGTTCCGCAGCAGACCGAGGCCGTCGACCCGCCGGGCCCAGTCCAGGAACTCCGCACGCCGGTCGGTGTAGTCCCACACGCTGCGGACCAGCACGAGCCCGTACCGCTCCCACGCGACCGCCGGGTCGTCCCAGACTACGACGTCGCTCTCGACCCCCTGCCGGGCCAGGGCAGACGTCACCAGGTCGGCCTCGTCGTCGGGCACCTGCCGGCTTGTCACGTAGGCCACGGAGAGGGGCTCAGAGGTCACGGGGCGCTCCAAGTGGATGTAAGGGATCAAGTGGGGGCGGAGGTCATTGCGTCATGTGAATTGAAAATCTGTCAACCGGAATTGACGCGATGCCACGCACGTTCGGCTCCTCCGCTTGAACCCAGCGGTGACGGCCCACCCAGGTGTTTACACTGGCGAGCGGCCACCTGACCGGGAACTATGGACGTGAGCACGGGTGTGGGTGTGAGCGATGAGGTGGACTCCGAGCCCTTCCTGATATCCGCGGTACGGGCCGGGGACACCGATGCTGCGGAAAGCCTGCCAACGGGCACCGACCCCGACGTACGCGACGGACGCGGAACACCCGCACTGTGCCTGGCGATCGGGACATACGCCGGAACCGCCGCCCATCTGCCGGCCGGGCACGGCGCCGACCTCGAGCAGTGCGGACCTGACGGTGTGCCCGCCGCTGCACAAGGCGGTCGACTCGGGTTCGCCGACGCTGGTCTCCGCCGTTCTGCGAGAAGAGTCCGGGTGGCGTCACCGTGAGGCCGAGCTGCTGGAGATGCGGGACCTCGCCCGGCACTGGCACGAGACCGGCGCCGAAGCGGAACCTGTCTGAGGCGGGCCCAGGCGCGATGCGCAGCGGACGGCACGAGCGCCTCATGCCCGCCAACGGCCTTAGCCTGCACACCATGTCACTCTCACCATCCTCACTCTCCTCTCCCGGTCGACCGGGCAACCACCGCCTGCTCCCGGAAGACCTGGACGCGATGCTTCGCGCAGCCGTGCGCAAGGCGTCCGACAACTTGCCGGACGACTTGCCGGACGACGAGGCGGACGACATACCGGACGACGAGGCGGACGACTTGCCGGACGACGAGGCGGACGACATGCCGGACGACGAGGCGGACGACATACCGGACGACGAGGCGGACGACATACCGGACGACGAGGCGGACGACTTGCCGGACGACGAGGCGGACGACATACCGGACGACATGCCGGACTACGATGCGGACGAACTCATGGACGAGATCCGGGCGCTCGTGCGCCCCGCCTGGCTGCTCAGCCCGGCTCGCGACGCGGCGGACCCCTCCGCCGTCGGCGGTTCACGAATAGGCGGACTGCCGGACCTGCCCGAGGGATGGGCATGGCCCACTGCCCGTCTCAAGGACGGCACAGAGGCCGCGCTCGCTTTCACCGCCCAGATCAACCTCGCCGAGGTGCCCGGCGTGGCCGACGCGGGATGGCTGCCGGCCGGCGGTTGGCTGTGGTTCTTCCGTAACGAGAAGTGGTCCGCCCAGTCCGAACCTGACCATGTCATCCTCCACGCCGACGTCCCCGCGCATGAGCTACGGGCCACCCGCCCGCCGACCGAACTGGACTACCTCAGCGACGGCGCTACCGGCTTCGAACCCGACCGTCCGATACCGGTCACCCTGCACCGGACCCTGTTCCTGACCGCGAACTACAAGTCGGGCTGGCAAAGCCTGGGTTACGGCGCGCTCGCCAAGGCCCTGGATGAGCACTTCGACGAATTCGGCGTCGGTTTCAACCTGTTCGACGACGTCCAGGATCTCCTGGTACACGCAGCCGTGGGGGACGAGCCATGGGACGCCATGCTCCTGGGCCGCCCCACCCCCTGCCCACCACCCGGAGGAGCATGCCCCTGCGGCCGCTCCACCCCCTTCGACACCCCCGGCTACAACAACCATGACGGCCCCTGCTCCTGGGCAAGCGACTCACTGCTCACCCTCTACGACCGCTGGGGCGACGGCCCGCTGGTGTTCACGGCGGATGCCACGGTCGACCCTGCCATCACCGATGGCCGCTGGTCCGGCACGGACGCATGGGTCTACTAGGACCTGCCCCAACCGTCGCCCGCCGGGACACCGCACCAGCGGTGACGGCCCGGACGACCGGCCCCGCTCGGGGCGCCGGCGCCCGGCGCTCACCGGAGAGACGGCTCCGGCCGGGATCCGGGCACGCAGGCGGTGGCCGGCACCGTGAGGTGCCGGCCACCGCGCTCCGGTGTGCCCTGGAGGCGAACCCGGTTACCGCGCCTCGCGCTCGATCTGGCGCTCGCTGAGTCGCTCTTCCCGGTTGGTCTGCTCGTCCTTGACGACGTAGGTCATTTCCTGCCCGGAGCGCTTGGCGTCCTGGATCTGGCCCGTGTGCTGCTGGCCGTCCTGGCCCCGGTACTGCACGCGGTCGCCCTTGTTGTACGCCATGAAGATCCTCCAACTGTCGATGTGGTCGGCGAGGGGGCCGGCCCGCCTCATACGGCACGTGGCACGCACCCTCTGGACGCCCCGCGATCGTGGCGGGGTGCCACGGCCCAGCACACCTCCGCCGTCGACCCCCGGCAACCTCTGTGCGCCGGACGGGTGACCGCCTCCGCGGTGCCGTCACAGCCGCCGAGATGCTGGAAGCCACCCAAGAGCATGCGTTCCAAAGGGAGTTGCGCTCACCTGAGGACGTACGCCCGGAGGACGGTCTGGACCGTGCGGTTCCCGGCGGAGTCCCAGACCTCGGCCCTGAGGGACACCAGACCGTCGGTGCCGGACGGCTCCGGGTGCCTGACCACCACCTGGAAGGCGTGGTCGTCTTTGCGTTCGGCGGTGGTGGGCTTCCAGGTGGCGCCGTCGTCGTAGGAGACCGAGACCTCGGCGCCTGGCCATCGCGGTCGAGCCGGTTCAGCCTGAGGGCGTCCAGTGGCAGGTCGTAGCCGAGCCTGATCGCGGCTGTTGTCCCGGCACCGGGCACAGCCCGCACAGCCGGGGACGTTTCGGCCTGGCGGCGGGCGAGGCAGCAGGCCGGTGCGGGTATCGCGTCACGCCGTGCGGTGTGCGACGTCGGGAACGGTCCCGCTTTCCGCGCCATCAGATGCGCGGGCGGGCAGGGCCGGCTTCAGTTCCTCGAGTAGCCGCTGGGCACGTCGTGCCTCGGTGGCGCGGTGCTGGCCGCGGTAGAGATCGAAGGCCCGGCTCAAGACGTCATGGGCGTCGGCGGGCCGGTCCGTAGCCCGATACACATCGCCCATGCAGGCCAGCGCGTCGGCCTCCTCGTACTGGTCGCCCAGCCGGCGGCGTAGCGTGAGGGCCCGGCCGTAGTGGTCCAGGGCCTGTGCGTGCGACCCGCTGTGGTGGGCGATGTAACCGAGGCTGTCCAGGGTGAAGGCCTCGCCTTCCAGGAAAGCGTGTCGGCGGCACAGGGCCAGAGCGCGTTCGCAGTAGTCCCGGGCCTGGTCGTGGTGACCGAGGTGGGCGTGATACCAGCCCACCGCGTTGAGGGCCTCGGCCTCCCGGTGAGGGTCGCCGAGGACTTCCCGGAAGCGCAGGTTGCGCACGGCGTGTGACAGCGCCTCGGCGTGGTCACCGTGCCGTTCCCACGCGAGCGCGAAGTTCAGGTGCGTCTGGGCCTGGCCCGCGCGGTCGCCGGCCCGCTCGTACAGGGCGATGGCGCGCCGCAGGTGTTCCAGGGCCTCTGCGTGCTGGTCGAGGGGGATGCGGGCGCGGGCGAGGAGCCGGTGGGCCAGGGCCATGGAGGCCGGTTCCTCCAGGACTTCGAGAGCGGGCAGGGTGGACCGCAAGGTTGTGATGCGGTCGAGCAGCCACCCTCGCCGCCACTGGAAGGTGTCCAGGGCCCAGGCGAGCTGCCAGGCCTGGGCGTGCAGGCCGTGCTCCAGAGCGAACCGGTGGACCGCGAGGAGGCAGAGGTGCTCGGCCTCGAACCAGGCCATCGCTGCGTCCACGTCCTCGACGTGGAGGGCGCCGACCG
Source organism: Streptomyces sannanensis (assembly GCF_039536205.1). Taxonomy (GTDB): domain Bacteria; phylum Actinomycetota; class Actinomycetes; order Streptomycetales; family Streptomycetaceae; genus Streptomyces; species Streptomyces sannanensis. Next base: position 2,626,381 of record NZ_BAAAYL010000001.1, on the reverse strand, counting down.
CGGAGGCGGTCCGGGGTCCGGCGAGCGGAGTCCGCTGCGGGGAGAGTAATCGGTCGCAGGCCAGGGCGGTGGTCGCATTGAAGCCGACCAGCCGGTGCAACGCGGCCTGCCGTACGTCGTCAGGCAGGTCGTGCCCGCGCTCCGTGGCATAGAGCCGGACCAGATTGTGCATGCGGTAGCGACCGGGGATGTTTTGCTGGACGAGATGGGCCGACTCCAGGGTGCGCAGGAGGACCCGGGCACGGGGAGCGGGGAGTGCGGTGAGGCGGGCGGCGGCGGACAGGCTGATGTCCGGTCCCGGCGCCAGTCCCAGCAGCGCGAAGGTCTGTGCGGTGCTGTGGTCGAGGACCCGGTACGAGGTGTCGAAGACGGCCCGGAGGTCGGTGGCGAGGTCACCGGCGTTGAGTGCGTCGAGACGGCAGGCGGCGTCGTGGAGCTCCGAGGTCAGGACGGTGAGGGGAAAGTCGGGCCGAGCGGCGGCGCGGGCCGCGACGATGCCGAGGGCGAGCGGCAGTCCCGCGCACCGGCGAAGGAGGCCGCTGACCGCGTCCGGTTCGGCTGCCACCCGGTCGTGGCCGAGGGCGTGGACAAGAATCTGGCGGGCGTCGTCGTCGGGGAGCGTACCGAGGTCCAGGTACTGGCATCCGTGTGTGGCGGTCAGGCCGCTCAGGTGGCTCCGGCTGGTCACCATGACGGTGCACGTGGCACTGCCGGGCAGCAGCGGCCGGATCTGGTCGGCGCCGCGGGCGTTGTCCAGCATGATCAGCATGCGCCGGCCGGCCACGAGGGAGCGGTACAGTGCGGCCAGAGCCTCGGGGTCGGCCGGCATCTCCTGAGTGTCGATGCCGAGGGCATCTAGGAACCCGCGCAGCACCATGCCGGGCGGCATGGGCTCGGAGGACGGGTCGAAGCCGCACAGATCTGCGTAGAGCTGCCCGTCGGGGAAACGGTCGAGGTGTTCATGGGCCCAGCGCAGCGCCAGCCAGGTCTTGCCCATGCCACCGACGCCGCCGATGGCTGAGATGACCACGACGGCTCTGTCGTCCGCTGGCTCCTTCAACAAGCCGTCCAGAGAAGCGAGTTCGCGGTCACGTCCGATGAAGGTCGCCGGCGGCGCCGGAAGCTGCCGTGGGACCGGGCGGACGGCGGCCGCCTCGTCGACCGCGACGCCGGGGCCCGGCGCGAGGTCCAGGGCCGGATCCGCGCCGAGGATGCGCTGGTGGAGGAGGCGAAGTGCCGGTCCGGGGTCGGTACCCAGCTCTTCCACCAGCCGCCCCCGGATCGACTGATAGTGCGTCAGGGCATCGGCACCGCGCCCGCCGCGGTACAGGGCGAGCATGAGCTGGCCCGCAACGCGCTCGTCCAGTGGTTGGGCCTCGGCCCGGGCGAGGAGTTCGACCAGTATCCGGTCGTGCTGTCCCAGTCGGAGACGGGCGTCGGCCAGGTCCAGCTCGGCGGTCAGCCGCTCGCGGTCGAGGAGGTCCCGCCGGCTGTCGAACCACGGCGTGTCGATGCCCGTGAACGCCTCGCCGCGCCACAGCCCGAGTGCCTTCTCCCACAGGGCCGCCGCCTGCCCGGCGTCGCCTTGCCCACGTGCCCGGCTGGTCAGGTCACGGAACTGGTGCATGTCCACCCGGTGGGGATCAACAGTCAGGCGGTAACCGGCTGGAGTGCGCTCGATGTCGGTGGCGCACATTTGCGACAGCACCCGCCTGAGCCGGGAGACGTACCCGTACAGGGCCTCTCGGCCCCGCCTCGGCGGTGCTTCACCCCATGCCCGGTCCACCAGGACGTCCGCCGGAACGGCGTTGCCGGCATCGACGAGCAGGGCCGCGAGCACCCGCTGCTGCTGCGCGTGACCCACGTCCGCCGGCACCCCGTCCCGCCAGGCCGCGATGGTGCCCAGGACTCCGAACCACACCGTCATCCCCGCCCCCGTCATGATCAGTGATCACCTGTCTACCCGCCACCGAGCTTGCGCTGCCATCCCGATTCAAGACTTTCCGAAGGTTTCCCGAAGGCGCCTCCGGCACGTTGGGACGCGCACCGACCCGATCCCTTCGGTGCACGTAACCCATTCGATGAGGAGGGCACATTGATCAGACGCACGCTGGTCAGGACGCTTGGAGCAGCGGCCATGACGGGGGCGGCCGTGATGGGCCTGGCCGCCGCCCCGGCGGCCGCGGCGGTTCAGAACTGGACCCAGCTCAACTACTCGTTCCCCAACGAGGCCGGTGTCTCGTACGAGGCCGTTACGGACAGCTTCGAGATCTGGGACAACAACCGGGACAACCTGCAGGTCTACGCCCAGTGGAACTACAAGGGGATCTCCGACAGCTGGACGACGTACTGGGTGCCCGCCGACTACCCGTACAGCTACACGGTCGACCGGGACCTCACGGAGGGACGCGTCATCTACCTCCGCGTCTGCAAGAGCGTGCCGAACGCCGCCGACCCCTGCTCCACGACCGTCGAGACGGGCACGTGACCGGCGTGCGCGATCGGGTCGGCCCCACGGGCTGAGTCCGGTCGCGCCCGCCGACTTGCCACGGGGGGCGCCCAGCCCGGCGACGGGGGTACGGCGGGGTGGGCGGGGAGTGGTACGGCGGCCGTGGACCGGCCGCCGTACCACGTCTTTGGCGAACGCTCATCCCCAATGCACCGTCTGCAGGACATGCCTTCACGGCAACACGACTTCAGAGTCCAGTCACGGCTGTTGCCCCGGCACCGGGCCTGGCTGGACGGCCGGGGGATGCTTCGATCACGCGAGTGCCGCACGTCAACGGCACTCCCGGGCGCGGTAACCGGCCCCGCTGAGCAGCTCGATCCGCTGACCGTCGCCCTCCTTCAGTACGTACAGTGCGCCGTCCTCGGGCGTCCATCCTCGGGGGACGAGGAAGAGCCGGTCGCCCGAGACATGGAACAGGCGCAACCCGGCGTACTGATAGGAGTACCGGCTCCCCTTGTCGGTGACACGGCGGTAGCAGCTGCCGCCGCCCCGGATCATCAGGTCCTTCTCGCTGAAGACGACGACGGCGGGGAACCCGGTGTCAATGGTGCTGATGGTCAGGGCCGCCCGGCCGCGTCCGGCGATTCCGGCGTACGCGTAGACCGCCCAGAACAGCGCCAGCACGCAGACGGCGAGGCTCAGCGCCCATAAGCGCACGTCACGGCGGCCGCGCGTGCGTGCATAGGTGTTGAGGACGAAGCCGCAGATCATGGCCAGCGGCAGCAGCAGGTCGAACAGCCAGGGACTGAGGGGATACAGCGGGACCATCACGAGCGGCACGGTCCAGGCAAACCGCAGCACCCGCACGGCCGCGGCGGTCCGGGACGGCTCGCGGACGAGCCGGCGGTGCAGCCCGAGCGCCGCGAGGGCGGCGGCTGCGGCGATCCAGGCGGGAATGTACAGGGCGCTGACGCTGCGGAGCAGATAGTCACTGGTGGAGAGGTGGAAGACGGTGTCGCGGAGGCCGAGTGCCTTGGTCTCGGCATCGGTGCTGGCCCAGCCGAAGTAGAAGAGGACAGCGGTGAGGAGGGACAGCAGAGATCCCACGGCTCCGACGATCTCGACCCACCCGGGTCTCCCCGTTCCTTCGCCGTCCCTGGCGCCTGGCTCCGGCTCAGGCTGCGGTTGTGGCGCCGGGTCCGGCTCCGGGTCTGGCTCTGGGCCCGGAGCCGGGTCCGGCTGCGGCGCCGGGTCCGGTTGTGGTGCCGGGTCTGGCTCCGGGTCTGGCTCTGGGCTCGGCGCCGGGTCCGGCCGCGGTTCTGGGTCCGGCTGCGGTGCCGGTGTCGGCTGTGGCTCTGGGCTGGGCTCCGGTTCCGGTGTCGGCCGGTGCCTGCCCGGCCACCGCCATCCGAGCCGACGCCGGCCCCGTGCGGGCTCGGGGTCCGGCTGCGGGGCCGTCCGCGGCTCCGGCTGCGGGGCTGGGTCCGGCTGTGGGTCCCGCTGTGGGTCCGATGGCGGCTCCGGCTGCGGTGCCGCTGCAGCCGTACGGCGCCGTAGACGGCGAAGCCAAGGGCGTGGAGCGGGCGCCGACGGCTCGCTCATGAGGTCGGCTTCCCGGGAGTCCCGGGTGACGACGATGCCGGCGATTCGGTCGTCGGCGTGATGGACGAGGGCGGTGGGCTCTCCTCCCAGACGATGGTGAACGCGCTCCTCCTTGTGACCTCGGCCCCGCTCTTCGTACGAATCGTCAGGTCGATCTTCGTCGGATGCCCTTCGATTTCCTCCGGGAGGTTGAACGAAAGGGCTGCGTCCTTGCAGCACCCCTCCACGAAGAGATCCAGAACGAGTGGCTCCGCCAGCTCCTTGGCGTTGAGGACCGCGGCAACCGGCGCATCCGGCCAAGTGCCCGAGACCCCGATGTTCGTATTGGGCTTGGCGGCCGAACCGTCGATATGTACGGCCGAGATCTCGACCTTGCAGGCCGTCTCACCCTTCGGCGCAGCCAGCAGCACCACGGGAGCGTCCGGGTGTGTCCCGTAGTACTCGACGAACCGCTTCAGCACGTCGTAGGCGTCCCCGTCCTTGCACTGCCAAGGTTCGCCGCCCGGCTTGTAGTCGGCCTTGCGCAGCGCGTCCACGGCCGACTTCGCGATGTCCATTCCCTTGGGATCTCCCCGCGACGCCAGGCAGACCCCCGCCAGCCCCTCGGCCACCTTCCAGCCCTCGACGAAGGAAGTGTGGGGCTTGCCGGCTTCGTCGTATGCCAACGTGCAGTTCCCTGCATGGAGCACGTCGTAGATGCTGTCCGGCTCGAACTGCTCGTCCGTGTTCGGGGAGTCCGGGCCCCACGGCAGCCATCCTGGCGGTTTGCTCTTGTCGCCCTTCCCGCTGCTGGTGTCGCCGGTGCTGCTCCCGCCCTTCTCGCCGTCCCGGCCACTGCTGTCACCGCCGCCTGTGGAGGACCAGGTCTCGCCACCCCTGTCGTCGCCCCCGTTCCACGGTCCGCCGTTGCCGCTGCCTCCGGTCGAACCGTCCCCGGCGGTACTGCCCGCTGACGGTCCGACAGTGCTGCCGGGCTTGGCCACGTCGGACGATGCGAGGCCCCGCACCGCGAAGAAGAGAGCCACCACCAGGACGAACCCGGCGACAGCGAAGGCCCAGATCGGTATCTGTACGGACCCTGAACCGGAGCGAGCGGCCATGGTGTACCCCCCGTAGCACGTACTCACATCATGAGTCCGCACCACGACGTCGGGAAGCCTGCTACACGGGCATTCACCCCGCGGGTTTACGGCGTCAGGGCACAATCGACGGCGCCCGGACGAACGCGACGGCGAGGCCGGGACCGACGCTGTGAAGCCCAGCTGCGAGCCGACCCCGAACGTGCCCCGGGATGAGGGGTTCAGGGCTTCGGCTCGACCGGGAACGGCAGCTGCGTCGCCCACTCGGCAAGCGCCCCCGCCGCGCGTTCCTGGAGGTCAGCTTCGACGGCGACCTCCGCCGGCAGCCCGCGCTCGGCGTTGGGTAGCGCCGGCTCCCGGTAGAACTGCAGATCTTCGAAGCCATTGACAGCTGCATCACGGCTGTTGGCCGCGTACACAAGGCGCGGAATACGGGCCCGGTAACAGGCAGTCAGGCACATCGGGCACGGCTCGATGCTGGAGTACATGACGGCGTCCTCCATCAGATTCCGGCCGAGCTTCTGCCCCGCCGCGCGCAGCGCCATGACCTCGGCGTGCGCGGTCGGGTCGCGCAGCTCCACGACGGAGCTGGTGCCCGTACCCACCACCTCCCCGTCGATCACGACGAGCGCACCGAAAGGCGTCTTGCCCTCGTCCTCCAGTGCGTGCCGCGAGATGGAGACGGCCTGTTCGAGGAACGTGCGGTCGTGTGAGTTCTCCGGAGAGCAAGGGCCGGAGTCGGCAGCCGTGCATCGAACTCTCACTCGAATGAGTGGTGCCTTTGACCTGGCATCACTACGGTGAGTGAGGGAGAATGAAGGGTAGGTAACCCGCCCGTGCGGCGGGGGTCGGCCATCGCAGGGGGTGATGGGGGATGACCACCAGTCGGGCTCCCGGCCCGGTGACGCCGGACGAATGGGCCGCGCATCTGAGCACCGCCGTGCCGTGCGCGCAGACAGCCGTACTGCTGGAAGGACTCGACGTCGAGGAGCTGTCCCGCGCCGGGATGATCGACGCCCTGGGGGCGTGGGAGCGGCACCGGGCCTGGCTGGACGGCCGGCAGGTGCGTCTCCTCGCCGCGCTGGACACGAAGATCGACGAGGAGCTTCCCGAGGGCTGGACCGAGCAGGTGCAGGCCGAGTGGAACGCCGCGGTCGAGGAAGTAGGCTGCGCCCTGAAACTCGCGGGCTCCACCGCCGCCGACCGTCTCGGGGTCGCCCGCGCCCTCGAGGCCCGTCATCCCACCACACTGGGCCTGCTGGAGGCCGGGGACATCTCGTACCAGCAGGCGAAGGCGGTCACCGAGGCCTGCGAGGTGCTGTCTCCCGAAGTGGCGGCCCAGGTCGAGGAAGCGGTAGCGCCCAAGCTGCCCACGCTGGCGGCCGGGGCCACCCGGCGCCTGCTGGCGAAGACCGTCGTCCACGCCGACCCCGACGGCGCGGCCGAACGTCATGAACGGCGCAAGCGCGAACGGGAGATGGTGCACCACCCCCGGCACGACGGGATGGCCCTGTTCGGCGCGATCGTCCCGGCGGAACAGGCCGCCCGCATGGACGCCGCCGTCGACGCGCACGCGGCGACCTTCACCGACCCGTGCCGCACGGCCGACCAGAAGCGGGCGGACGCCTTGGTCGACCTGATTCTCAACCGCCCCACCGCAGAAGGGGAAGCCACCTCGGGCGGACGGACGGCAGCAGTCGTGCAGGTCACTGTCCCCCTCAACGTTCTGCTCGGCGTCGAGGGCGGAGTGGCGGACCTCAAGGGCTACGGCCCCATCACCGCCGGCCAGGCCCGCGAGATCGCCTTCGCCGAGGGCACCGTCTGGCGCCGCCTGATCACGGCCCCGGACACGGGTCTGCTGATCAAGACGGACCCCACCACCTACAAGCCCACCGCGGAGACCGCCCGTCACGTCATCGCCCGCGATGCGCACTGCACGTTCCCGCACTGCAACCAGCCCGCCCACCGCTGCGACCTGGACCACCGGGACCCCTTCAACCACCACGTCCCCGAGGCGGGCGGCCAGACCACCCCGGACAACCTCCACCCGCTGTGTCGCCGCCACCACCTGCTCAAAACCCACCACCCCGGCTGGACCGTCACCCGTGCCCCCGACACCGGCGTGACCCACTGGACGAGCCCCACGGGCCACCGCTACGAGGCCCCGCCTCACACGTACTTGGAATGACTGCGCCAGGAACACCGCAGGCCCGACGCGAAGTGCAGTGTGCGCCGGGTCGGCAACTCACGTGCGTCTTCGGTCTACAGCCGTGATGTTCATCGCTGCTCCTCAACGGCTTGTATCAACGCTGCCGATCTCTGCGGGCTCACAGCTTCGGCTCGACGGGGAAGGGCAGCTGTGCTGCCCACTCGGTCAGGGCCTCCGCCGCGCGGTCCTTCAGCTCCCCTTCGACGGCGACCTCCACCAGCAGACCACGTTCCGCGTTGGGTAGCGCCAGCTCCCGGTAGAACTGCAGATCTTCGAAGCCATTGACGGCTACATCACGGCTGTTGGCCGCGTACACAAGGCGCGGAATACGGGCCCAGTAACAGGCAGTCAGGCACATCGGGCACGGCTCGCTGCTCGAGTACATGACGGCGTCTTCCAGCAGATGCCGGCCCAGACTTTGTCCCGCCGCGCGCAGCGCCATGACCTCGGCGTGCGCGGTCGGGTCGCGCAGCTCCACTACGGAGCTGGTGCCCGTACCCACCACCTCCCCGTCGATCACGACAAGCGCCCCGAAGGGCGTCTTGCCCTCGTCCTCCAAGGCGTGCCGCGAGATGGAGATGGCCTGCTCTAGGAACTTGCGGTCGTGTGAGTTCTCCGGGGCGTAGGGCAAGAGACTCTCCCTCTCCTCACATGTGGACCGAGGGATCACCGTCACCGAACGGGCCTGCCAGATCCACGTCGTAGCTGGTCAGTGGTGTTGTGGCGGCTGCAGTACCGACAATGTGCAGGGCTTGTGACGCCCGCTCGCGGTCGGACCAACGGCCGCCTTCCAGCAGTTCGACCATATCCGGTACGGGCGCCGAGGTCTGGTCCCCGCGGATGATGAGGCGGTGTATGCGTGGGGCCGGGCCCGACAGCAGGGCGCCGGTGGCAGCCAGCCGGTAGTGCCATGCGTCGAAGGCCTTCTGCACGGCGTCTGCGTCGGCCTCTCGGCTCGTTGCCGCCGGGAGGTTGTGGAGTACGAGCCGGGTGATCCGAAGCGAGACACCGCGTCGTAACTGCGCCGCCATCACCACCGAGTCGACCTCATTGCGCAAGGTAAGCCGTCGCGGGCGCAGCCAGTCGAGACCGCACTGCACGATGACGGCGGCCTCGACGGCCGGGTCTGCGAGGCGCGCGACGCGCTGGCGCCAGATATCGGGGTTCATCGGCTATCCCGGGTATGTGCACCGACAAGCTGCATCACCTGGAGCCCGGTGGCGATGGCCTCGCAGGGGTCGCCGTTGCCGTCTGCGCCAGGCAGTACGCGGGCGGCGAGTGCGGCAGCGGCCGACAGCGCAGGCACGGGCAGCGCGCCGAGGAAGGCCCGTAGCTCGACGTCGGACTCACCAGGCGCAAGGGGCGCAAGCCGGCAGGCGATGGCGAGGACCAGGGCGGACGGCCTTTCGTGTGGCTCGGTACGTGGTGCTGGTACGCGCAGTGTGGTGCGGGCCGCGCGGGTACGTATCTGCTCCCACGACGAGTCGGCCGGATCCGTACCGCTCATGAGTGTCAGCAGCGCTTCGTGCGCCTCGTCGGCCGTCGTGAACCAACGGTGTGTGGCGAAGGTGCGCAGATACGCACCAAGTAGCTGCGGGTCCGGCGTGAACTCAGGGCGTACCAGCTCAGGCGGATGCACAAGCCGGGTATCTCGCAGCGTGGCGATGGCACCGACGGAGACAAGCGCCCAGAACCGGTCGTACCCGGCGGGCGACCCGAAGGCCTGGCGGGCGGCGTCCGCTGCCTGGCCGGTGGCGGGGTCCTGGTCCCCATACAACGCCTCTCGCATCGAACTGAGGATGGAGGCGCCATCCCAGTAGTTCCCCATGAACTTCCGTCCGGTGAGGAACTGATACATGCCGTAGAAGGCACTTGCCTGGTGTGCCCCATGGAACTCGGTGAAGTCCCTGGCCCACAGGATCATCCCGACCGGATCATCGAGGACAGAGACGGCCTCCTCGGGCGTGCTCACGGTCTTGGGATCGGGATCGACGCACTGCAGGATGCGTAACCGGCAGTCCACGGACATCGCGACGAGTTCACGGGCGGCCCGGCTGGAGGCGATTCCACGCACGGACATGATGGTGGAGGCGCTGCCGAGCCAGGCGAGATAGCGACTGGTGACGCCCAGCGCGGTAGCAGCGTCGGGCAGCGCGCGAGCCTGGCTCAGTACGGACGCGACCAGGGAATCGGCGCAGCCGACGACGACGATCGGATCAGCCCCACGGACGAGCGCGGCCCGGCACAGGCGGTGCAGCACCTCAAGGTGCAGGGCGACGGCGTGCTCATTGGCGGGCGCGTCCACCTTCGCCTCGACGAGCTGGCCGACGAGGTTACGCATTCCCGAAGGATCGTTTCCGCTAATGACCTGATCGAGGGCGCCGAGATACGCCGCCACGGTGGGGTCGTCGCCGAGTTCACCGTCGCGCACCCTGCCGAGCCCCTGTGCGAGGGTCTGCCGTAGCAGCCGATTGCGCCCGCCGACGCTGGCGAGCCCGAATAGCCGCACGAAGGAGAAGACGCCGAAGACGTTGGCAAGGAGGAAGAGCAGGGCGCCGTAGGTGGTGCTCCTGTCGCTTTGCCCGAGGAGCCCGCACGCGATGAACATGACGGCGATCCAGCCGATCAGCACCCACTCACGGAAGGCGATATGGCTGTCGATGGCCCGCAGCGAGGGCCAGTTACTCGCGGCTGAAAACGTGATCGCGAAGATCACGGCCTCGCCGGTCAGCAGCGTGGCGAAGAAGGCAACGGTGAACTGCGTGGCGTCGACGGCGTCATCGGTCTTGACGGGCCAGGTCCACGCGACGCCGGCGAGCACGATGGAACACACCGCGACGGCGACCTGCCGACGTAAGAGCCCCCGCCCCATGCTGCTGCCCGCCCCCCCTGAGCCTCACGCTGTGGCGATCAACTCTGCCAGCAGGCAGAGGCGTTGCCAACCAGGCCCGGTAGCCTGCGGACGGATCAGCCGAGGCGGCCTGCCCGTACTGCCCCGACGAAGTCAGCCCAGGAGCGAGCAGCGAAGGCCAGCCGCGGCCCGAGCAGGTCCTTGCTGTCGCGGACAGCCGTTTCGGCGCCCACACGGGCGGTTTCCACACACTCCGTGCCGCTGCCGCCGTTGTATGAGGACTTGATCCACTGGACGTTGTCGCTATCCATCGCAGCTCCTCGCAGGCCGGATTGATGAGCGCGGCGGACCCGTCGCCCCGCTGTGTTTCGGACAGCGCGAGGCCTGAGGTTCACGCCGGCTTCTGATTCCTCAAAGCCATCAGGAATCCGTTCCAAGCGGTCTCGCTGAAGGCCAGACGGGGGCCAGCCGGCTGCTTGGAGTCCCGGACCAGGGCGAGGTGCGGAACGTAGGCAGTCTCGACGCACTCCGTCTCGTTGGCTCCGCTGTACGAGGACTTGAACCAGGCCGTATCCGGCACGGGGTTGTCGCTCTGGTGCATCACATCTCCTTGCGTACGCGCTCAATCAAGGCCGACGACGCGGCCATGTCCAACGCTTGTGCGCGAAGGTAGTCGAACGCAAGTCTGTATCGCTCCAACTCCTCATCCTTCTCCATGAAGAGCGAGCCGACGTGAAGGTCCACGTACACGACGTCGAGCGAGGGCTCCTTGCCGCCGATCATCACGAAGCTCCCGAGCGCCGCCGCGTGAGCGCCCTTGGCGAAGGGCAGCACCTGGAGCGTGATGTGGTGGGATTCGTTCGCCCGCAGCAAGTGGCTGAGCTGCTCGCGCATGATCTCGCGTGAACCGACCACACGCCGGATCACGGACTCGTCCAGGATTGCCCAGAGGTGCGGCGGCTCCGGCCGGGCGAGGATCTCCTGGCGCTTCATGCGGATGTCCACCAGGCGCTCAATGTCCTCCGGTGCGCGCCGGAGCTCGTTGGCCTGCTGGACCGCCGTGGTGTAGTCGCGCGTCTGCAGGAGTCCCGGCACGTAAAGGCATGAGAAGTGGTCCTCCCGGACGGCTTCATCCTCAAGGGTGAGCAGCAGGTTCATACTCTCCGGGATTCGGTCGGCGAAGGAACTCCACCACCCTTGCTGCTTGGCGTCCTTGGCGAGACCGACGACGGCCTCACGCTCGGCCTCAGTCGCCTCGTACTCGCGGCAGAGTGCGTCGATTACCAGCCACTTCACCGGGCCGGTCTGTGTCTCGTACCGGCTGACGGTGGCCTTCGATACGCCGACGAGCTGGCCGGCCTCTTCCAGCGTCATCCCCTTGCGGGCTCGGAGCTTGCGCATCATCGCGCCGAGCTGTCGGCGACGCGTTGTGGTCCTAGCGGACATGCGGCTTCCTCCCCGGCCGCCGGGTGCTGGTCGGCGGCCGCAAACAGGCTAGGCAAGCGTGGAGTTGATAGACCACCGGATTCACCCGATGGATTCTCGTGAGAAGTTACATGGCGGGACTTCTCGCTGCCATACTCGCCAGCAGTAGCGCTACGCAGCGTCGCCGTACGGGCACGGTGGGCGCAGCGCTGTCGTGGCGCGGAAGGGAGTGTCTTCCATGCCCAACCACGGAATCCCCGGATCGCGACTCCGAAGCGTGCTGCCGTTCACGGCGGCGCCGGCGGAACTGCGTCACTTGAGGAAGGCGGTGCGGTCGACCCTCGGCCAGTGGGGTTTGCGGCCGGTGGCCGATGAGACGGAACTGGCCGTCAGCGAGCTGGCGACGAACGTCATCAAGCATGTCGGGGAGGGGGCGGCGGCGACTCTCGTTCTTGAGGCCTTCCAGCACGTGCTGCGCGTGGAACTCCACGATGACAGTCACGCGGTGCCGGCTCTGACCTCAGTCGACAGTGATACGGAGTGCGGGCGGGGGCTCCACCTGCTGTCCGCGTTGTCCGCAGGATGGGGCACGCTCGTAACAGCAACCGGCAAGGCGGTGTGGTGCGAGCTGGCACTGGAACCCTCGAGTCAGTGCGTACGGGTCCAGCGGGCGGCGGCTGTGCTTGAGGAGTACCGCAGGACGGCCGGGAGCAGGAACGTCGTGCCGACTTACACGGTCCTGGAGGAGTCTGTGACCGACATCATCGCCGACCTGCTCCACTGGCTGGCTGCTCAGGGCGGGGACCCGGACGACATCCTGGACCGGGCTCAGATGCACTTCGAGGCTGAATGGGAGGCGGCCTGAGCGCCACGACGACGGTCCAGCCTGCAGCGGTCTGGACGGGACTGCTGGCAGCTATCGAATGGCCCGCCCGGAGAAGAGCGTCAGCGTCATCAGGCATGCCGGACTCGTGCGGTTCCAGCGTGATGCGTATGACGTCATCTTGGTGTCGGTGTGGCCGTTGATGCCGATGACCGTGTCTGCCATCTGGATCTGCTGCTCGCGCAGCAGCACGATGGATGCTGCGCTTTCTAGAGGGGGCAAGACCATCGAGGCGTCCTGAATCTGGGAGCCCGTGTGGTTCGTCTGGCTTGCAAGCCGAGTGCGGCGGCAAGCTGCCGGGCAGCGGCCACATCGCGCGCCCTCCGCTGCCAGTTCCTCAGATCAGAGGGACCGGCAGCGGAGTCACGCTGACCACTCGACGCGACAGCCGGGCCACCGGCCTGCCCACCACGGCCCCGATAAGGAGAAGCGTGCACACGGCCAGCGCCGAAGCCGACCGATCATCCGAACGGGAGCGAGGGCACGCCCAGCACAACAGGGTCTGAGCTCAGTAGTCGTACTGGAGCTTGATCGCGGCTTCCAGCTCTTCGTGCAAACCGAGCGCGGACGCGAGGACATGTATGCCCAGCCGTGGCGGCACGGCGTTGCCAATCTGCTGGGCAATGACGCTGCGTGCACCGGGAGCGTCGACGTCGTCGCCGTTTTCGCGTCGCCACGGATAGTCCCGGGGGAACGTTTGAAGTACACCCAGCTCAGCGAGCGAGAACACCCCGAGGTCCCGGCCACGCCAGTCGAGCTTGTTGCGTGAACCCTTGCCGGTCACGGTGGCGGAAGGCTCGTCGTACCGGCGTCGTCCTCGTGCCTTCGGGTTACCGCCGGTGCCGTAGTTGGAGACCACCTCGAAGCAGTCCGTTCGCCCGAGCGCCTCCCGCATTGTCACCCAGGGAAGGCGGGATGAATTCCCCGAATTTCGATTGGCACCCTTCCTGTAACGTCGGTGAGAAGGCTCGGGAATCTCCGGCGCCTCCTCGATCTTCGCGCCATCGCCCGCCCAGCGGGCAATCAGAATGGCGCGACGACGGGTCTGAGGAACCCCGAACTCCTCGGTGTGGAGGATCTCCGGGTCGGCTACCGTGTAGCCCTTGCTCTTGAGGATCTCCCCGAACGCCTGCCAGACCGGGAGTACCGCACGAACCTGTTCGAGGACGATCGCCTGGTAAGGCCGTCCGTCGATGAGCGCCTCAAGTGCCCACCGCAGCGGTTCCAGGACCAGTCCGGTACGTTCGTCGCTGAGCTGCTTGAGGTCGTCGCGAATCGCCGCGAACTCCTCGTCGTGGCGCCCCGGCTGCACGGCAGCATAACGATTCGCGAATTCAAGAACCTGATCGAGCGCGGCCCTTCCTTCACCGTTCCCGGCGACGGTGAAGGTCTGACACGGCGGCCCGCCGGCCAACACGTTGGCGTCTTCGAAATCGCTCGGCTTGAAATCGCGTACATCCCCGTTTTTCGTCGGGAGGCCGGCTGCCGTGCGTGTAGCGCAGGCGTCGTCGTCCCACTCGATACCGACGACGACCGGAACGCCGAGCGCCTGCGCTGCCACGTCCAGCCCTCCCGGGCCGGCGAACAGGTCGATGATCTTGAAGGGCGCAGGCACGCGGTTTCCTTGCGGTTCTGGAGGTGCGGGAGAGCTCCGGTCCATGCCCGCTCTCCCGTCGTCGCGGACACAGATCGCCCCTATGCTAGCCGGCGGGATCGGTTCTTCGAACCGGATGGCCAGGTGACGCCGCCTATACTCGCTCGGCAGCCTTGAGCGCGCAGGCGATCGCGCGGCCCACGGCCTCGGCGACCGGCGGTGGCAGAGCATGGCCGACCTGCCTGTACTCGGCTGTCTTGCCGCCAGCGAGCTGCCAATCGTCGGGGATCGCCTGGATCATCGCCGCCTGCCTCACCGTGAGCTTGGGGTGCCCGTCCGCCGGGAAGCCGGCGCCCGGGGGATCATCTGCCAGGCTGTTGCCGTCGACTCCCAGAGCGTTCCAGGCTCGCTTGCTTCCGGTGGGGCCCAGGTCCGCCCCGCCTCGGTTCTCCGAGCCACCTACGAGTGCGGGCGCCACGCGATCGGCTCGCGCGGACCAGGTGTCGGCACCGGGCCAACCGTGGCTGGCCATGGAAGCACCGAGCACTTCACCAACGGTCGGCGCGGGCGTGCCGGTGGGCTCCGGCCAGAAGAAACCGGAACTGAAAGGTTCGAGGAGAGCGACGAGGAATCCGCTTTTCCGGTGCTGGGGCACGCCGAAGTCAGCGGCATCGAGTACCGCCCAGTTCGAATGGTAGCCGGCTTGCGCCAGCTCGGCTTCGATCCGGGAACGGTCAGCGGCGAAATCGGGACTCGCGACGAGGTCGGCGAGGTTCTCGAGGAGAACTGCCTTGGGCCGGAGGAGGTTCACCAGTCGCAGGGCGGCTTCGAGCACCTTGCGTGGCTCCTCGTCGTCGGCCCTGCGCCCTGCGGCTGCCGACTTGATTCGAGGCAGGCCGCCGCTGAGCAGGTCCAGCTGTAGCGCCTCTCGGTGCTGCAGAGGGTCGAAGTCCCCGATCTCGCTGCAGCGCACGTTCCAGTGGGGGCGATTGAGGGAGATGGTCGCGCACGCTTTGGGGTTGCGGTCGAGTAGGAGGATCGGCTCGAAGCCCGCGCGTTCGAGCCCGAGTGCCTGAGCTCCAGACCCGGCGCAGATCTCCAGCGAGGAGAGCCGTGACGATGCCTCATGCTGAGCATCACCCGTTGACCGGGCGGCGGACTGCGACGGGACCGGCGCGGAGGCCTGATCCGATATTCCTGGCGAGGGGGACTCCGGCAAGGACACTCTTAGCAGCGCTGTCACCGATCCCTGTGCGACGGTCCGAAGTTCCTCATCGAGTGCATGTTCCTCGATTCCGTCGAAGAGAACGAACGGGGCGAGTCGCAGCATTCTCTTGAGGAAGTCGCGCAGAGCTTCGCGTTCGTTTAGGCCATGCAGATCGAGTGTGTTCCAGACCCGCAGGATGGCCTTCACCGTGTGCGGGCTTCCGCCGAGTGCCGCTCGCCGGGCATAGATCTGGTCGAAGGCGGCCTCACCGAGGATTCCGATTGCTCCGTAGGGGTCCGAGTCCCCCGAGGAGTGCACGAGCTGAGCCCGCCACCACAGCCGACCGAAGACGTGTCGGGTGAGATCCGTGCCGAGGATGCGGTCCTTGGGTGGTTGGGGATAGCGCCAGTAGGCCACGTCCGGCAGCAGGACCAAAGCCAGGAAGGCCCACACGTCCCGCGCAGCGGCTTCGGCGGGGACCAGTCCCATCTCCGAGTGCAACAAGGCCGCGAGCCGGATGTCGAACTCGGCATTCCGTGCGCGACCGGCCGGCTCTGGAAATCCGGCATTCGCGGCGAGATCCAGCACCAGGCCTCGCAACCGGTTGAGTTGGGCCTCGGAGATCCGGTCGCCTCCGGTCGCGACGTAGACGGCGGAGTCGTGGGACGTGGCCTTCCGCTTCGTGAGCTGGGCAAGCGAGAGTTGGCCGTATTCATCGAACAGGCGCCGAGCCTGGTCGGCGAGCAGCCGGGGGTAGAGATAGCTCATCGCGACACCTCGAAGATCTTCACGGCTTCCTGGACTTCCGAGGCGAACAGGCTCGGTGACTGCTGTCGGCGTAGCCTCATGTCACTGATCGAGCGGCCGGGAAAGAGTTGGTCGAACAGAACCGTCAGGGTCACCCCGAGGGACTCGGCCGGGAAGTCGGCGCCATCGACGAACTCGTCAAGTGACAGCGCGTGTTCGATCATGGTCCGTGCGGTGTCAGCGTACACCGCGGACAGCACGATCCTGTCGATGTCTCGTGGCTTGCCCGCGTTCTCGAAGGCAGTGGCGACGGCCGTGTTCCGCTCGTTGACCAGTAGAAGCAGCGAGCCCATGGTCGCGCTCTCCAGATTGCCGCTGATCTGCAGGTGCCAGGCCGCACCGTCTGGAAAGGAGGTCCGTCCGAAGTCGATCACCGCCATCGGAAATTGCGGCGCATCGCCCTGAAGCCTCAGGGGCGCGCGGTGGCTCCACAGGACCGATCCGGCGCGGCGCGGCGCGGACGGACGGCCGTTGCTCTGGCCTTCAGCGAGTAGAAGGGCCGTGTCCAAGAGAAGGAGTCCACCCAGATCGGACCCTCGAAGCCGGATGTCGAGCGAGATGGTGGCCGACCCGCTGCCCGATAGGCGGACGTGTTGGGCCGGGCCGCTGAGGTTGGAGCCGGTGGCCGTCCAAACGGCGGCGAGCATGAGCACGGCTTCGGGCGGGAGTCCTGCCTGGGAGCGTGCTCGGTCCAGGTCGATCCGGACCGTTCTACGCAGGTGCAGATCCATCTGGTAGTCCCAGTCAGGCAGCGCCTCGGGCATGGGGGCGTGGCCGTCGTCGGTGATCAGGTCCCAGGGGTCGACCTGGACGACGTCTTCGGACGGGATTCGATACGGGAGTGCCCGACGGCTCATTGGGCCCTCACCGCCTCGACCTTGATGTCGATCTCGGTCATGGTGTCAGGAGCCGGACGGACTACGGCTCGCCAGACGGCGTTACCACCGTCGATCTCGAACGACGGCTCGGTGTGGAGTCGTCCCGTGGCGTCCTGCCAGCCGACGAGCTCGGGCATTTGCGCGCCCAGGGGAGGATCGGACTCTCGTCCGCCGCTGCCCGGCAGAGTGACCGCCAGATCGGCGCGAACACGCTGGCGCCCAGGTACGGGCAACCTGAACTCCTGTACTAGAACGGGGGTGTCGGAACCGTCGTCATAGTAGGGGTCGCCGAGGTACTGCACGCGCGGGCGACGGCGAAAGGACTCACCACCGGGAGCCGCTGCTCCGGGGACCTGCGCGACACCCGCATCGGCATCGCCTGCCGAGCCGGACTCCCATGACATCGGGTGGGTGGTGGTCGAGCCGGTGGTCGCTGCGGGGTGGCCTTGGTCGATCGGTTCAGGGAGCTCGTGTTCGTCGACCTCCGAAGCACGCGAAGAGGGGGTCGCCGTGTTGCCAGGTCTGTGGTAGTCGGTGGCTCCGCCGATTCCCCAAGCGCCTCCCACGAGCCCTGCGAAGAGTGAACTGGCTGCTCCCAGCGCGACCTTGGCAGCACCGGAGCGGGCGGTCCCGCCAAGTGCGAGCAGCCCGTCGATCCGCTCTTGAATGCGCCGGAACGTCGTTCGGACGAAGGTGCTATCTGGGTAGTCGAGTGACTGAGGGTGCCAGGCGTCGTGCGTCGGTGGTTCGGCCCTCGCGTACGCGTCGTCCATGTCCGGGTCTACCCGGAACACGCCGGCGTAGCCCTGGTTCACGCTCGGCGGCTTGGGTCCGGGGTAGTAGGTGACGACCAACTCGGCTGGCCGCATGAGGCAAACGTGATGGACGAGGTCTTCGATTCCGAGCAGGCAGGAGGCGCTGCTGGGTTCGAGGGCGGGGATGATCCGTGTGACAAGGCCCAGCCTGCCGAGGTGCTTCTTGGGTTTGCGGCACTCGATGTTTGTGCCGCTCGGTCCGAGCATGGCCTCGTAGGCGGCGACGAACATGTCTAGTGGGCGGGTCTGCCGCGGGTCGGGGACCGGATGATTCCTGCCGTCGCAACCGACGATGAAACGCATCGCGGGCTGTCCGGTGCCAGTGGCGATCATCTTCGGCCACAGGTGCCAGGTCACGGTCTCCGCGAGGTAGTCGGCCGCTGCCTCGGGCTCGAGGTCCTCAAGGGAAGGGTCTATGACCACGATGGTGGTACCCGTCTCGTCCGGACCGAACGGCTTGAGACCGAGGCGTCGGGCCGTAACCTCGGCCTCGGCCCCCACAAGGGGTTCGACGGCCGGGCCCGAGGCATCGCCCCACCAATGCCTGCCGGTGTACCGACGTTCGCCGGTAGGCCCTGAGGAGACGTAGCTCTTCCACAGAGCACAACCGATGAGCCTGGTCTCGTACCCGCCCTTCTCGGTCCGGCAGCGCGTGTGTACCAGGATCGTGCCGCATCTGGAGACTAGATAGAAGATGCCTTTGCCGAAACCGTAAGTTCCGCCACCGAGAGCCGTATTACGCGGTTCGCCGATGTTGCGGATGAACGAGACGAAGTCTCGGTCGTCGCCGATGGCATCGTCGGCTCTGGTGGGTCCGCCAAGACCTCGGGTGCCCCGGTCGGAGATCGTCATCACTCGGACCACGCCACGCATCAGCGATTCCCGCAGCGGGAGGTGAGCGGATATCGGAGCCCCGCCCAGAAGCAGCGCACGCCACTCGCGTACGTGCGCAGGGCTGATTGTCCCCAGGTCGATTCGATAGTCGACCGGCTCGGAGGAGCCCTCCAGACGCGCGTCCCAACTGTTCTGTGCGGACTCCCGCACCAAGATGGTGAGCAGGTCGAGTTCGGGGCGTCCGAGCTGGTTACGGATACCTTCGGCCGCGCTTGCACCTTCCGGCGGGAATGGCTGGGACAACCAGCGGGGCTCCGTCACACGGACTCCTGGATCATGGTGTCGATCACCTTGGATACGGTGTCGTGCGTCAGCGGCACCGGATGTTCTCCGGACAGGTCGACCGTGTACTCGACCTCGAGAATCGTCACCGGGACACCTGCTGACGCGAGGGCTTGGCTCGTCAATCCGGGGAATTCGGCGTCGACTCGATACCATGTCTCCTTGCTGATCACGAAGCGCACGTCGCGGTAGTGATGGGCGTCGGAGGAGTGGTAACCGGCCGCGGCGAGCAGTTCGAGTAGCGCGCTCTCGTCGTCGCAAAGCCGAAGCGCCCGTTCAATCGACTCGATGAACCCGGTGCCCATGCCGTCCGCGCTGGTTCGTTGGAGGCGGAACCAGGCCAGGCAGAGGACACCGCCTGCTGGTGGCTCCAGTTGGTCGAGCCCGTGGATCCGTGGTCTACGTCCCTCACCAACTGTGGTGGACTTCACCTCGACGGCGGTGGTCGCCGTCGAGAAGTCGTGGCGGTGACCGTGCGGACCGTGCCAGAACCGGTGAGCACTCGGGTCTTGCTCCAGCAGCCGAGTGAGGAGGAGTAACTCTCCGAACAGGCCCGCAATCCGTTCCGGCCCAAGCGGCTTGCTCTCCGTGCGGAACAGTGCCCGCCACCGGTCGAGCACGCGATAGAGAGCCTTGACGGGGGTTTGCGGCATGCTCTCGGCTACGACCAGAACGTCCACGCACAATTCCGTGAACAGGTCGTTAAGGTCGCCTCGCAGGCATCCGAGGTCGGCGTACGTCTGATAGATCGCCTTGTCCTCCAAGGGCCGCTTACGCAGCCGAAGAACAGGCCCGTCCAGGCCCGCTCGGACCTTCTGATGCGAGTGGGTCGGCACGAGGAGGTGGCGGTGGCCGTCGTGATCGACACCCACCGCCAAGGGACCGCTTCCGGTGTTCACGGGCAGGTAGGAGACCCGCAGGTTCCTTTCACCGCTGGTCTGTTCACCTTCGAGAGCGGACCAGTGTTGTTCGACCACCCTTCGAAACGCGCTGTCGGTCATGCGCCGTCACCGTCGAGGAAGCTATAGTCCTCGTCCTCGATCTGGATCCCGGAGAGGTCGGCGGAGATGTATTTCGCCACGGCGCTGTCTTCGCCCCGCGGCTCCGGGAAGACCAGGCCGACGCCGATAACGTGTTCTTCGGCGTTCAGCGGCTCACGCCGTTGCTTGGACGGTTCGGGCGTTGAGACCTTGTCGATCGGGTAGAGGACCAGCAAGCCGTGGTCGGGGAACTGGCGCTGGCGCTCGGCCTTGATTTCCTTCTCCGCGAGTTTGGCCGTGTCGCCTCCCAGATCGACTGCGGCATCGCGGCGGCTCATCAGCGTCTTGATGTCGGCGAAGTCAGGCGTGGGGTTGGTGGTGGCGACGCGGGCGCGACTGATGCGCCCGACCGTGACGCCTGGGGCGAAGCTGAGACGCTGATCCTTGGTACCGTCGGGGTGGCCGACGATCGCGACATTCCACCTACCCAACGAGCTGGCCGTGCGTACTCG
The DNA here is from genome assembly GCF_039536205.1 of Streptomyces sannanensis. Classification (GTDB taxonomy): domain Bacteria; phylum Actinomycetota; class Actinomycetes; order Streptomycetales; family Streptomycetaceae; genus Streptomyces; species Streptomyces sannanensis. Next base: position 2,605,914 of record NZ_BAAAYL010000001.1, on the reverse strand, counting down.
CTTCTTGATGTAGTCCGCGATCAGCTCGCCGTCGTTCTCTTGGGACTTCTCGTGGAATCGATATGACGTCAGAAAATCCGTCACGAGCTCGTGCGGCACGTCACGGAAGATGAAGCGACCCCCCTCGGGGCGTTCCTCCACCCGCACCGCATTGCGCTTGGACGCGTCCACCAGTTTGCGGGCGGCAGCGAGATTGTCTCTCAGCCAGTCGGCATTGGTGTGGAAGTAGTGGGTCTGAACACGCCTGCCGCCATATGCGGAGGCAGCCATGACGGCATCCCGCATCTTGGCGGCCGCGGTGACACGCATGGCCGGATGCGTGCGAAGACGCACGGCGAAGGTGAGCGGTGTCTCGTCCTCCGTCATGTAGACGTTGATGTCTCGGCGCATCTCCGTCTCGACGGTGGCGATGTGGCGGAACCACTCGGCAAGCTCATCGGTCATCCAGATACGCGGCAGGTCCGCGTATCCGTTCCGGAACCCGAACCAGCGCCCCATCTGTAGAAGCGTGTCGTACGCCGACACGGAGCGGACGAAGTAGCTGACCGACAGGCCTTCAAGGGTCAGTCCCCTCGAGAGGGTATTACCGCCCACTGCGATTGCCACGACCGGACCGTTCTCATAGTCCAGTCGGGCCTCACTGCTGGAGTTGTCCATGATGATCCGGCAGCTCGCAAGGACACCCGGGAGCTTCGGAAGCAGGTGGTCGAACTCCACCTTCGTCTCGTGGAAATTCTCGGCTGCGACGCGGGCGGTCTCTCGATCCCACAGGCCGCGCAGCCGAGCAACGAACCCGGGGTCCGCCAAGTTCGCCGCAGAACGTTCCCGCAGCCGCTCCAGCGGTCGCTCGAAGCTGTTGTGTACTGCCGTGTTGACGCTGGTATGGATCAGCATCGTGTTATGCGGATTCCCCGTGTCACGCACGCGTCGCGCGGCCGTGGCCAGCCAGAAGTACTCGACGGCCTCGCGAAGGGTGTCGGTGATGACCGGCACGAAGCCGTCGACGTCAGCCTTCGAGACCGGCCGCACGTACGACACGTCTTCCTCGGGAATCGACCGGATCATGTCGTAGCCGTCGTCGACCTGCTCCGGATCCTCATCGTCGAGCGCATAGCGCCCGAACAGGACCTCTGTGCCGAAATGACCGGCAGGCTTCGGCAGGTTGACCACGAAATCCTTGGGATACAGGTCCTCGGCACTCGGGTCGATCAGCAGGTTGGCGAAGGGAGAGGCCGTGTAGCCGAGATATCCGCACTTCGGCAGACTCTCCATGATGCTCAGGATCAGCGGGTTGATCGACTTCGTCGCCACGGTCGCCTGATCTGCCTCGTCGTCGATGATCAGTGCCGGGCAGTCCTGCAGGTACTCCGACGCCTGATCGAGCCAACGAGCGAGCTTGCGCAGCACCGTGGCGTTCTTTTTTACCACACACAGCACGTGCGTCTTGTTGTTCTTGCCGAAATACGAGGCCGGATTCTCCTGTGGCGTGAAGTCCTTGTCGAGCCCGGTCAGCTGGGACCACAAGGTGGGATTCGGCTCCACGAGCTGCTGGATCAGTCGCATCTGCGTTTGGCGGCGAAGGCCGTTGTGGACGCCCGCCAGGACGATGAACAGCTTGTAGCCACGGTCTGCGGCCTTCGCCATAACCGACGTGAAGTTGGTCGTCTTGCCGGACTGCACGTAACCGACGACAAGGCCGCGCGTAGAAAAGGACCTCTCCCGAGGGTGGTTGAGCAGCGACACGATGCGGTAGGAGGAGTCGTCAAGACTCTTGACCGACTGCTCCGACCAGCTGTCTTTCCGGAGCAGGTTTACGATCGCCGGCCAGCACTTATCCTTGGGCTGCGGGCCCGTGTACCAGGTTTCGCGGTTCCCACTTTCGACGACATGCGGTTCCTCGAGCTCCCTGACTCGAATCGCATCCCGCTCGTGCTGGTCTCGAATCCGCTGGATTATATCGGGGCCGATGCCGAACTGCTCCAGCCGCTTAATCGAGTCTGCCGGAGTGAATGTGTCAAGAAGCGCCTTGAACGTGTCGTACATTCCGTCGAATTCATCGGCCATGGGTATCGACCGCTCCCCGATCTCGTTCAATAAAGTCAACATTATTCGAAGTCGGCGCCGTCGCGATCTTAGCGCACCGCGAATACCTGCTACGATTCGTCATCGATGCGCCTCCAGGTTTCATCGGCTAGACCATGCGTGTTCCGATGCGTAGCGAGGTGTAAGCCTGATGATCGTGGTTTATTCGTCAGAAATACCGCATCATGGCTGATGGAAATTACTATGACCCCGTCGTTCAGGCCGATTACGATCATCCCGTCGACCTCTTCGATGGAAAGCGCAGGCGAACGAACAGGAATTATCCGCACCGTGTGCGAACCGAAGGGATCCCAGAACCGGACCGTATGATCCTCTCCCGCAGTCGCAAGAAGGGTCCGCTCGCCCATCGTGATCGCCCGGACAGCGTTTACACGGCTCGTGTGGCCCTCGTAAACCGAAACCGCTTCGCCGGTCTCGGGGTCCCATAGGCGAACCGTGCGATCTTCACCGACGGAGGCGATCAGGCTGCGATGGCCCAGCGGCACGGAGCATATGGCGTTGATTGCCTTGGTGTGGCCCTCGAAGCTCCACAGCATAGTGCTGGAGTCCAGGTCCCACAGGTGAACTACCGTCCCGCCACCGTCCGCGGCGCGCCGCTCGCCGGCCGCCGCGAGCAGGGTTCGGCCAGCCGCCGAGAGCCCGCATACCGCACTCACCCGCACGGTTTCGTTGTCGAAGGTTCGCGAGGATTCGACGTCCTCGGAGTCACACAGACGAACGGGGTCCCACAGGCGGACGATGCGGTCGTCGCCGGCAGTGGTGAAAAGCGTCCGCTCACCGATCGGCACCGCACAGAGGGCATTGATTCCGTCTGGGTGCCCTTCAAAGCTGCGCAGAATCTCACCGGTATCCGCGTCCCGAATTCGGACCGTACGATCGCCAGCCGTGATGAGCAAGCTGCGATCCCGCGTGGAAAGGGCGCAGAGACCTCTGATTCGGCCGGTGCGACCTTCAAGGGTTCGCCGGACCGTGCCGGCCTCCGGATCCCACAACTGGACGCCGGCATCGTGTCCGGCGGTCACGACTAGCGGCTGATCTCCAACCGAGACGGCACACACCGCCGACACCCGACCGGTGGGGCCATCGAGTCCGCTGGAAGCCGCACCCTCCTTGGGGTCCCACACACGAACCATGGAATCGTCACCTGCGGTCACGACTAGCGGCTGACCTCCAACCGAGACGGCACACACCGCCAACACCCGACCGGTGTGGCCTTTAAGTCCTCTGGAGGTCACACCTGCCGCCGGATCCCACACACGAACCACAGAGTCGTCACCGACGGTCACGAGGAGCGACCGGCCTTCGACCGAGACGGCGCATACGGCGTTGACCCAACCGTCGTGTCCTTCGAGCACGTGCACCGACTCACCGGACGCCGGATCCCATAGACGGACCGAGGAGTCGTTTCCGGCGGTGACGAGCAGCGTTCGGTCCCTCAAGTCAACGGCACACACCGCCAACACCGGACCGGCCTGTCTTTCCAGATGTCCGCGTCCGGTGCCAGACTCCGGATCCCACAAGCGAACCACAGAGTCGTTCCCGGCGGTCACGAGGAGCGACCGGCCTTCGACCGAGACGGCGCATACGGCGTTGACCCAACCGTCGTGTCCTTCGAGCACGTGCACCAACTCACCGGACGCCGGATCCCATAGACGGACCGAGGAGTCGTTTCCGGCGGTGACGAGCAGCGGCCGGTCGGACGTCTGAACCGCAAGCATGGCCCTGACCGCTCCGGTGTGCCCTTCGAGGGCGCGCAGAATCATGCCGGACTCGGGATCCTGGATTCGAACCACTGAATCGCTCCCGGCGGTCGCGAGAAGCCACCGCCCCTTCACCGAGACGGCACACAGGGTCTGAACCGACCCCTTGTAGCCTTCGAGTACTCGAAGTTGGTCTCCGGTATCGAGGTTCCAGAGACGTACGGTACCGTCGTTTGCGGCACTGGCGAGTATGGTGCGGCCCGCCGTCGGAAGCACGCACACGGCGTTGATCCAGTCACCGTGGCCTTCGAGAACGGTCTCCTCGAGATGAGGTGACCCGGCGGCCCAGACTGCCCGGTACGGCGCGCGCAACTCGGCATCGCGGTACGTGTGGCCCAGGCGCTCCCGCGCCTCCGTGACGCTGAACAGGGCTACCCGCTCCTCGGGCATCGCGTCCAGCGCCTGCGGGGTCATGCGCAGCAATCGGCTGCGGGCACGTCCGGCGGCCGACAATGGGACCTTCGCGGCCGGGATCAGTCGACGTAGGTCGGCGTAAAGGGGATAGGAGTCGTCCTCGAGTAGGTTATCGATGGCGCCACCCCGGACGGCGTGGTCGGGCAATGCCTGCAGAAGGTAACCAGGGACGCGTTCCCAGCCGATGTCGTTCCCCACATGCTGTAAGGCGAGGGCGATGGCCCGCTCGTCGGCAACCTTCATCTCGGTCACGGCGCGATTACCGACGAGCGCGTCGTTCAGTGCCTGGTGGAATAGCCTGAGGGAACTCTCTTGGGCGGCGGCATCACTCGACTCAATCAGGAAGTTCGCCGCAGAGGCGCGGGCGAACTCCTGCAAGTCTTTCAAAGCCGGAGTACGACCGGTGAGAGCCCCCACTGCGGTGCGCCAGAGATCGAACGTCATCCCTGGTGACTCCGCATAGGCCAGCGCGGTAAGCACGTCATCCGCCGGAATGCCGTCGAGAGGCGGCAAGAAAGTGAGGTAGTCCCGAAGGGCGGCGTCGACGGTCGGCGTGAAGGAGATCGACGTCGGGTCGATCGCGGTGCGGTCGTGCATGCCATGAGAACGCGCGACCAGGCCGGCGATCAGGAAGTTGCCCTGTGCAATGCCAGCGATCCGTTCAGCGATCGCGTCGGCTGTGCCTCGTTCGTTGTACGGATTGTCCGAGCGTTCGTCGCCAAGCAGTTGAAGGGTTGCTAACGTATAAGCGACCAGGTCCTCTTGTGCGAAGAATCTCGGACTGTCGAGGTCCAGAAGTTCGACGGCCCCGCCGAATGGCGCGATGAGATCTCCCTCTCCGTCCACACGTCGGCTGCCGACCACGACTGTCACTCCGAGGTCGGCACACGTCTCCGCGAGCGGAATCGCGATGCCCCTCATGATCGCCCTCGCGTCTTCGGGCGTTGCCGCTTCATCAAGGGCGTCGAGCACGATGGCGAAGGTTCCCGGAGGCCGTCCTTCCAGCGCGTTCCGCATCAGAAGGGGCAAGTCCTTCACGTCGTCCGGAAGGCCGGCGGCGGCGGCGGAGGCGATCTCGTGAGCCGCGTCTAGAGCGGTCTTGCCTCTCGCGTGAACCGCGCATGCCACGGATCCTTCTGGGGCTCGAACGACGTCGTCCTCGGGGGGCAGAGTTGCTGCGATCCGCGGATCGGCGGTGGTGACGACGCGGCCCAATACCGCGGACTTCCCGACTCCGGGGGAACCGGTTACCACGAGGACCTGTCGGTGATCACCAGTCGATCGGGTGATCCAGTCAGCGATCGTCGTCAGCGCCGCCCTACGGCCACGGAAGCGGAAGCCTCGCTCGGCATCCGTACTCACACCGCGTGCACGGGGACGCCAGTGTCGGCCCGCCTCGGGGTCTCGAGTGAGGACCCAACCCCACTCGGACAGCGCGGCATCGCCCGCGTTTTCGACGGCCCAGTCAGTAAGCAGCTGTAGTTTTTCGTCCGGCAGGCAATCGGTGATAGCCCACATGGTCAGCGCGCGGGCCCCGTTTCCATCCGCCCGTGCCTGCCCCACCATTCCGACGACGGCCTGATGGTCCGCCGACCAAAGTGCGGCGCCGCTGTCGCCGGGGCGGACCGAGCGGCGGCCGGTATCCAGGCGGACCCAACCGTAGGAGATCGATTCGCCGACGCGGCCATCCGCCGACTCCCCGAGAAGGCCTTCGGAGAAGCCGAAGGACCACCACGAGCTGCCGACGAGATCACCTGGCCTCGGCCGCCGCAACGGTGCGGCGAACTCCTCGGGCACAGCCTCCTCAAGGATCAGAACTGCGACGTCCTTCACCTGTCGGGCAGCCGGATCGGGCGCCACCACTCGGTCCACCTTGATCCGACGGTGCATTAGCTCATCGGCCTTCGGGAACGCCACCCACAGTGATGTCTGCAGCTCGTGCTGGGAGAAGGCCACGTGGGCGCAGGTCAGCACCCGATAGGCGTCAACGAGAAATCCCGAGCCGATCGGATTGTGGTCGAGTTCGGTGCGGTGGACGGCTGCCACCCAACCGTCCACCCGCGGTTCGTGACCGCTCGGGGATGCCACGTTCATCCCTGACTGCCGACCTCGTCTCCGTCCTGGTCGGTGCCGGGTCGCCATATGAGCTTTACACCGAAGTTGGCCTCCGTGGCGGCCTTCGCGACGACCCAGTTGGCCGAACCGTTCACCTTGATCCCGAAGGACACCTCGACCTCCGACGGGCGAAGCCTCGCAACCTGATCCAATACGGTTCGCGCGGCCTCGACGGCAGGCTGCATGGCCTCCTGGACCCGGCCGAGAATCTGTTCGGCGCCGACCGGCTGGTACCCACCCGTCGGCTCGATCTCGAACTGCACAACCGTGCCCGAGTCCAGCTCGTACGACACCACCTGAGACTCCACGGGCCCCCCTTCGCTAGCTCTCTGTCGCGAAGACGGTACCGGCAACTCCCGGATTGCACAGAGCCGATGGCATATGGCGCTCGAAGCAGCGGACGTTTTGTTCCTGAACGTAGTGTTCGGTGAGGGTTTCGAGAGGGGGCGCGGAGTGTGCTGGAGGCCGAGCAGCTCCAGCTCCCCCACCAGGGCCTGTTCGGGCCTGCGGTCTCGGACTCGACGATGCGCCGCCGGCCGGACTGGACGACAAGACCCGGATGAAGATCGCGAAGGTGCGGCGGCGGGTACGCCGACACGTATGGATGCTGCTCCACCTGCGGCCCGGCGGTTTCCCGTGGATCGGGGTCGCCCATGGAACGCCATCTGCCCCACGGCCCGTATTGTCGGAATCAAAACGTATTCTCGACAGCTGGGGGAGGCCAGTAGTAGTGAAGAGCACGAGCAGGTCGTCAGAGAAGGCCATGTCCGACCGCTCGTGGCGGCCGCGCCAGGGACTCGACAGAGCACAGCGATCGCGGGAGCAGGACCGTGCAGCTGGCGGCGCCAAGCGGCGGCTGGTGGATGTCGGTGGAGGGCGTCTCCGGTCGGCTACCGTCGTACTGAACGGATCCAGCCGCACCGGGCGGGTGGGAGCCGTGCTCCGGTGGTCCGTCGACGGCCACTCGACCCGCGTTCCGCTCGGGGAGGTCGACCGCCCCACTCGCGCCGAAAACCTACGTGAAGGTTGGCGGTTGGCGGAAGCGTCCGGGCTGCTCTCGAGTGCGCCGGTTGCAGAGGGCTCGTGGGCGTCATCTCCCGGCACCCGGAAGTCGATGCAAGCGAACAAGGGGAAGAACACGAAGCCCGAGCTGCGGCTCCGATCGCTCTTGCACCGAGAGGGGCTCCGGTACCGGGTTTCGATTCGGCCGATTCCGCCACTCCGTCGCACTGCGGACATCGTATTCACGAAGGTGAAGGTCGCGGTCTTCGTGGACGGCTGCTACTGGCACGGATGTACGGAGCATCGGACCGTACCCACGACGAACCGCGACTTCTGGGCTCGGAAGATCGAGGGGAACAAGGCTCGGGATGCGGAGACCGTGCGGTTGCTCGAGCAGGCCGGTTGGAAGGTGCTCCGGTTCTGGGAGCACGTTCCGGCAGAGGATGCCGCTCGACAGATTATCGAGGCGGTCACCACTGAGCGCCTGCATGCCTCCACGGTGAAGTGATCAGAGAGGACGACCGTTCACCAGGTCGTCGACGGCAGTGGCCTCTCGCCGCAGGACGATCCTGCCGTCGCCGTCAGTGAAGGCGGTGATCCGCGAACCGACCGAGAGGCTGGCTGCGACGATGATCCCCATCGGTGGACATGGACCCGTGCCCGTCCTGGGCAGCAGGCCCTCGTCCTGCCGGATGGCGCTGCCTACGGACTCAGCAGCCCCATCGCCCCACCACCGTCCGGCATATCACCGTCGTCAGGCGCGACTTCGCCCGGACGGTGTCGCGCGACGTCGTCCGGGCGGAGGCGCATCGCCGTGTCAGGCCAGGTGCAGCATCCACTGCCGGCCGCCGACGCCCACCGTGACCGGGGTGCCGGGGCCGGTGTCGGTGCCGGGGCGGAAGGCCAGGTCGTCGGCCGTGCCGCCCGGGATGGTGGACCACAGGTCCGGGTGGCCGTCGCGGTCGGCGTCACCGGCCGAGGTGAGCAGCGCACGGTTGGTGACCGTGAAGGATCCGGGGATCGTCACCGGGGTGCCCAGCAGCCCCGAGGTGCCCGGGTACATCCGGAGCGTGACGTCGGCGCGGTCGCGGGCCCAGAGGTCGGCCATGCCGTCGCCGGTGGTGTCGCCGGGGGCGGTCGGGTCGTACGCGGCCCACTCCGCACCGTCCAGCCGTACCGGCGCGGAGGCGGCCAGGCCGGCGGGGTTCGCGGGGTTGCCGCGGTGGAGCCACAGGCCGGTGGCGTCGCGGGTGACCAGGTCTGGGTGTCCGTCGTGATGCAGGTCGCCCGGCGCGAGGGCGCCGGGGGCAGGTCATGCCGGGTGGGCCTTGTGCGTGGCAGGGTGGGAGATGAAGGTCGATGGATCAGTGACCGGACGGGGGCGGTGCCCATGCCCCGACGGCGTGTACGGGGCGGAAAGAATTCATGGTCCAGGCGGCTGGCCCTCGCCGCGGTGGCCGCAGTGGCCGCAGTGGCCGCGCTGGTGGCGGCGCTCGGCGTCGTGGCTGCCGTCGTGTCGGCACAGACGGCGTCCGGGACCGTGTATCTCAGCTTCGATGACGGGCCGAGCCGGTACACCCCTCGGATTCTTGCGATCCTGGACCAGTACGGCGTTCACGCGACCTTCTTCGAGCTCGGTGAGCATGTTGCGGCCGACCCGGGCCTTACGAGGCAGGTGTATGCGCAGGGCGACAGCGTGCAGAACCACACCTGGTCGCACCCGGACCTGCGTCACGTAACGGCCGGCGTCTTCGCCACCCAGGTGAGGTCGACCGATGCGGTCATCCGGGCTCAGACCGGTTACACCCCCTTGTGTCTGCGGCCGCCCTACGAAGCGGTCGACGCCGGCGTCTACGCGCGGGCCGAGTCCCTGGGCAAGCAGATCCGGCTGTGGACGGTGGACCCCCAGGACTGGGCCCGGCCGGGCACCTCGGCCATAGAGCATCGCGTGCTGGGCAAGGTCAAGCCGGGCTCGATCATCCTGCTCCACGACGGCGGCGGAAACCGAAGCCAAACGGTCGCCGCCCTCCCCGACATCCTCAGCACTCTCCAGGCCCGCGGCTACGCCTTCGCCACCATGTGGTGCTGAGAGGGCGTTCTGCATGCTTCGCCGGGCAACCTGCCTTCAAGCGCTGCGAGAACTGCCGGACTCCCTCTTACATCGCCCCGCCGTGGCACTCCCGGTACGCCCTCCCCGAGCCGCACCAGCACGGGGCCGACTTCGCCGGGGGCCAGGGCATGGCCCGGCCCCGGGCGGCCAGGGTGGTGGCGTACTGGGGGAGCAGCTCCGCGTTCGACGGGGGCGCCGCCTCCGAGGCGGCGAAGGCCTCGTAGGACGGGACGGTGCCCGTGACGATGCCCAGGTTCGGGGTGCCGGCTGCCGCGAGCTCGCGGAGGGAGTGCTCGAGGTCGAGGAGGTGGGCACGGTGGGTCGGGTACTCCGTGGCGAGGGCGGGGTACGAGTCGAGGAGCTCGGCCAGCTCGGCCTCCGGCCAGTGGAGGACCGCCACCGGGAAGGGGCGGGAGAGGGCCTGGCGGTACGAGGCGAGCTCGGCGCGGAGGCGGGCGATCTCGGCCTTCAGTTCGGCCGGGTTGTCGGAGCCGAGGGCCCACAGACGCTTGGGGTCGTGGAGCTCGTTGAGGGAGATCTCGCCGGTGTGGAGCCGGTCCGTGAGCTCGTCCCAGTTGTCGTGGGGGCGGGCGAGCAGGCGGCGGACGCGGTGCCGGCCGATGAGGAGGGAGTGGGCGGGATAGGAGATCTCGGGGGTCTCCTCGCCCGGGGTGTTGATGAAGAGGCCCACCGCGGTGGAGAAGCTGTCCTCGGCCGCTTCCAGCTCGTCGTGGGTTTCGAGGGTCTCGGCGAGGATCTCCCAGGCCGCCGCGTCGCGGGGCCGGGCGGCGCGGATGCCGTCGATGATGGCGTGGGCCTCCGCCTCGTGGCCGTACTCCCAGAGGTTGGCGGCCTTGAGCGCCTTCACGAGGTGGGGGTTGGCGAGGTCGATGGCGGGCTCGGTGAGCAGACGGTCGTAGAGGCTGCTGGCGCGGGGGCGGTCGCCCGCGAGTTCGAGGTGGGCCGCGGCCTGGAGGAGCAGGGGTTCCTGGTCCTCGGGGTACTGCGCCGCGGTGCGCAGCAGACGCTCGGCTTCGGCGGTGTGATCGGCAGGCGATTCGGGGCGCATGGGTGACACCGTACTGCTGTGCGGGCTCTGTGACGGAGAGTCGTTCCGGCCCTGGAGGGTTGCGCGGGGGAGGAGCCCGGCCGCCGTTCGTGCGCCCCTCGGCGGTTCAGCCTCCGCCGCAGCCCCGCCGCAGCTGTCCGCGCCCACGCCGGTGTCCGCCCCCGGATCGCCGTCTGCCGGTGTTGGTGCCCGGTGCCTGCGGGCCCGATGCGCGGGCCCCGGTCCCGTCGGTCCCGTGCCCCGCCGGCCCACCGCGGCTACGGGATGTCGCCGAGGAACTCGCAGTTTTCCGCCACGTCGGTTCCCGTCGCGCCGTTGCAGTCGTCCGCGTCGCCGTCGCCGCCGTCGAGGTGGTCGTTGCCGGGGCCTGCCAGGAGGATGTCACGGCCGTCACCGCCTTCGATCCGGTCGTTGCCGCCCGCGGTCCCGAGGGAGGCGGCGTCGGCTCCCGGGGCGGGGGCGTTGGAGTCGCCGGCCAGCTCGTCATCACCGGGGCCGCCTTCCACATGGTCGTTCCCGCCGCCTGTGGCCCCCAGCGTTCCGCGGCTGTCACCGCTCACATGGTCGTCACCGTTGCCGCCGAGGATCCGGTCGTGACCTCCGCCGGCGGCCCTGCCGTTCGGAGCGGAGCTGTCGCCGACGAGGAAGTCCTGGTCGTCACCTCCGAGCAGGACGTCGTTCCCGCTGCCGCGGGCGTCGCCGGTGGCGGCGTAGGCGTCACCGGTGATGAAGTCGACGCCGGTGCCGCCGTCGATCCGGTCGTTGCCGAGTCCGCCGGTGAGCCGGTCGCGGCCGTCCAGGCCGCAGATCCGGTCGTTGCCGTCCCCGCCGTCGATCACGTCGGGACCGGACGTGCCCAGGATCACGTCCGGTCCCGGGGTCCCGGTGGTGGGCACACCGGGCTGCGCCTGGATCGTGACCGGCAGACCGAGGCACGTCGGCTGCGCACCGGCCTCCGTCGCACCCGCGAGAAGCATGGTTCCTGCCACGAGAACACCGGCGCACCCTGCTGCGGCGATGCGCTGCCGGGGCTGTCCGGTCACCCGGAGCGGGTCAGGAGAACGACGCAGGGGCATGTGAACCTCCGGCATAGGGGCCCAGGGGAGTCCGATTACGGACCGTATGGGGTGATCTCTCCCGAGGCGACCGGGGGCTTGCGTTCGGGTGAGGCGGCGCGGCCGGTCGTGTATAACGGGCTGAAGGCCCTTATTGACCCGATTGGGGGATTGAAGCGTGCTCCACGGCACGACAGCGCGGCTGCTGCGCCCTGCCGCGGCGCTGCTGTTCTTCCTCCTCACCGAGGTGCTGCTCGCCGACGGCGTCAGCCTTTCGGCCGCCGTGGCGGCCGCCGCCACGGCCGCCGCGGGGTCCGTGTTCACCGTGTCGGCGTTTTTCGCCGCCCGTACGGTGCCCGCAGTGGCGTGTGTGTGCGTACGCACCGCCATCCGCGACTGTGAGCAACGGACGGCCTTTCTGCCGCAACGGGATCCCGATGCCTCCGGGCGTCCCCGGCCCAGGGCACCCGGGCGGGCCCTCCTGACGGCCGCGTAGGGGTACAGCCTTCCTTTTCCGTCTGTACGCCGTCTCGCGGTCCGTCGCGCCGACAGTCACCGATCTGCCGACGACACCCCCACGGAGGGCCATCCGTCATGTCCGTTTTCGCCAGTCTGGTCGAGCACCTCGCGCAGCTGCTCGAGCCGCTCTTCGATACCGCCGCCACCGCCGCCGCGATCGTGCTGTTCACGGCCCTGGTGCGGCTCGCCATCCATCCGCTGTCGCGGGCCGCGGCGCGTGGGGCGAAGGCCCGCGCCAAGCTCCAGCCGAAGATCGCCGAGCTGCGCAAGAAGCACGGCAAGAATCCCGAGCGCATGCAGAAGGCGTTCATGGAGCTGCACGCCGCGGAGAAGGTCTCGCCGTTCTCCGGGTGTCTGCCGACGCTGCTGCAGATGCCGGCGTTCTTCCTGATGTACCACCTGTTCTCCAACACCCAGATCGGCGGCGAGGCGAACGAGCTGCTCGATCACTCCCTCTTCGCCGCGCCGCTCGGCAGCCGGTGGGCGGACGCCCTGGCCGACGGCGGGGCCTTCGGGCCGAGCGGGCGGGTCTACATGGCCCTGTTCCTGATCGTGACCGTGGTGGCGACGATCAATTACCGGCGGACCAGGAAGCAGATGTCGACGGCGGGCACCCCGTCGGCGCCCGGCATGGCCGGGATGGCGAAGCTGCTCCCGCTGATGTCCTTCATGACGCTGCTCACCGTGGCCGCCGTGCCGCTGGCCGCCGCGCTGTACGTCGTCACCAGCACCACCTGGAGCTGCGTCGAGCGGGGCTTCCTCTACCGGGACATGCCGCAGGCGGCCGTCGCTGCCGCCGCGTAGGAGTCCAGTCCGTGAACACCGTCGTGTGGAGCGGCCCGCGACAGCACTACAGGCTGACCGTCACTCCCTCGCGGGCGGAGCGCCTCGCCGCCTCCAGGACGTCGAGCGCCGCCGCGGCCTCCTGGATCGTGACCGGTGGGGGCGTGCCGTCGCGGAGCGCGGTGACGATCCCCGCGTAGTACGCGGGGTAGTCGCCGGGCAGGGACGGGACAGGCCGGCCGCCGCCCGTGAGAGGGGACTCGCCCGAGCCGACGCGGCCCCACATCGCCTCCGGCTCGACGCCCCACTCGCCGTCGTCGGCGGGGCGGCCGCCCTCGCGGAGGGCGGCCTCCTGGGGGTCCAGGCCGTACGTGACGAAGCCCGCGGAGGAGCCGAGGACACGGAAGCGCGGGCCGAGCTGGGCGGTGGTGGCGCTGACGTACAGGTGTGAGCGGACACCCCCGGCATGGGTGATCGCGATGAAGGTGTCGTCGTCGGCCTCGGCGCCCGGGCGGCGTACGTCGGACTCCGCGTAGACGCGGACCGCCGGGCCGAAGAGGACCAGGGCCTGGTCGACCACATGGCTGCCCAGGTCGTACAGCAGGCCGCCGAACTCCTCCGGGGCGCCGGACTCGCGCCAGCCGCCCTTGGGCTGCGGACGCCAGCGTTCGAAACGGGATTCGAAGCGCTGGACCTCGCCGAGCTCGCCGTCGGCGAGGACTTTCCGGAGGGTGAGGAAGTCGCTGTCCCAGCGACGGTTCTGGAAGACGGAGAGGAGCAGACCGCGCTCCTCGGCAAGGGCGCCGAGTCCACGGGCCTCGGCGGCCGTGCCGGCCACCGGCTTGTCCACGACGACGGGCAGTCCGGCCTCCAGCGCGGCCTTCGCGAGAGAAACGTGGGTCTTGTTGGGGGAGGCGATGACGACCAGATCGAGGTCCTGCGCGCGCTCCCACAGCTCCTCGGGCGAGGCGGCGATCCGTACGCCGGGGTGTTCGGCGCGGGCCTGCTCCTGGCGCCGCGCGTTCGCGGTGACGACCGTGTCGAGGGCGAGGCCCTCCGTCGCGGCGAGGAGCGGGGCGTGGAAGACGGAGCCCGCCAGGCCGAAGCCCACGAGCCCGACGCGCAGGGTGCTGTTCATGGCCACCACTGTGCACGATCGGGCCGCCCTCGGCCGCGATGCCGTTGGGCCGATCGGGGGGTTTGTCGGATCAGATGGCGGGCGGGGGGTCTGCCGGGGGAAGAGTCCAGTGATGTGCCCCCTTTTATGCGACTGCGCACAGTCCTCGCCGCCGGAGCCACGCTCGCCGCCATTCTGGTGGCCGGGCATATGGCCACCGCCGAGGAGGCGGCCGCGGGCTGCGGCGAACCGGCCGGGACGCGGGACTTCCCCCTCGGTGCGCACATCCACGGCGGGCCCTCGGCACAGCGGCCCGGTGACGAGCCCGTCACCTGGAACGTGGACCTGGCGAACACGACCACCGAGGTGTGCCGGAACATCCACCCGGTGATCGTCCTGGTCGACCGCGACCGGACTCTCGCGGCCGGCCAGGTGCGGCTGAAGTTCTACGACGAGGCCGCGAAGCGGGCGCGTCCGGTTTCGTTCGAGCGGACCGAGGAGGACGAGCTCGTCGGCGTCTTCGACGACGGGTTCCCCGGATTCACCGTCGAGCCGGGCCGTACGGTCACGGTACGGGTCCAGCTGGCCTTCACCGCCGACACGCAGCCCAACGAGGTCACCGCCACCGCCGCCGTCGTCCAGCGCAGGGGCGACGACGGCGACTGGGTGGGGGAGTCCGCCACGTACCGCTTCGCTCTCACGGAGGAGGAGCCGGAGGAGGAGCCGGAGGAGGAAGCGGTGCCTGACACCAGCGCGGAGCCCGAGCCCAGCCGGAGCTCCGGTCCGAGGACGAGGCCGGGCCTCAGCCCCGGCTTGACCCCGAAGACTGTCGGCTCCCGTGCCGCGGACGCCGACTCCCCTTCCGGCGCCCGCACTGCCGACGCCGGCCATCGCGCTGCCGACCCCGACTCCCCGTCCCGCGCCCGGGCCACCGATGCCGGCTCCCGTGCTGTCGATGCCGGTTCCCGCACCGCCGACATCGGCCGCCCGTCCGACGCCCGCACTGCCGAGGCCCCGTCCGACGCCCGCACTGCCGAGGCCCCGTCTGACGCCCGTGCTGTCGAGGCCGGCCGCCCGTCTGACGCCCGTGCTGTCGATGCCGACCGCCCGTCCGACGCCGACCGCCCGTCTGACGCCCGTGCTGTCGAGGCCGGCCGCCCGTCCGGCTCCCGTACTGCCGATGCCGACCGCCCGTCTGACGCCCGTGCTGTCGATGCCGGCCATCGCGCTGCCGACCCCGACTCCCCGTCCCGCGCCCGGGCCACCGATGCCGGTTCCCGTACCGCCGACATCGACCGCCCGTCCGACGCCCGTGCTGCGGACGCCGGTTCCCGCACCGCCGACATCGGCCGCCCGTCCGACGCCCGCACTGCCGACGCCGACCGCCCGTCCGACGCCCGCCCTCCCGAGCTTGCCGCCACCGGCAACCGCAGGCGGAGCGTGCTCCGGCCTCTGGGTGCCGCCGCGGCAGCCTTCCTCTTCGCCGGCGTGGCGGCCGTGATCATCGGGCGGCGGACGCGCCGCTGACCCCTTCCGTACATCTTCGTCCGCGACACATCCCCCCGTGGACCGGCACGTCCAGGCGCGGCACCATGCTGCTGATCCACCGTGTCTCGCGGGACACGGAGGGCCGTCCGCTGGAGCGGGGGCGTTCGCTGTACCGCGGGGACCGGTTCAGCTTCACCACGCGCCTGAGCAACGTGCAGTAAGCCGCGGGTGACGCGCGCTCGGCTTTGAGCGCGCAGGCTTCGGCGATCTGGTTGAAGGAGATCCCCGCGTCGTGGGCCATGGCGAAGACCACGGCGAAGTCCCGGTCCCGTAGGGCTCGGACGAACGCGGGGTCGACCGGCAGGCGGGTCGGCAGCCGGGCTGGTGACGGTGGAAGGTCGTCCACAAGTCCCCCTGAAGCTCATGGAATGACGGAGCGTCATCGTTGGTGATTTCGACTGTTCCGGCGAGGACGTCGAACGCGACTGCGGACCCCTGATGTGACGTACATCTCGTTTCTCGGGCGTGTTTTTTGAGGTGCCGCTGTAACGACCCCCCTTGTTCGGCCCACTACCCGACGACAGAACACACCAGGAGGGACGGGAGGTGCGGCAGTGCCCGACTACGACGCGGATCGTTTCACCGCTATCTACGACGGCTGTCGGCAACGTGTGTGGGCCTACGTGGTCAGCCGTGCGGGACGACAGGTCGCAGACGAGGTGGTGAACGAGACGTTCACCGTGGCCTGGCGCAAGCTGGACGACGTCCCCGAGCCGCCGCTGCCATGGCTGCTCGGGGTCGCCCGCAACATCCTGCGGGACAGCATCCGGGCGGAGGCCAGGCACGCGTCGTTCGCCGCCGAGCTGCGCTCCTGGGCGGAACCCGTGGAGGCGGACATTGCCGAGGAGGTATCCGAGCGCAGCGCGCTGCTCAAGGCGCTGGCCACGCTGCCGGAGGACGATCGGGAACTGCTGATCCTCTCCGCGTGGCAGGGCCTGACCCCGGCACAGGCAGCCGCGGTGGTCGGCTGCTCGCCCATCACCCTGCGGGTCCGGTTGCACCGGGCGCGCAAACGTCTCAACCAGGCCGCGTCGGCCTCCCCACCGATGGAGGAGGCCGCAGCCGTGCGGCGCGTGAACACCCGAGCCCGGATCGCCCTAGGAAAGGAAGCCCGGTGAAGAACGACGTCCTGCACCGCCTGACAGCCGACCGCCCCGCCCACCTCGACCCCGACCGCCCCACGCCGTCGTCGGTTCGGGAAGAGGAGCTCGCAACGTTCATGACCCGTCCGCGCGCGACGCGCGGGGCTCGCGCCACCGCCCGGCCGCGGAGGGTGGGCCGCCCTCTCGTCTTGGGTCTCGCCCTGGCCACGGCGACGGCGGTGGCGGCGCTGGTGATCACTGGCACCATGCCGTTGAAGCCGGGAACTGCGCCCTCCACGACGTTGGGCTCCGGCAGCCGGGTCCTTCTCGCTGCCGCCTCCCACGTCGAGCAGCAACCGGCCGGCTCCGGCACGTACTGGTACGTGGAGGTACAGCTCGGTTCTCTCCGCAAGGTCCCCGGCAAGAAGTACACCGTCGACGTCCGCACCGGGGCGCGGTACTGGACGGCCGCCGCCGCGAACAAGCAGTGGTCGCAGCTCCTGGACCTGGGGGCCCGTCCGGCCACGAAAGCCGACGAGGCGGCGTGGAAGGCGGACGGTTCCCCCACGTCGTGGAACCTGAAGGATGAGACCATCACCTACACCGGCAAGGGCGAGATCCAGCACGATGCCCCCGGCGGAACCGCGGACACCGTCAATACGGGCGACCTCCCCCTCCGCGTCCTGGCCACGCTCCCCACCGATGAAAAGGCCCTCCGCAAGCGCCTGTTCGCCCTGGTCGACAAGGACTACAACGCCCCCGAGGAAATCCTCGACGAGATGGTCGTCGACACGGCCGTCCGACTCGCCACGACCCTCCCGTCCACCCCGGACCTGCGCGCCGCCGCCTACCGCCTCCTCGCCGCCGAACCCGGCGTGCGCTCCCTCGGCGACGTCAAGGACCACACCGGCCGCACCGGCTACGCCGTCGCCCTCCCCAGCTCCTACGAGTCCGCCTCCGACTCCGAGCGCCGTCTGATCTTCGACAAGTCCACGGGCATGCCGCTCGGCACCGAGATGGTCGCCACCCGGGGCGGCGACGGTGTGAGCAAGGGTGAGCTGCTGGGCTACACGACGATCACGTCGATGAAGTGGACCGAGGAGGCGCCGCCGTTCGACACCGACACCGAGGACCCGGGCCCGATTTCCGCTCCGGACGACGAGCCGGTTGCCGAGGCGGCTCGCTGAGGCTGTTTTCGCCTTCCTTCCCGCCGTCAGGAAGGTCTTTCGACTCGCCATGGAAGGTGATGCCGCGGCGCAGGACGTCGCCGCCCGGCACCGCGGGCCCGCTGCCCGCCACCGGCGCGGTCGCCGCGCTGATCACCAAGGCGACCGGCAAGGCCCCGTACTGCGCGGGCAAGCCCAACCCGCTGATGATGCGCACCGGCCTCGACGCCATCGGGGCGCATTCCGGGAGCAGCGCGATGATCGGCGACCGGATGGACCCGATGTGTCGGCCGGCCTGGAGGCGGGCATGGAGACCTTCCTCGTCCTGACCGGTCTGACCACCCCGGAGGACGTGGAGAGGTTCCCGTATCGCCCCTCCTGGACCGTCGACTCCATCGCCGATCCGGTGGACAGGGTCTAGACCGGACGGCCGAGCGGTTCCGCCGCTCGGGATGCGGAAACACTCGTGCCGAGTGAACCTTCGGATCAGGAGGTTCACGATGCGCTTTCGGAAAAACACGATCTGTGCCGCCGTGGTAGTCGCGGCGGCCCTGATGCCCGCGACCGCCCTGGCCGAGGACTCCGGTGGTTCGGTCAGTGTGACGCCGTCCGACGTCGGGCCGGGCGAGGAGGTGGATATCCGGGTCGACGGCTGCAAGGGCAGGACGGCCACAGGGACGTCCAAGGCGTTCCAGTCGGACGCCCTGTTCTCGACCGCCTCGAACGGCGGTCTGTTCGCCGAGGCGAAGATCCGCACCGATGTCGAGATCAAGGACTACGACATCGAGGTGACCTGCAAGGACGGCGGCGGCAAGCACGGCGGCAAGGTGCACGTCGTCCGCCGGGGCAGCGACGAGGGCGACGGCAACAACAGCGACGGCAGCGGCGACTCCGGCACCGGCAATGGCATCGGCAATGGCATCGGCTCCCTGCCCACGCCGTACGCCCCGGTGCAGGCGGGCGGCGGCGGCACCTTCGGCACCGTGGAGGCGGCGGCCGAGCAGGAGGGGCCCGGCACCCGGCACGCGGTGATCGGCCTGGCTCTCGCGGCCATGGCGGCGGTGGCCGTGGCCGCACGCAGTGCGCGGCGGCGGCGCCGCACTGACTGACATGTCCGCCGAGAAGCGTCAGCCGTCCGGCACGGGCCGGCTGCTGACAGGCGTGGCCTGGGCGGTGCTGCTGGTCGGGCTGTGGCTGTGGGGGCGTGAGCTGACGGACCCGGCCGGCAGCTCGGCTCCCACCACCGGCGATGTGGCGGCCGTGGGACGTCCCGCGAACGTCTGGCTGCCTCCCGCACGTGAACCCCTGGGGGCCGCGGCGCCGCAACGGGTGGACATACCCTCCATAGGGGTCACCGCCCCCGTCGTCCCCCGCGGGCTGGATCACTCGGGCGCGGTCGACCCGCCGCCCTTCGTACGGGCGGACACGGTCGGCTGGTACGACGGCGGCACCGAGCCGGGCGCCGCGGGGACGGCCCTGCTCGTCGGCCATGTCGACACGGAGAAGAAACGGGCCGTGTTCTACGGGCTGAGCGCGCTGCGCCCCGGCGAGAAGATACGGGTGGCCAGGGCGGACGGTTCGGTCGCCGAGTTCACCGTCGACGATGTGCAGGTCTTCGAACGCGCCCGGTTCGACGCCGGCAAGGTCTACGGACCGCGGCTGCGGGGCCGGGCCGAGCTGCGGCTGATCACCTGTGGTGGCAGGTACGACCACAGGGCCAAGGCGTACACGGCGAATGTGGTGGTCTCCGCGTACCTGACGGACGCGAAGGCGGCTTGAGACCGGACCCAGGCCCCGTTCGGGCCGAGATGACGTCAAGTCTCTCGGTAACCGGGCGCGGCATGTCACGATGGATCGGACCGGTTGATCCGGTGCACCCGAGGGGGAGTGGATGAAGAGGGTGGGGGTGAGGGCCGCCGCGGTGCTCGTGGGGACGACGCTGCTGCTGGCCGGCTGCTCGTCGGACGGCGACGGCAAGGACGAGGAACGGGAGCCGGCGGCGAAGCCCGTGGTGGGCCAGCAGCCGAAGGCGACCGATCCGTACTGGGTCAACCCCAGCGGGAACGCCGCCAAGCAGGTCGCGGCGTACATCGAGGACAGTGACCAGCAGAACGCGGACCTGATCAGGAAGCTCGCCGAGCAGCCGGTCGGCGAATGGATCGGCCCGGAGAGCCCGGAGGCCGAGGCCAGGGGGTTCTCCGAGGCGGCCCGGAAGGCCGACCGTGAAGCGCTGCTGGTGCTCTACAACATCCCGCACCGCGACTGCGGCCAGTTCTCGAAGGGCGGTGCCGCGGACGGCAACGCCTACCGCGACTGGGTGGACAAGGTGGCCAGGGGCATCGGGGACCGGAAAGCCACGGTGATCCTGGAGCCGGACGCGGTGCTGCACCTGGTCGACGGCTGCACGCCCGACGAGTACCACGAGGAGAGATACGACCTGCTCAAGGGGGCCATCGAGCGGCTGAAGCAACAGCCGGACACCAAGGTCTACCTGGACGCGGGCAACGCGGGCTGGAAGTCGCCCGATTCACTCTTCGAGCCGCTGAAGTGGGCGGGGATCGACAAGGCGGACGGCTTCGCGGTCAACGTCTCGAACTTCCAGACCACCGAGGCCAGCAAGGAGTTCGGGCGGAAGCTGTCGTCGAAGGTCGGCGACAAGCACTTCGTGATCGACACCAGTCGCAACGGCAACGGCCCGTACACCGAGGGCGATCCGGCCCAGCGCTGGTGCAATCCGCCCGGCCGGGCGCTCGGTGAGCGGCCCACCAACCGGACCGGCGACCCGCTGGTCGACGCGCTGCTGTGGGTCAAGCGTCCCGGCGAGTCGGACGGCGACTGCAAGGGTGGCCCCAAGGCCGGTGAGTGGTGGCCGCAGTACGCGCTCGAACTGGCCCGTAATACGAAGTAGTCACGGCGAGGAGGGCGCCCCCCGGCCGGGGGGCGCCCTCCTCGTGCGACACACGCCCGCGCGCTTACGGCACGTAGACCCATTCCGCCTCGGACGGCGTGCCCTGGTCGTCGGTGACGAAGAGCATGTACCAGCCGGCGGGGACCAGCGAGCGGTTCTCCGGGACGGTGACCTCGATGCTGTCCGCGTTCTTCTTCATTTCCAGAGCGATGGAGCGCTGTTCCACGTCGGTGACATGGGTGACGGCGCTCGGGCGCATCAGCTTCGCGGACTTGATGGACGTGGAGTGCTGCGTCTGGAAGACGCCCGTGCCGCCGCGCCGGATGGTCTTGGAGCCCTTGTTCTCCAGCGAGGGACGGGCGTCCCGGAAGAGATAGGGCGGGGTGTAGATCTCGATGCGCTGCTCGAAGACGCCGGGCCTGGTGTTGTCCTTGTCGGCGAAGAGCGAGTCGGATCCGAAGATCATGACACGGCCGTCGGGCAGCAGCACCGAGCCGGAGTGGTAGTTGCGGCCCACTGCCGGGTCGGCGACCCGGGTGTAGGTGTCGGTCTTCGGGTTGTACATCCGCGCCTGGAGGATGTTGGAACCGCTGCGCCCGCGGTAGTCGTTGGAGCCGCCGGTGACGAGGATGGAGTCGTCGGGCAGCAGCGAGGCGCTCGGGTAGCGGGTGCCCTCGGCGAGCGAGGCGCCGTCCCTGAAGCGGGGCTCGGGGTCCTTGAGGTCGACCAGCCGGGACTTCTCACTGGACTTCTCGGACTCGCCGACGCCTCCGCCGCCGATGACCATGAACTTCTGGTCCTGGGCGGGCGGCAGCATGACGGAGGCCGAGGTCTCCATCTGGTCGGGGTCGCTCAGGCCCGGGACCTTGGTGAACTTGTTGCCCTTCAGATCCCAGATGCCGGGGTCGCGGCCGACGTCGGCAGGGCCGTAGCCGGCGTTGGAGCCGGTGTAGAAGAGCTTGCCGCTGTCCAGCAGGAAGATCGCCGGGTAGGTGGGGAACCTCCGCTCGAAGCCGGTGTACTTCCACTTCTTGGTCTTGGGATCGTAGATCTCGTCCTTGCCGGGGACGATCTGCCCGATCTCGTCGAGTCCGGAGAGCGAGAGGACCTTGCCGTCCTGGAGCGTGGTCAGCGTCGGGTACCAGCGGGCCTCGTTCATCGGGTCGACGGTGATGTACTTCTCCGCGACCGGGTCGAACTCGTAGGCCTCCCTGATGCCCTGGAAGTCCTTCTTGTCGAGCGCGAGTTTCTGGGCGATGCCGTAGACGTTGCGGGCGTCGGTGCCCTTCAGGCCCTGCACCCGGTAGTTGTCCTCGGTGCCGGTCTCGTACTTCTTGCCGGACCTCTGCGCCTCGACGTAGATACGGCCGAGGCCCGCCTCGGTGCGCAGGAACTTCCCGGTCTTCGGGTCGAAGATCTTCTTCGCCTTTTCGACCAGCACCGGGTCCTTGGAGACGAAGGTCCTGCCGTTCTCCTTGCCGGTGAACTTGGTGCCTGCGGGCAGGGTGATCGGCTTGTCCGGGTCCTCGTTGTGGACGATCATCAGGCCGCCGGCCTTGGTGACATCGCCCTTCAGCTTCTCGTACCGCTTGGTGCCACCCGCGACCAGCAGCTTTCCGTCGGGCAGCTGGGCGTGCCCGGCGCAGAACATGTCCTTGGGTGTGGGGATGTTCTTGAAGGTGTCGGTCGCCGGGTCCCACAGCACCGAGCGGAAGCTCTTGGCGTCGAAGTTCTTCTGGTTGTTGCCCGAGCCGGCGATCAGCAGCACCTTGCCGGTGTGGAGCAGGGCGGCGTGGATCGTATTGATCTTGTACTCGGCCGGGACGTCCAGGAAGTCCCAGTGCCCGTTCTCCGCCTTGTACTCCGGCCTGTTGATCTTGTAGTCGTGGTACTTCTGCGAGCTGTACCGGTACATGGCGGGCCCGTTCATCCCCGCCAGCGCAAGAACCACCGCCGCACTGATCGCCAGGCGGCGGGTGCGGCGGCTCGGTCGGTAGTTCATTTCTCACGTCCCCCAAGAGCGGTCTGCATGGTCTGGTCGGTCGCGGCCCAGCTGGGTTTGTGCTGCGGGGCGTGCGGCGCGTAGGGCGCATGCGGTGTGTGCGGCACGGGATCGGCCGCCTGCGACGGTGGGGGGACGTCCTGACGCTCGGGCTGTTCCCGCCGCTTCTTCTTCTCCGCGCGGACCGTGTAGCGCCAGCCGATGATCGGCGCCGCGGTGATCAGCAGGGCCAGGGAGGCCCAGGTGATCATCGCCGGGTGGTCGTGGCCGTTGAAGAAGGAGGCGATCAGGGACCCGCCGAAGACCAGGATGAAGAACAGATGGATGCGGAAGGTGCCGAAGAGGGTGTCCGGGCTGGACGAGTCACCCTTGGGGGTGACCACGAACTTGCTTTTGCGCCGCAGTACGGCGTCCATCAGGGAACGGGCGTAGATCGGCGCGGAGAGCGCGGACATCACCATGCCGGCCACACCGCCGGAGCCCTCGGGCTCGTGCGGCGAGACGTTGTGGCGGCGGTTCCAGATGTAGAGGCCGACCTGGAGCGCGGAGGCGTTGCCGTACAGCATCATCCAGATCGCGGGGTCGATCTGGACACCCGAGGCACCCATGCCCAGGAACAACGCACAGCTGAGGGCCGCGAGGATCCAGTTCAGGGCGGACATCGGGTAGAAGATGATCATCATCGTGTAGTTGAAGAACTTGCCCGGCGGCAGCGTGCCGAGGCCTCTCCAGTACTGCTTGAGGATCGTCTCGTACGTACCGCGCGACCAGCGCAGCTGCTGGGTGAAGAAGTCCGTCCAGGCTGACGGGCCCTCACCGACGGCCAGCACGTCAGGGGTGTAGACGGAGCGCCACTTGCGGCCGGTCTCCGGGTTCCTGGCGCGGTGCATCTCGAAGCCGGTGGCCATGTCCTCGGTGATCGAGTCGTACAGGCCGCCGATCTGCTTGATCGCCTTGATGCGTACGGCGTTGGACGTACCGACGAACATGGGAGCGCCGTAGCGGTTGCCGGCCCGCTGGATGAGCGCGTGGAAGAGGAACTGCTGCGACTCGGCGGCCTTGGTGACGAAGGTGTCGTAGTTGCCGTAGACCTGCGGGCCGATGACGAAGCCGACATTCG
Source organism: Streptomyces sannanensis (assembly GCF_039536205.1). GTDB lineage: Bacteria > Actinomycetota > Actinomycetes > Streptomycetales > Streptomycetaceae > Streptomyces > Streptomyces sannanensis. The sequence goes on along the minus strand of NZ_BAAAYL010000001.1, from coordinate 2,582,041 downwards.
GGTCGCGGAAGTAGCCGAGCATCCGCTCCAGGTAGTTGGGCAGCGGTACGTGGTCGGTGTCCACGGACGCGAAGAAGTCGTAGTCGCCGCCGTGCGCCTGGAGCCAGGCGTTGTAGTTGCCGTGCTTGGTCTTGGCGCGGTGCGGGCCCTTGGCCTGGTTCCACTCCGGGACGCCCTTGCGGGAGAAGTGGTGCACGCCGAGGCGCTCGCAGACCTTCTTGACCTCGGGGTCGTCGCCCTCGTCCAGCAGCCAGACGTGCATCAGTCCGCGATGGCGGATCTTCACGGCCGCCTCGAGGGTCTTCGTCACCATCTCCAGGGGCTCCTTGCCCGGCACGAAGGAGGTGAGGAAGGCGACCCGGGTGCCGGTCTCCGGCACGACGGGGACGGGGTCACGGGCGACCAGGGTCGCGTGCGCGTTCGACAGGACGTTCATCGTGCGGAACAGCTCGATCAGACCGATCGAGACGAGCATGACGATGTCCAGGACGAGCAGCGTGCTGTCGTCGAGATTGGGGTCGCGCTCGGTCCAGTGGTCCGGCTGCATCAGCCAGACGAACAGGCCGAGCGAGACCAGTGGGGCCGCGCCCAGCAGCAGGGCCGCACGGATCCGGTGCGGTTCCTGGGAGATCAGTGAGCGGTACTGCACCTTGTAGGGCAGGTCCGGATCGGGCTGGGTCAGGGGCCCGGCGAGCCTGCTGTAATGCTCGTAGTCGTACCGCGGAAGCGCCTTTCTCGACAGGAGCCGGGATCCGCCGGACCTCAGCTGTCCGGGTATCCGAAGCTGGGTCGTCCGGGACGTGTCGTCGTTGTGCCTGGCGCCGGTAGGCGTCGACGTCATGAGTCATCCCCCCGCACGCATTGCTGGCTGCGTGTGTGTCGTCGGTTCTTCTCGCCCGGAAGCGGTCCCCCTCGACCGGGACCGGACGTGGATCAAATGACAGGCCACCGTCTCCGAAGACGGAGGACGATGGTCTTCCGGTTGCAGGATGCCCAGCCCGGCATCCGTTCATGAACGAGGTCCCCACCCCGCAGTCCGAGCAACCGGGCCGTACCCCCACTGTTCGGCTCCAACTCACAGAAGCCTTCGCCCTTTTGGAGCCAATGACTCCAGGATAGGGTGTCCGACCCACGTCTTGATCGCAAGGGTGAAAAAAGCAGTTTACCGGTCAAACGCATGCTTCGAGGGACGGTTGTGCACGCTCCGGAATATGCCACAGGCCTTCTCACGATCCGTGAGAAGGCCTGTGCTCTGCGTGCGCCGCCAGGGACTCGAACCCCGGACCCGCTGATTAAGAGTCAGCTGCTCTAACCAACTGAGCTAGCGGCGCCTGCTGACATGGATAACTCTACCCGACCTCAGGGGATGGTTCCGACCACCCGGCAACCGTTCCGGCTCGTCGGGTTGTCTTTTCATCCACTTCGGTCCGTCAAAATGCTATATGTCTGAGTAATTGAGAGACTGTCGCCCGTGCAGATGATCTCCAGGAACTTCACGATGCCGGTGTTCGAGGAATTCGAGCCCCTGATCGACTGCGGTTGCCCTGGCTGCGTCCAGCGGCGGCGTGAGCGCGGGCACACCCTGCCCCCGCGGGCCGGCGGCCACCCGGCCGCACGCGGCGCTCGCCGCGCCCTGGTGCTGGTCACCGCCGCGGGCATGGCCCTCGCCGGGGGCGGGGGATCCATCGCGGCGGCACACGCTCCGGCCGGCCGGTCGCACCCCGGACCGCCGCAGCCCGCCCGGGCGAACCCCCAGTCGGACACCCCGCAGGGCAGGGCGAGCGCGCTCCACGGCGGTCGCCAAGGCAACCCGGGCCCTCCACTCGGTCCGGCCGCGCTGCCCCGGACGACCCGGGCCGACATCATCAACCGCGCCAAGAAGTGGGTGGAGGCGTCGGTTCCGTACAGCATGTCGGGCTACTGGACGGACGGCTATCGCCAGGACTGCTCCGGATTCGTCTCGATGGCCTGGGGCCTCGGAGCCAACCAATGGACGGGCAGCCTCGCCCGCTTCGCGACACCGCTGAGGCTGGAAGAGCTGCAGCCGGGCGACATGCTGCTCTTCCACAACCCGGCCAATCCGATGAACGGCTCCCATGTCGTGATCTTCGGTGGCTGGACGGACTACCGGAAGACCTCCTACATCGCGTACGAGCAGACCAGGCCGCACACCCGCAAGCAGGTCACTCCCTACGCCTACTGGACCAACTCCGCCCGGTACGTTCCCTACCGCTACAAGGGCCTGATCACCGGTGGCGCCGCGGGACCGGCGAACACCCCGGCGTTCCCGGGCATCACGTACTTCGGCCCCGGTGCGGAGAACGTGCACATCACCCAGCTCGGCCAGATGCTGATCGAGCGCGGTGCCGAGAAGTACTACGGAGAGGGCCCGGGACCACACTGGGGCGACGCGGACCGGCTGGCCACCCAGGCGTTCCAGCGCGCCCAGGGCTGGAGCGGCGCCGACGCGAACGGGCTGCCGGGGCCCAGGACCTGGAAGCTGCTGGTCAGCGGGGTGGGCAAGAACATCCCGGGCGCGGGGCCGGCCTCGGGCCCGGCCTCGGGTTCGCTTGAGGCCTCGGGCCCGGCCTCGGGTTCGCTTGAGGCCTCGGGCCCGGCCTCGGGTTCGCTTGAGGCCTCGGGCCCGGCCTCGGGTTCGCTTGAGGCCTCGGGCCCGGCCTCGGGTTCGCTTGAGGCCTCGGGCCCGGCCTCGGGTTCGGCACCGGACCCGGCATCCGGCGGCGCGACCGCGATGGCCGCCCCCACCGAACCCACCGGTCCCACCGATTTCCCGGGCAGGGGGTACTTCCGGCCCGGTCAGTCCAATGCGTACGTCGAGAAGCTCGGCCGGCAGCTCCGGAAGAAGGGCTTCGGCTCCCACTACACATCCGGCCCGGCCCCGCGCTGGCACGAGGCCGACCGGCGCAACGTCGAGGCGTTCCAGCGCGCCCAGGGCTGGAGCGGCGCCGACGCGAACGGCTACCCCGGCCCCGAAACCTGGCGACGGCTCTTCGAATGACGGAGGCATCAATGCAGGGTCAACTTCCACCCCGTCCGGCACTCGAGGACGCACTCGAGGACGCACTCGAGGACACAGAGGAGCAACCGCCGGCCCGCCCGGCGTCCGAGGACGGACACTCCGGCCCGCCGGACGGAGAACGCCCCGACCGGAGTGCCGAGTCCGCGCGGCGGAGCGCGGTGATCAAGAACGAGACCACCGCCGAGATTCCCGTGCACCTCCTCTTCCGCGACGACACCGGCCCGGTCCCCACCGTGACGACGCGGCCGGCGCCGCGCGTCGATCAGCAGCGCCGCCCGCCCGCGCCCGCCGTGCCCACGCGCCCCGCGCCGCCGGCCGATCCGGGGCTGCGTGAGCACCAGGGGCACGCGCTGCCGGGCGTGGCGGCGGTGCTCGTCGGGGCCGCCGCGCTCGCCGGCTGCGGCGCGGTGATGTGGTGGGCGGGCGCGCTGCCCGATCCGCTGCGCACGATGCTCGGGGTTTCCGGCCGCCCGTACGAGGGGATCGGCCTCATCCACTGGGCGCTGCTGGTGCTCTGCGTGATGCTCGCGCTCTTCGCCTTCTGCGGGCTCGCACGTATGGGGGTCGGACAGGCCTGGGTGCTCACCCTCTACGGCGACTACCGGGGGAGCGTGCGGCGCACCGGACTGGTCTGGGTGAACCCGCTGCTGCTGCGCCGACAGGTGGACGTACGGCTGCGGCACTGGCGCAGTGAGCCGATGCCGGCCGTGGACGCGGACGGCACCGCGCTCGAGGTCGTCGTGCTGGTCGTCTGGCGGATCAGGGACACCGCGCGGGCGGCGTTCGGTGTGGCGGATCACGCCGTCTATCTGCGGGAGCAGGTCGAGGCGGTGCTGGCGAGGGTGCTCTCGCAGCTGCCGGCCGATGCCTTTCACGAGGACGCCCCGACGCTGCGCGATGCCGAGGCGGTGGGTGACGTGCTGACGCGGACGCTGAAGGCGGAGGCGGAGCCGGCCGGGATCGAGGTCTACTCGGCCCAGCCGACCCGTATCGAGTACGCGCCCGAGGTGGCCGCGGTGATGCAGCGGCGGCGGATCGCCGCGATCGACGCCAAGTGCCGGGACAGTGTGCTCACCTCGGTGGTGGACGCGGTGGAGGACACGATGGGCCGGCTGACCGGGCGCGGTCTCATCGAGCTCGACGACTACGAACGCAAGGCGATGGTGAAGGACCTGACGGTGGCCTTCTACACGGGCCTGGACGTCGCGAGGCCCCGCTAGGCCCCGGTGACCGGGGAACGGATCAGCCGGCCAGGGCCTGCTCCGCGTCCGGAGCGAGGCGTGCCGGGGTCTGCGTCGGCGCCGGGGTGTCGCGGTGGGCCGGGGTAGGGAACAGCCGCGGGGTCAGGACCGCCGCCACGGCCGGCAGCAGGGCGCCGCCGATCGAGGCGTACTGCAGGCCGTGCACGAAGGTGTACGCACGTATAGCACGTGTGTCAAACGTTCGCCTGGATCGACCGGCGCGGTGCGAGTCGCCGGAATGCCGTGACGGGGAGGAGAGGTGGGCGGACAGCCCACCTGCCGGCTGCCGGCGGGGTGAGGCCCGGTGATCCCGGCGTCGCGTCGCCGGCCACGACGAAAAAGCCCCCCGCTTGCGCGAGGGGCTTTCTCTGTCGGTGCGCCGCCAGGGACTCGAACCCCGGACCCGCTGATTAAGAGTCAGCTGCTCTAACCAACTGAGCTAGCGGCGCCTGCTGACAGAGTTAATACTACCTGGTTCCGAAGGGTGCCTCCGACCAGTCCCGCCGGCCGCACCGACGGGATCAGAGCACCAGCGAGAGCGCCATCGGGGCGGCCCTGCGGTTGAGCGTGTCGGCGGCCGAGCGCAGCCGGTGGGCGTGCTCGATCGGCAGGGACACGGCCAGGCAGCCCACCGCGGCGCCCGCCGTGAGGGGCACGGCCGCGCAGACCGTGCCCACCGCGTACTCCTGGAGGTCGAGCACCGGGACGGTGGGCGGCTGGCTGTCGAGCTTGGAGAAGAGCAGCCGCTCGCTGGTGATCGTCCGGGAGGTCAGTCGGGCGATCTTGTGTCGGGAGAGATGGTCGCGCCGTCCGTTCCGGTCGAGCTGGGTCAGCAGACACTTGCCGACCGCGCTGGCGTGCGCGGCGGAGCGGAAGTCCACCCACTCGTTGACCTTGGGGGTGTGCGGTCCGTCCGCGAACTGGGTGACCCTGACCTCGCCGTCGATGTAGCGGCTGATGTAGACCGCGGCTCCCACGGAGTCGCGCAGCTGGTCCAGGGTCCGCTGGAGCTTGGCCTCTATGGCTTCCTTGCGGGTGGCCCCCGAGCCGAGGAGGGCGAGTGAATCACCGGCCACGTACGCGCCGTCCGTCACCTGCTCCACATAGCCCTCGCTCAGGAGCATCCGCAGCATCGAGGTCAGATGAGCGGTGGGCAGACCGCATTCCCGGGCGATCTGGGCGTCGGACACCCCGCCGCCGTGCTTGGCGACCGTTTCCAGTACACGCAGGGCGTACTGCACCGAGTGGAACGGCGCAGTCGGCTCGGGCTTCAGGGCCACGATATCCCCCCAGCAGATCCAGCAGGTTGTGACCGTAAGCTTTGCGTATCCACGATAGCGGCCAAGTTCCTTCACCGTGATGGCTGTTGACAAGATTGCCGGCGCATGTCAGGCCCGCGGGCTGCGATTTAACAACGTGGCATATGCCAGGGTCATGGCGTGTGGGCAGAGGGAGGGGCCGGCGGCCCCGCCAACCCCGCCACCCCGGCTTCGTACAGGGCATGGGCCGCCCGCAGGACCACCGCGTCCCGGTGCCTCGCGGCGATCAGCTGTACGCCGATCGGCAGTCCGTCCGCGTCCACACCGCAGGGCACGGTCGCCGCAGGCTGCTGGGTGAGGTTGAAGGGGTAGGTGAAGGGGGTCCACCCGGTCCAGCGCCGGTGCCCCGACCCCCTCGGCACCTCGGCGCCCGCCTCGAACGCGGTGACCGGCAGCGTCGGTGTGATCAGCAGGTCGTACGCCGTATGGAAGCGCCCCATGCGCCGGCCCAGATCCGTCCGGACGTCCACGGCCGCCAGGTAGTCCAGCGCGCTGTACCGGGCGCCGAGCGCGCATATCTCCCGCAGCCCCGGGTCCAGCAGCTCCCGCTGTGCCGGCCCCAGTGGCTGTACCAGCCGTGCGGCCCCGCTGAACCACAGGGTGTGGAAGGCGTCCACCGGGTCGGCGATGTCCGGGTCCGTCTCCTCCACGTACGCCCCCAGCTCCGCCAACCGGCTCACGGCCGTCCGCACCGCGGCCGCGACGGCGGGACGCACCGCGACCTGACCGCCGAAGGACGGCGAATAGGCGATCCGCAGTCCCTCGACCCCTTCTGCCAGGGCGGGCGTGAGGGCCCGCGCCGGGCCCAGATGGGACCAGTCCCGCCAGTCCTCGCCGCTGATGACGTCCAGCAGCAGCGCGGCGTCCGCGGCGTCGCGGGCCATCGGACCCGCGTGGGAGAGCGTGCCGAAGGGACTGGCGGGGGCGATCGGTATCCGTCCGTACGTGGGCTTCATGCCGAAGATCCCGCAGAAGGCGGCGGGTATGCGGACCGAACCGCCGCCGTCCGTGCCGATGCTCAGCGGCCCCGCACCGAGCGCGACCGCGGCCGCGCTGCCCCCGCTCGAACCTCCCGCCGTCCGGGCCGTGTCGTACGGATTGCGGGTGATCCCCGTCAGCGGGGAGTCGGTGACGCCCTTCCAGCCGAACTCCGGGGTGGTCGTCTTGCCGAGGAGGACCGCGCCGTGCGCGCGCAGGCGGGCCACGGACGGGGCGTCCTCGGCCCAGCTGTTCCCGGCGCGTACCGTTCGCGAGCCGCGCAGGGTGGGGGCGCCGCGCGTCAGCAGCAGGTCTTTCACCGTGACCGGCACTCCGTCCAGCAGACCCGCGGGCTCCTTTCTGCGCCGGCGCTCGGTGGCTGCCTCGGCCTGCGCCAGGGCCTCTTCCGCGTCGACCCGGACGAAGGCGTTGACCAGGGGCTGCACCTGCTCGATCCGCTCCAGCGCGGCGCGGGTCGCCTCGACGGGGGAGAAGTCGCCGTTCTCGTAGCCGGCCAGCAGCCGGCGGGCTGTCAGATCCGCGAGTTCGGTCATGAGGGCCATCCCTACCCAAGGAAGAGCCCGGGGAATAAACCGGATACCGCCTCCGGTTGCTGTGGTCCGGACGAACCGACACCCAGGAGGCGCAGACCGGTGGACGCGATACGAGGAACGGCCGGGGGAACCGCACCCGTACCCCTGTCCGTACTGGACCTGGTGACGGTCGGCAGCGGCCGCACCGCGACCCAGGCACTGCGGACCAGCGTGGAGATCGCCAAGCTCGCCGAACGGCGCGGCTACCACCGCCACTGGGTCGCCGAACACCACTCCATGCCCGGCGTCGCCTCCTCGTCCCCCGCGGTGATCCTCGCCCACCTCGCCGCCCACACCGAGCGGATCCGGCTCGGCTCGGGCGGCGTCATGCTGCCCAACCACGCCCCGCTCGTGATCGCCGAACAATTCGGCACCCTGGAGGCGCTCGCCCCGGGCCGCGTCGACCTCGGTCTCGGCCGCGCGCCAGGCACGGACGGGGCGACGGCCGCCGCCCTGCGGCGCACCGACCGTCTCCACGAGGGCGCCGAGGACTTCCCGCAGCAGCTCGCCGAGCTGACCCGCTTCCTGGACGACGACTTCCCCGACGGCCATCCGTACTCCCGCATCCACGCGGTGCCGGGCCCCGTCCAGGGGCCGTCGGCCCGCCCGCCCGTCTGGCTGCTCGGTTCCTCGGGCTTCAGCGCCCGGCTGGCCGGGACGCTGGGCCTGCCGTTCGCCTTCGCCCACCACTTCTCGGCGGCGAACACCGTGCCGGCGCTGGACCTCTACCGGGACTCCTTCCGGCCCTCCGAGGTGCTCGACGCGCCCTACGCCCTGATCGGCGTCTCCGCGCTGGCCGCGGACGAGGACCGGGAGGCGCGGCGCCAGGTCCTGACCGGCGCCCTGTCGATGCTCCGCCTGCGCACCGGGCGGCCCGGGCTGATCCCGACGCCCGAGGAGGCCGAGGCGTACGCATTCAGTGCCCTGGAGCGGGAGTTCGTGGACAGCTGGCTCGGCAATGTCGTGCACGGCACGGCGGAGGAGGTACGGGCCGGGCTCGACGACCTTCAGAAGCGGACCGGTGCGGACGAGTTGATGCTCACGTCGAACGCGCACGGTTCCGAGGCCAGGGTGCGGTCGTACGAACTCATCGCGGACGTGTACGGGTTGCCCGGGGCAGCCGGGTGACGACCGCCGGTCCGGTCCTCACACGCCGGACAGGCTCGTGACCGACGTGGGGCCCGGGCTCGTGCCCAGCATCGCGGCGATACGGTCCGCGGTGACCGCCCGTGAGTAGAGCCAGCCCTGGCCCGTGTCGCAGCCGATCCTGCGCAGCCGGGCCGCCTGGCCCGCCGTTTCCACGCATTCCGCGGTGACCGTGAGCCCCAGCCGGTGCGCGAGCTGGACCATCGCTTCGACGATCGTCTCGTCGGCCGGGTTGGGGTGCACCCCCTCGTCGTACCGGAAACCTCGTACGAACGATCCGTCCAGCTTCAGCACGGAGACCGGCAGCCGGCTCAGGTACGCGAGGTTGGAGTAGCCCGTGCCGAAGTCGTCGATGGCGATGTGGACGCCCATGTCGCTCAGAGCCTGGAGGGCCTGGAGCGGCCGGCCGGCCGAGCCCATCACCGCGGACTCGGTCAGCTCCAGCTGGAGCAGCTGGGGCGCCAGCCCGGTGTCCGCGAGGATCTCGGCCACATCGGCGACCAGGTCGGAGTCCCAGACCTGACGTACCGCGACATTGACGCTGACGAAGATCGGCGGGGTGTCGGGGTGGTCGATCTGCCAGCGTCTGGCCTGTCGGCAGGCGGTCCGCAGCACCCAACGGCCCAGCTGGACGATCGATCCGTCCTCTTCGGCGATTCCGATGAACCGATTCGGCGTCAGCGTGCCGAACTGCGGGTGGTTCCAGCGGACCAGGGCCTCCACGCCCCGTACCGCCCCGTCCTCGAGGCTCACCAGCGGCTGGTACTCCAGGGCGAACTCGCCGTCCTCGATGGCCGGCCGGAGGGAGCTGGCCAGGGCCTGCCTTGTCATCCGGTGCGCGTTGCGCTCGGGGTCGAAGAGGGTCCAGCGGGCCTTTCCGTCGGCCTTGGCCCAGTACAGCGTGGTGTCGGCGGCCTGCATCAGCCCGGTGGCGCTCGTCCCGGCCGCGTCGCGTTCGACGACGCCGATGGACGCCGACACGGAGAGCCGCTGCCCGGCGAGGTCGAACGGCTGCTGGAGCGCGGCCAGTACGGATGTGGCGAGGTCGGCGAGTTGTTCCGTACCGGCGGAGTCCTCGACGAGGAGGGCGAACTCGTCGCCGCCGAGCCGGGCGACGAGGTGGCCGCCGGTGCGGGTGTAGCCGTCGCTGTCGGCACACTGGGTGAGCCGGTCGGCCACGGCGGTCAGCAGTTGGTCGCCCACATGGTGGCCGAGGGTGTCGTTGACGGCTTTGAAGCCGTCGAGGTCCAGGTAGCAGATGCCGATGCGGCCGGTGCCGCCGCCGCTCTCGGCGGGGGCGGTGAGCGCGGCGGAGAGCCGTTCGAAGAAGAGGGTGCGGTTCGGCAGCCGGGTGACCGGGTCGTGCATCTGGAGGTGGCGCACCTGCGCCTGGAGCTCCCGGCGGTCGCTGATGTCGGCGACCGACAGCAGTACCCGGCCGGTCCCGGGCACGGGAGCGACCGTGACCTCGGCCCACAGTGAGCGTCCGTCCGGGTGCTTGAGCCGCCGGGTGCAGCGGAAGCGGGTTCGCAGGCCGTGCAGCACCTCGTGGTAGGCGTCCCAGGTGCGGGAGTCGTCGCCGAGGTCGACGAGGTCGGCCGCGGTCCGGTCCCGCAGGGCGGTGCGTTCGGTGCCGAAGAGCTCGGCGAGGGCGTCGTTGGCGGCGACGACGAGGCCGTCGTCGCCGACGACGGCCATGGCGAGGCGGGCGGCGTTGAAGGCCGCCTGATAGTCGCGCTGGTGGCGCGGGTCGGTGGCAATCCGCCGCAGCATATGACGCTGCGTGACCGAAGAGGTGGCGGTGCCGGGGCTGGACCCCGTTTCTTCGGAGGTTCCGCTCACCGCTCGCTCCCGCGTGCGCTCGTCTTGTACAGGGGTCGTCCGGGAAAGTGTGCCGATCATAGAGGCTGGCAGGACGGGCGATCCAGCTTCGACGCCGTGACCATGAGCACGCGACGGCCGAGACCGACCGTTTCTGTGCGGGTATGGCGGGGCGGTTATGGCCGGCGACCGTTTGTGACTTTCCGTGAGGCGCCTGGAATCTCGGGCCGATCACCCACCCGGGGCAGCAAAACAGGACATATCCATACGAGCCACCTCAAGGTGGATGGGATATCCCGCATTCCGTACCCGGAGGTCGACGTGACGCGTCAGCAGCCACCCGGGGGAGTGGAGCAGCGTTCACGCATGCGCAGGACCGCGGCCGCCCTCACCTCTCTCGCGGCGGTCGCCACCACCACCCTCGTCGCCGGCCCCGCCGTGGCGGCCAGAACCGCCGTAGCGTGCGCGCTGCCGCGCACCGAGGCACACCACTCGCTGGGCCTGGACACCTGGAACGCCTCCTACCCGCGCCCCGTGCGCGGTCTCGACGCCGTCATAATCTTCCTCTCGTTCCCCGACTCGCGGCCGACCGTGAGCACCGAGGAACTGGCCGCCGACCACTTCCCGGCGACCTCCGACTTCTTCCGGCGTGCCTCGTACGGAAGATTCGACCTGCGCGTCCATCCGCAGCACGACTGGGTCCGGATGCCGAAGACATCGAAGGCGTACGCCATAAGGCGTGACTGGGTGCCGGACCAGCGCGCCGCCTTTCTCGGCGACGCGATCAAGGCCGCCGACTCCCGGGTGGACTTCTCCAAGTACGACATCGTCTATCTGGTCGCGGACCCCGACGCCCCCGGCGTCGACTCCGACGCGACCAAGGTCGTCAACTTCGACGAGCCGATGCACGCGGACGGCAAGGAGATCAAACGGGTCGTCACCGTCTTCGAGCACCACCCGCCCGACCGTAATGTGCTCGCGCACGAGACCGGACACGTATTCGACCTGCCGGACCTCTACCACCGTCCGGAGGACGGCAAGGGCGACTGGGACACCTATGTCGGCGACTGGGACGTGATGGGAAGCCAGTTCGGGCTCGCCCCGGATCTCTTCGGCTGGCAGAAGTGGAAACTCGGCTGGCTCGGCCCGAGCCAGGTGGTGTGCCTCCAGGGCGGCAGCGACGGCCTGCGCACGCTGGAGCCGCTCTCCGCGGAACTGCGCGGCCGCACCGGCGGACCCCGGCTGATGGTGGTGCGTACCGCTGAGGATCATGCCGTCGCCATCGAGGCACGCAGCGCCACCGGCAACGACGGCACGACCTGCACCGAGGGCATCCTCCTCTACCGGGTGCGCGGAGGCCAGGCCTCGGGCGGGGGGCCCGTCGAAGTGATCGACACCCACCCGCGCACCGAGGCGTGCGGCGGCAGATCCGTCTATCCGCCGCTGGCGGACGCGCCGCTCCAGGTCGGCGAGACCTTCACCGTGCCGGGGGAGCGGATCCGGGTACAGGTGATGGACCGGACGAAGTCGGGGGCCTGGAACGTGAAGGTCACGACCAAGGTGTGAACGCGCCGGGCACGCGAAAAGGCCCCTCGCTCTCGCGAGGGGCCTTTCCCGTCGGTGCGCCGCCAGGGACTCGAACCCCGGACCCGCTGATTAAGAGTCAGCTGCTCTAACCAACTGAGCTAGCGGCGCCTGCTGACGTCGTAGACATTAGCACCCGGATCGACGGCAGGAAAAATCGATACCCGGGGTGACAAGAGGGTCACGGAGTGGAGCTGCGCAGCAGGTCCCGGCCGAACTCGACCATCTTGGCGGTGTAGTCCTCGGTCCACTCGGCCCGGTGCGCGATGTCCGCGGTCGTGAGCCGGTCGAACCGCGCCGGGTCGGCCAGCTGGGCGGCCGCGACCGCCTGGTACTCCATGGCCCGGTCGGTGGCGGCCCGGAACGCCAGCGTCAGCTCGGTGGCGCGGGTCAGCAGCTCCTCGGGGTCCGCGATGGACTCCAGGTCGAAGAAGTGCTCGGGATCGGCGGCCACCTCCGCAGGCTCGAAGAGCAGAGGTGCCGGCCGCAGCCTTCGCTCGCTCCGCTCGGGTTCCGCCATCACTTCTCCTCCTCGCACTTCCACCGGCCCGGCTTCCGGACCACCCACCATTGTCCCGCGCCGCGCAAGTAGGCCTTCGGCGCGCGATGGGCGCTCTCACGGGCGCCAGGTCACCCGGTGTTCGGCCAGATGTGCCAGTACCGCGTGGTTCGCCTCCCAGCCGTCGGGGGCTGTGTTGGCCGGCCGTCCTCGCACTGTTGCGCAGGCTTCGGGCGGCGTGTCGCAGTCCCCGATTCGCCGCTGCCGCGGCGGGCGTCCGGCGTTCGTGGTTCACGGGCGCCAGGTCACCCGGTGTTCGGCCAGATGTGCCAGTACCGCGTGGTTCGCCTCCCAGCCGTCGGGGGCTGTGTTGGCCGGCCGTCCTCGCACTGTTGCGCAGGCTTCGGGCGGCGTGTCGCAGTCCCCGATTCGCCGCTGCCGCGGCGGGCGTCCGGCGTTCGTGGCTCACGGGCGCCAGGTCACCCGGTGTTCGGCCAGATGTGCCAGTACCGCGTGGTTCGCCTCCCAGCCGTCCGGGAACTTGATCGTGACGCCCAGCTGGACCGGTTCCGTCGAAGGGTGTTCGTCCAGCAGGTCGGTCACACCGGCGCGGCACACCACGATGCAGGCGTGCCGGTGGCGTGAGGCGAGCACGCACAGGCGGCCCGTTTCCAGGTGGAACGCCGTTGCGTCCGGCCGCCCCGAGAGGGGGTGGAGCACCACCGTGACGTCGAACTCGCGGCCCTGGAGGCGGTTCGCGGTGTCCACCGACACGCCCGAGACGCCGAGCTCGGCCAGCGCGGCCCGTACCGCGGCCGCCTGATCGCGGTGGGCCGTGCCGACCGCGATCCGGTCGGCGGTCAGCCGTACGGGACCGTCGGCGCGCTCGGAGAGCGTCGCGCCGTCCCGGTCCAGCAGGCGGCGCACGACCAGGGCCACGGCCCGTACCGCCTCCGGGTCCGTACGGGGCGTATGGCGGGCCGGGAGTTCCAGCAGGCCCCAGCCCGACGCGGCGGCCTCGTCCAGCACCCGGTCCGGGCCCGAGCCGTCGGACGGCACGCCGAAGGTGAGCCGCCGGTCGTCTTGGCCCGTACCGCTGCGGAACTTCGTGTACGGATAGAACGCGTCCGAGACGAGCGGCGCCGCAGAGGCGGGCAGCCGCCAGGACACCGGCAGCCGATGCTGGGGGAGGTCCGGGTTGTGCGCCAGCAGCGTGGAGACCGCGCTCGCCGACGGGTCGTACGACAGGCCCGCCCACTGCTCGGCACCCACGGTCGAGAACGGGTCCAGCTGACCCGGGTCGCCCACGAACAGCGCCCGCTCGAACAGCCCCGCCACGGCCAGCAGTGCGTCCGAGCGCATCTGGTACGCCTCGTCCACGATCGCGTGCCGCCACGGCTCGACGCCCTGCACATGGGCCCACTTCGCTGCCGTCGAGATGACCACGTCGAGCCCGGTGAGCTCGGCGGCCTTCGCGGACTTGCGTACGTTCGGCAGGGCGTCGAGCGCCTTGTCGTACGGGTCCGGGTCGTTGCTGTGCAGCCGGCCCACCGGCAGCTCCGAGTCCTTCTCGGCGAGCCGCACCACCAGGTCGTCGACCTGGGCATTGGTCTGCGCCACCACCATCAGCGGCCGCCCGGCGGCGGCCAGCTCCCGTGCCGCGCGCACCACGAGGGTCGACTTGCCGGCGCCCGGCGGTGAGTCGACGACGACACCGCGATGGGACCCATGGAGTGTGTTGTGCAGGATCGCCGCGACCTCGCGGTCGGCCGCCGCGCCGGGGTCGAAGACGCTTTCGTTCACGACGGTCACCGAAGACCTCCGAGGAAGCCCCGGCCTTCACGCCGGGGTGGGCCCATGCGGAGCAGGGCGAGGAATGGGGTTTCGTCCAAAAGGCGCACGACCCCCCGCGTGACTGGGTAGCCTGCATACAGTGCGTTGCGAGAACCAAGCAATGCGCTACCTCCTTGACCTTGTGTCAACCGGGCTGGTTCCAACCCGGTTGGTGTTGATCGCGTAAGACTCGATCGCTTGCTGAGTGGCCGAGCCGCGTGAGCCAGGAATCCCCCCGCTTCAGCTGGGGGAGGGTTCAAAGGAAGTCCTCCGGGGTCACGGGGTCGGGGATGGTCTGCGGATGATCCCCACCCGAGGCACCGATGGACGGGGGACCGCCGTGGGTCCAGGGGGTTTCCTCCGGGTCCGGCAGTTTCGGGCCGCCCCGCTGTTCGTGCTCGAAGAGCGTGAAGCAGACCCGGTCACCGTTCTCCGGCACCGAACCGGGCGACGGCTCCTTGCTCCGGCCCATCCTGTCCAGCAGCCGCAGCACCAGCGCGCCGTCCTCCGCGTAGCCCGCGAACTCCGCCGACTGCGGTTTGCCGTCCAGTGAGCGATATATCTTCGTGCCCTCGCCCAGATGCGGACGGTCGTCCGTGGCGACCGTCACCAGCGGGCGCGGGCTCGGCCGCTTGGACTCGCTGTACGCCATGACCACCTCGGTCACCTCACCGGCGAAGGCCTCGCCGGACAGCCGGCGTCCCGCCATGACCAGGGGGTCGTCCAGCGCTTCCTGCGCCTCCAGTTGGGCCTGCGCGGTCTCGCGCGCGGCGAGCTTCTGGGCCGCGGTCACCGCGTCGTCGATCCGGGGCTGGGGCGGCTCCCCGGCCCGTACCCGGTCGCGGTGGCCGGTGAAGGACCAGCGGTCGCGGGTCCAGCGGTCGGCGACCCTGGCCCCCTCCGGCAGCTCCCGGACCAGGTCGATTCCCTGCCAGACGGCGTCCCAGGCGGGCCGCATGCAGTCCTCCAGCAGGGCGCGGATCCGGGCTTCCGCCGAGGTCAGGCCGGCCAGCAGCCGGTCCGCCACGAGGCCGTCCTCCGCGGCGGCGAGAGCGCCGCGCGCTCGGTCGTACCGCTCGACCGCGGGCGCCAGCAGCTTGTTGTCGAACGCCGGGTCGGTCGCCGGGCCGGCCGGCGGGCACAGCAGCTGCCCCTCCGCGTCCCGCGCCAGCTCCGCGCGGAGTGCCGCCTCCGCGCCCGAACCGCCGGCCGGCGGGTCGATCCAGGCGAGCAGCGCACCCAGGTGCTGGTTCTCCAGGCCGGACTGCCCGGTCGCCCAGTGCCGGTTCAGCAGATCGGTCACGGCGAGCAGCAGCGAGGATCCGGGCACCCGGGCCCGCTCGCCGTAGTGCGTCAGCCAGCGCCCGAGCAGCGGGACCCGCGGGGGCGCGGGGTAGGGCGTGTCGGGGTCCTGCTCGACGGTACGCCGGAACCGCATCGAACGGCCCAGCAGCCGTAGGAAGTCGACACCCGCCCGGCTCGGCACGATCAGCTGCGGGGCGTCCGCGCAGAGCTCGACCTCCACCTTGACCTTCTTGCCGGTCTCCGGATCGGTCTCGGAACGCTCGGCGGCCTCGACCACGTCGGCGTACCCGTCGAGGTACGGCAGCACGATGTCGGCCAGCTCGGCGAGGAACGCGAACCGCAGATCGCGGTCGCGCGGCTGCGGCACGACCAGCAGTCGCGGCGCGTCCCGGTCGGTCCCGACCAGTGCCCCGAGCGGCGCCCCGGCCTCACCGGCGGTGGTGAGCGGCACCAGGACGAGCGGCGCGTCGGACACATGCCGATGCCGCACGGTGGCGGTGGCCTGCGCCCGCCCGGCCCGTACGGCCTCCAGCTGCGCGAGGGTGTGCATCAGTGACATGCGGCGCCCTCCGCGTCCGGCGTCCGCCCGGAGTGGCACCCGAGGGCTTCCGCGCGCAGCGCCGCCGCGCGGCGCAGCGCGGCGACCGTGGGATCCGCGGGGTCGCCGGTGACGCCGTGCGCCGCGGACAGCACCGCGTCGACCGTGGTGAGGCCGCCCAGTTCCGCGCGGGCGCCGCGGCCGAGCGGGTCGACGGAGTCCGCCGCGCGGGCATGCTCCCGGCAGTGGAAGGCCAGTTCGCACGTGGCCAGACACTCCGGCGCGTACGCAGCCGGAAGGGACGCGACCGCGGCCGTCAGCTCCTCTGCGGGCAGTCCGGGGTCGAAGCAGATGCCCTCGGGCAGCTCCGCGGCGATCTCCTCGACGCGGGTGAGCCGGGTCAGCTGGCGACGGGTGACGGACAACTGCTTGCGTACGTCGACGACGGAGGCCGTCGGCAGATTGGAGAAGTCCTTCGGGCAGACCAGCAGCACGTCATGGGCCACCCTCGCCCCCTCCACCAGCGCCGCGACCCGCTCCAGCGCCAGCACGTACACCGCGGCCTGGCGGGCCGCGGCACCCACCTTCGCCGGGTCCGCCGAACGGTCGATCATCGGGAAGGACTTGATCTCGACGACGGCCCAGCGCCCGTCGGGCCGCACGACCACCGCGTCCGGCTCCAGATACGCGGGGGAGCCGGCCACCTCGAGTGCCAGCATCGGATGGTCCAGCAGCGTCCACGCCCCGCCGGCCGTCGCGGCCTTCGTCGCCTCGCGCAGCGCCAGTGCCGTCCGCGCCGCACGGCCTTCGGGGCCGGCCGCGGACAGGTCGGGGAGGTGCGCCCCGCCGGGCTCGGGTGCAGGGAGGCCGCCGCCCATGCGCTCGTACACCAGCCGCAGCAGGTCCGCCCCGCCGTCCGCCTTGACCCGCGCCTCGAAGGCGTTGCCGCGCATGAAGGCGAACTGTGACTGGCCGAAGGCGCCGGGCGAGCCGATCGCCTTCGCCAGCACGGCCTTGTTCACTCCGGCCCCGTCCAGGAGGGCGCGGCGGCGGCAGCCGGGGTTGGAGGCCAGCGCGGCCAGCGCACGGGCGTCCAGCGGATGCGGGGCGACGGCGGGGCCGCGCAGCTCAGCGAGATGCTGCCGGAGTGCCGTCTCCCGCTCCGGTTGACGGGGTGTCGGCAGGGTGCCGCTGACCGGGTATTCGCTCACCCGCGGAAGTCTTGCATCCGGCACTGACAATCGGGGACGCGACGGGGGATCCGCCCCACCCGAAGCGGGCCCGCACCCGGTCCGCCGGCCGCATCGCGGGCCCGGTCAGCAGCAGCCCGAGGCCCATGACCGCGACGCCCGCGACAGCGTCCAGGAGGTAGTGGTTGGCGGTGCCCATCACCACGAACGTGGTGGTCAGCGGGTAGGCGATGCCCACGGCCCGGGTCAGCGGGGCGCGGCCGTAGCGCCACAGCATCACCCCGCACCACAGGGCCCAGCCGACATGCAGACTCGGCATCGCCGCGTACTGGTTGGTCATCCCGCCGAGTCCGCGCGGGGCGCTGGCCTCACCACCCCACCAGCCGTACGCGCTGTACTGGGCCATCGTGTCCACGAAGCCGTGGCCCGCGTCGAGCAACCGGGGCGGGCAGGTCGGCATGAGGGTGAAGCCGACCAGGCCGAGGAGGGTGGAGGTCATCAGCCAGGTGCGGGCGGCGCGGTACCGGAGCGGGCGGCGCCGGAACAGCCAGACCAGGATCGCCGGGGTCACCAGGTAGTGGAGGGAGGCGTAGGCGAAGTCGGCGGGTATGCCGAGGGCGGGGGTGCCGGTGAGTAAACGGTTGAGCGGGAGCTCGATGTCGATGTGCAGGAACTTCTCGATCCGCAGTATCGCCAGGCCGTTGTCGACCGCGGTGGTCACGTCCCCGCGCGCGAGAAGCCTGCAGCCCGTGTAGGCGGCGTAGACCAGGGCGATGAGCGGGAGCTCCGTCCACCAGCGGCGGGCCGAATGCGGCACGGTGGTGATATGGGGCATCCGAGGCTCTCCTCCCTTTTTGTGGGGTTCGCCCACCCGGTAACCGTACGGTGTACGTGTACGCCGTCCAATGGCACCCCTTGATGAGGAAGGGACGCGAGGATCCATGCGAGGGTTGCCATGATGGTGGGGTGATCAGCTGATCGACACCCCTCTTGCTCGACAGGGAGACGCACATGGCACCGCGCATCCTGATGGCCCGGCACGGACAGACCGAGTGGGCGCTGGCCGGCCGGCACACCGGCAGGACGGATGTCCCGCTCCTCGACGAGGGACGCCGGGGTGCGAAGCTCCTGGGAGAGCGGCTGCACCGGGCTCCGTGGGACGGACTGCCGCACGCCGAGGTCCGTACAAGCCCGCTGGCGCGCTCGTGGGAGACCTGCGGGCTGGCCGGTTTCGGCGAGCGGGCGGAGCACTGGGACGCGCTGATGGAGTTCGACTACGGCGCGTACGAGGGGCTGACCCAGGCCGAGATCAAGGCGGAACGGGGGCCGGACTGGGTCATCTGGCGCGACGGCGTACGGGACGGGGAGACGCTGGCCGAGCTGTCCGCCCGCGCGGACGAGGTGGTGGCGTGGACGCGCGAGGCCGACCGCGACGTGCTGGTCTTCTCGCACGGCCACATGCTTCGCGCGGTCGCCGCGCGCTGGCTCGGGGAGGAGGTGTCGTTCGGCGCCCGCATCCTGCTGGCGCCGGCCTCACTGTCGGTGCTCGGCTGGCAGTACGGAGCCCCGGCGATCGCCCGCTGGAACGACACCGGTCACCTGGACGGCTGAGGCCGGTCAGCGGGCCGGGCCGCCGGCACTTCGCGTCGGCACGTTCGAGCCTGTGCGGCACTTCGCGTCGGCACGTTCGAGCCTGTGCGGCACTTCGCGTCGGCCACGTTCGAGCCTGTGCGGCGCTTCGCGTCGGCACGTTCGAGCCTGTGCGGCACTTCGCGTCGGCCACGTTCGAGCCTGTCCGGCACTTCGCGTCGGCACGTTCGAGCCTGTCCGGCACTTCGCGTCGGCCACGTTCGAGCCTGTCCGGCACTTCGCGTCGGCACGTTCGAGCCTGTCCGGCACTTCGCGTCGGCAGCCCGTCCCGCGCTCGAGGACGGACACACCGGTCGACCCGACGGTGCGCGTCGCCCCCGGCCGGGCGGGTCCCTATGCGCGGCGCTGCGTCGCGGCGTGGCGTTCCAGGAAGGACGACACGCCCGCGGCGCGGCGGTGCGGAAGCAGCACCCGGACCGTGTCCGAGAGCATCGCCCGGATGCGCGACGACTGGACCTCGCCCAGCAGGTCCATGACCTGGTGCCCCGCCGCCGCGGCCTCGTCGGGGACGCCCGCCCGGGCGAGGTCGCCCGCGAGTTCCGCGCGGTAGAGGGCGAGGTTGCGGGCGAACAGGGGACTCTGGAGGGCCGCCGCGCGCCTGGCATGGCGGGCTGCGTGCGACCAGTCGCCGAGCGTGGCGCGGCACTGCGCCTCCAGCAGTTCCAGCTCGGCCTCGGCGAAGAAGCTCATCCACTCCGGGTCCGCGTCGCGCGTCCCGTGCGCGAACAGGGTCTTGGCCCGGCTCAGGGCCGCCTCGCAGGCGGCGCGGTCGCCGAGGCCGGCCCAGCCGCCGGCCTCGCGCAGGGTGAGCAGGGCCGGCAGCCGGGACGAGCCGATGTGCTGCGCGGCACGGATACCGGCCTGGGCCGCGCGTACCGCCTCGCGTGGTCGGCGCATGTCCCGGGCCAGGAAGGACGTGTTGCAGAAGGCGTGCGCCTCCAGGGCAGGGTCGCCCGCCATCCGGGCGGTGGCCAGCGCTTCCGCGTAGTGCGAGCGTGCGTCGTTGTAGCGGCCCGAGTCATGGGCCAGCCAGCCCACGGAGATCGCGAGTTCGCCGACCCCGGCATGCAGCCGGTCGGAGGTGGCCTGGCGAGCCGTGTTCGCGTCGAGCAGCATATACGCGGTGCGGAGCGGCTGGGCGGCCCGCTGGTAGAGGCTGTCGGCGCCGTGCCGGTCGTCGAGCAGCCGGATCTGGCGTACGGCCTCCGCGACGGCGTTCACCTCCGACTCCCCGGCCCGTCGTACGGGCCCGGGGCCGAGCCCGAGGGAGACGGCCGCCACCGTGGCGGAACCGCTGGTCATGAATGCGCGACGCAGCACGTCGCTCTCCTCGTTCTTCTGGATCGTGAGGTGGGGCGCCTCCGGCGGGGGCGCGCCCACCGCCGCACGCGCCCCGCGGCCGCGTACCGTCTCGCGTGCCGAGAAGCCCAGGTCCGTCAGGGTCAGGCCGGGAAACATGTGCAGGAAGACCCGCTCGTACGCGTAATTGGGGCAGCGGATCTCGCCTGCCTCCACACGTCCGATGTACCGGGCGTCGCAGGCGACCTGTTCGCCGATCTCGCGTGCGGCCCTGCGGACCGCGGCCGCGAACTCGCCGGGTGAACGCTGTCCCCGCAGCATCCGGAAGACCTGGTTGGGCTCCGCCTGTCGGTGTTGCGTGGGTGACGAGGCCATGGCCAACCCTCTCTGGCGGCTGGTGCTGCCGGTGCGTGCGATGCTCCGGCGGGGCACGAAGGTACCGGCTGTGACCGGGTGCTCACGCGACGTTTGACGGCAAACCGGATATCTCACCCGCGATCTGCCATGAACTGCCATCCTTTACGGCGGTGCGCCGCCGTGCCCGTTGACGTCCGGCAGCGTTGAACCTTGCGAACACCCCCCACTCGGAGGGCCTCCAACTGCTGGTTTGCGAGGGTGATTTGGGATGCGTACGGTTCTGCTGAGGAACGGTTGCACTGTGGGAGGCCGGCGTGGACGTTAGCCCTGCGCCCTCGCGGACCTCCAGCCGGCACACCCCCAGCCCGGATCACAGCGAACCGCCGGAGGTTCCCTGTGACCTGGTCACCGTCCCCGCCCGCCAGGGCCTGGAAGCGGTCGACATCATCCGCCGCAGTGCCGGACCGGACATCGGACCCGTACTGCACGACCGCAGCTGTGACACGCTCGGCTTCGTGGTGCCGTCGGGCACCGCTGCCGCATGGGACGTGCCCGGCAGCGCCTGCATCCGTACCGACGGGCGTGGACTGCGCATCCCCGTCGGTGAGGCCGTCGACGTGGAACCGACGTCCCCCGAGCTCTCGGCTTCACCCCCGCTCCCGGCTCCGCTCGAGCGGTGGGACCCCCATGAGCAGTGGGGGCCCCCGCCCGGCAGCGGCTGGCTGCTGCCGCCCGGCGACGACGTGCCGGTGACCGACCCCGCCGTGCTGCGGGCCGCACTGGACGAGGCGGCCCGCCTGATCGAGGCCGCCGACAACTGCCGCTGATCGCCGCCGATAATGAAAGCGTGGCGAAGAACAGCAGGCGGCGCGGGCGTACGGCCCAGGAGACCGTCGTCGAGCGGGTGGACGGCGGGCTCGCCGAGCTGATACCCGACCGGGACCGGCCGCGCGGCTGGACGCTGCTGATCGACGGTGCCCCGCAGTCCCATGTGGACCTCGACGACCCCGCCCTGCTCACCTTCGAGTACCAGCGCCGCCTCGGCCATGTCGCCGACCTCGCCGCCCCGCCCCGGCAGCCCCTGAACGCCGTCCACCTCGGCGGCGGGGCCTTCACCCTGGCCCGCTACATCGCCGCCACCCGCCCCCGCTCCACCCAGCAGATCGTCGAGGTGGACGCCGGACTGGTCCAGTTCGTGCGCCGCGAACTGCCGCTGGAGTCAGGCGCCCGCATACGCGTCCGGACCGCCGACGCCCGCGCCGGGCTCGCGAAGATCCCGGACGGCTGGGCGGATCTGGTCATCGCGGACGTCTTCAGCGGCGCCCGTACCCCGGCTCATCTGACGTCCGCGGAGTTCCTCGCCGACGTCCGCCGAGTCCTCGCGCCCGGCGGCTGGTACACGGCCAACCTCGCCGACGGCCCGCCGCTGACCCATCTGCGCCGCCAGATCGTCACCGCGGGCACGGTGTTCCCCGAGCTCGCCCTGGTCGCCGACCCCACCGTGCTGCGCGGCCGCCGCTTCGGCAACGCGGTCCTGCTCGGCTCGGCCCGTGCTCTGCCGGTCGCCGAACTGACCCGCCTGGTCGCCGGCGACCCGCACCCCGGTCGCGTCGAACACGGCCGAGCCCTCGCCGACTTCACCGGCGGCGCGGCCCCGGTCACGGACGCGGACGCCAAGGCATCGCCGGCGCCACCGTCTTCGGTCTTCGAGTAGGGTCAACTCCGGCCGCCGGCACGTCTGTTCCGGGGATTTCGCCTCACCCGCCCCACCCGTCACGCTCCTTGTCGCAGCGGGTGTCGGTATCCCGTACGAGCATCGGCACGGCTGCGGAGGCGCTGCGCGAGGTTGCCCAGTGGTCCTCCATGGGGTTGTCGGGCTCGGGGACCAGGCGCATGAGCCGGCCAGGGCGGTGGTGGGCCTCCCGGGCGGCCTTCGCGTAGTGCCGCTCACCCCCGAGGTTCGGTGGGGCCCTTCTCAAGATCCCGGGTGGCCGCCGGTGTGGCCATGGGAGAGCCAAAAGAGGCCGCTGTCCTGCTTTCCGCAGGTCAGCGGCCTCTCAGAGGAGGGTGAGTGACGGGACTCGAACCCGCGGCATCCTGGACCACAACCAGGTGCTCTACCAACTGAGCTACACCCACCACGACCGGTCTTTTCGGTTTCCCTGACCGGCCGAGAAAAAGTGTACATGGTCGGAGGGGGTGCTCGCTCCCGCCTTTCGGGTGGCCCGTCCGGGCGGGCTACTCCGCGGGTCCCGCGGGCAGGACGTGGCGGGCCGCGATCGCCTTGGCGGTGTCCGAGTCGGGGCCGGGCTGCGGCACGAAGACGGCCTCGCGGTAGTAGCGCAGCTCCGCGATGGACTCACGGATGTCGGCGAGCGCGCGATGGTTGCCACTCTTCTGCGGGGCGTTGAAGTACGCCCGCGGGTACCAGCGGCGGGCCAGCTCCTTCACCGAGGAGACATCCACGATCCGGTAGTGGAGCCAGTCCTCGAGCGTCGGCATGTCGCGCGCCAGGAAGCCACGGTCGGTGGAGACCGAGTTTCCGCAGAGCGGGGCCTTGCCGGGCTCCTTCACATGCTCCCGTACGTAGGCCAGGACCTGCTCCTCGGCGTCGGCGAGAGTGGTGCCGGAGGCCAGCTCGTCGAGGAGACCGGAGGTGGTGTGCATCTGGCGCACCACCTCGGGCATGGTCTCGAGTGCGGCGTCCGGCGGGCGGATCACGATGTCCACCCCTTCACCGAGCACGTTCAGCTCCGAGTCGGTGACCAGCGCGGCCACCTCGATGAGTGCGTCGTCCGTCAGCGAGAGCCCGGTCATCTCGCAGTCGATCCACACCATGCGATCGTTCATGCGTCCCACCTTAGGGGGTGGCTGCCCGGCCCGGCCGAACACGAGTCCGGCCGGGCCGGGCCACCCCTTCTCACAGCGCGGTTCGCTGGCCGGGCAGCGCCGGGTGCGCCGGGGCGTAGTCGTCGGAGACGGGCTTGCCCGGCTCCACGGGCGCGGAGGCGGTGGAGGATCCGGCCGGGGTGCTCGCGGCCGCGGTACGCCGCGGCTGCGCGGTGCCCTGCGTCGGGACCGCGTCGATGACCGCCGGGACCTCCGACTGCGGCCTGCGGGCCCGGTACGCGGCCCGGTAGGCGGCCGGGGACGAGCCGAGCTGGCGCCGGAAGTGACCGCGCAGCGCCACCGGGGAGCGGAAGCCGCAGCGGCCCGCGACCTCGTCCACGGAATAGTCCGAGGTCTCCAGCAGCCGCTGTGCCTGGAGCACCCGCTGGGTGATCAGCCACTGCAGCGGAGCGCTCCCGGTGAGCGAGCGGAACCTCCGGTCGAAGGTGCGGCGGCTCATGTACGCGCGCGCGGCCAGCGTCTCCACGTCGAACTGCTCGTGGAGATGCTCCAGCGCCCAGGCCACCACCTCGGCCAGTGGATCCGAGCCGATCTCCTCCGGTAAAGACCTGTCCAGATAGCGTTCCTGCCCACCGCTGCGGCGCGGCGGTACGACCAGCCGGCGGGCCAGCGCCCCGGCGGCCTCGGGACCGTGGTCCATACGCACGATGTGCAGGCAGAGGTCGATTCCGGCGGCGGTGCCGGCCGAGGTCAGGACGTCGCCGTCGTCGACGAAGAGCTCACGCGGGTCGACATGGACCGACGGGTACCGCTTGGCCAGCGTCGGCGCGTACATCCAGTGCGTGGTCGCCGGGCGGCCGTCCAGCAGCCCGGCCGCGGCCAGTACGAAGGCGCCGGTGCACAGGCCGACGATGCGCGCGCCCTCCTCATGGGCGCGGCGCAGTGCGTCGAGTGCCTCCGGGGGCGGGGGTGAGGTGATCGACCGCCAGGCGGGCACGACCACGGTGCCCGCTCGGCCGATGGCGTCCAGACCGTACGGGGCGGTGAGTTCGAGTCCGCCGGTCGTGCGCAGCGGTCCATCCTCGCCGGCGCAGACCAGCAGCCGGTAGCGGGGGACGCCTGCGTCCTGCCGGTCGATACCGAAAACGGAGAGCGGGATGGAGCTCTCGAAGATGGGGCCGCCGCTGAACAGCATGACGGCGACAACCTCCCGGCGGCGGCGCCCGGAGAGCTTCCGTGCCGCCTCGGGTGCGACAGCGGAATCCTGGCTCATGGCTCTAAGCCCCCCTCGGTGTGCGCGGCGCCCCGTTCCTGTCGGGCCTTTCGCTCCTGCACGTTTCCCCTCGGTCCAGCACGGGTCCCCAGCCTTCGATACTCATGATCGAATCTACTGCGTCCCGTGGTGCCGGCGTGACAAGTTCGGCATCCGGCGTTAAATCGACAAGACAACTTGGCGCGAAGCATTCGATCAGGAAGCGTTCCACTCACGCGGCCCGCAGGGAAGTGCGTCTCGCGCTGATGGCCCGTACCCGTATGGTGCAAGCCTTTGCGACGGTCCTTTCATCCCTGGTGGCAGTAGGGTTGGCAGGCCATTCCGCCAAGCTTTGGGTCATGTGGTGAAGTTGGCTGAAAATATATGTGCGCGGATGTGCGAAACCGTCATCCTTTCGGCGTGCGTCCGGCGCGCCGAGGTGGCATTCGGCAGGCCGTGGTCACGGCGCCGGGCCGGCGATGCGGTCACGGAGTGCTCTTCCGGGCGGTGACGGGGTGATGATTTCGTGCCGACGGCGAATGTGCCGGGCGGTCACGGTCCGTATGTGCCGCATTCCGGTCCGCGAGGGAAGCTGTATGGGGCAGGCGCCATTGCCATATCCCCGCGGGCTCGGGCATGCTCCGGAGAACGCCGCACGGCCCGGTCAGGCCCTGGGCAGCAGAGGAGTGTCGCCGTACCCTTGAGGGTATGGGGTTGGGAAGATGTTTCCCGGACACAGCTCCGATGCCAACTGTCGTCCCTCCCAAGAGGATCTGAACGCCGAGACACCGATGGCCGGTCACGAATTCCCCGAACCCGCGGACCGCAAGCGGCTCGCCGACCCCACGTCGGACCCTCTCGCGGCGGAAGAGGCACGCCCTTCCTGCGATCCCGCCTTCCGGCACGGTGTCGTCGTCGGCTTCGACGGCTCGACCTCCAGTGAGCGCGCGCTCGCGTACGCGATCGGCATGGCCAGGCGGTCCGGCTCCGGCCTGATCATCGTGCACGTCGCCAACCGGCTGCCCACCACCGTGTGGGCGGGCTGCGAGCCGCCGGTCTTCGTCGATGTGCCGGACCACCGCACCGAGGTGCTCGGCCTCGAGCTCGCCTGCGCCGACTACCTCGCCGAGGTCCCGTGGATCCTGGTCGAGCGGGGCGGCGACATCTGTCACGAACTGGAAGAGGTCGGGCGGGAGTACGCCGCCGACGCGATCGTGGTGGGCTCGACGCACGGCATCGTCGGTCGGATCTTCGGCTCGGTCGCGGGGCGGCTCGCGAAGCGAGCACAGCGCCCCGTCGTCGTCATCCCGTAGCCATTCCGTAATCCTGCCTTTCACACAGGTGAGGCGGCGTCAACTCGCGTCCTGTCAAAGGAAATCTACCCATCCGTAGGGGTGAATTGTGCCCTTGTGAAGGGTACATAAGGGTGGCTGGGAAGCAGCACAACAGAACATGCATGAAGGGAGCCCGCCGTGGACAAGGATGTCTCTGCGGGAAGCACCACTTCCACTCTCGGTCACCTGGCACTCGGACTGACGCTGCTGGCGTTCGGCATCGGCACGACCGGTGTGATCGACGGCGTCAGCGCGTCCGACTCCATGTCGATCGCCCTCTTCGTCGGCGGTATAGCGCTGTTCGTCGCAGGCCTCTTCGCCTTCCGCGGCGACGACGCCTTCAACGGCACCGCGTTCACGGGGCTCGGGGCGTTCTGGTTCACCTGGGCGAGCGCGGCCGACGCCAAGGTGTCCGCGAACGCGGTCGGACTCTTCCTGCTCCTGTGGGCCCTGCTCGCGCTCAGCCTGGCCCTCGGGGCCGCGGACAGCGGAATGCTGACCAGGGGCACGTACGGGCTGCTGTTCGTCTCGTTGCTGCTGCTCGGCATAGCGGCGTTCGCGGACAGCAGCGGGCTCGCCAAGGTCGGCGGCTGGGTCGCCGCGGTCGCGGGCGCCGCGGCCTGGTACGGGGCGACGGCGTCGCTGGCCAAGTGGCCCACGGCGCTTCCCGGACGCGCTGCCGGCCGGGGAGTGACGGCCACCGGCTGAGGCCCCGCCGGGCCTCCGGGCAGCCGCACGCCGGCGTTCCGGGCGGCGCCGGCAGGTGAAAGAGGGCGGTCCCCGCGTGCAGATGGCACACGCGGGGACCGGCCCCCCTTTGCGGCTGAACCGCCGCCGCTCTCGCGCAGGTGGTTGCTGTACGTGGGGGTTGCTTCCCCCTTTGCGCCTGAACCGGCGCCGCTCTCGCTTTGCGCCTGAACCGCCGCCGCTCTCGCGGAGGTGGTTCAGGTGCGTAGGGGTTGCTCAATCATCGCTTCCGTGGTGGTGGGTAGGACTACTCCACCGTCACCGACTTCGCGAGGTTGCGCGGCTTGTCGATGTCCCGGCCGAGGGCCAGCGCCGTGTGGTACGCGAAGAGCTGGAGCGGGATGCCCATCAGGATCGGGTCCAGCTCGTCCTCGTTCTTCGGGACGACGATCGTGTGGTCGGCCTTCTCCTGCTCCTGGTGCGCCACCGCGAGGATCTTGCCGCTACGGGCCTTGATCTCCTCCAGTGCCGCGCGGTTCTTCTCCAGCAGGTCGTCGTCCGGGACGATCGCGACCGTCGGCATCGCGGGCTCGATGAGGGCCAGCGGACCGTGCTTCAGCTCGGACGCCGGGTAGGCCTCGGCGTGGATGTAGCTGATCTCCTTCAGCTTGAGGGAGGCCTCCAGCGCCACCGGGTAACCACGCACCCGGCCGATGAACATCATCGACTTGGCGTCGGCGTACTCGTCCGCCAGCTGCTTGATCTGCGGCTCCAGCTTCAGGATCTCGTCGATCTGCTCCGGCAGCCTGCGCAGACCCTCGATGAGCCGCTTGCCGTCGGCCACCGACAGGTCACGGATACGGCCCAGGTGCAGCGCGAGCAGCGCGAAGGCGACCACCGTGTTGGTGAAGCACTTGGTGGAGACGACACAGACCTCGGGGCCGGCGTGGACGTACACACCGCCGTCGGCCTCGCGGGCGATCGCCGAGCCGACGACATTGACGACACCGAGGACGCGGGCGCCCTTGCGCTTGAGCTCCTGCACGGCGGCGAGCACGTCATAGGTCTCACCGGACTGGGAGACCGCGAGGTACAGGGTGTCCGGGTCCACGACCGGGTTGCGGTAGCGGAACTCGGAGGCCGGCTCGGCGTCCGCGGGGATCCGGGCCAGGCTCTCGATCAGCCCGGCGCCGATCATGCCGGCGTGGTACGAGGTGCCGCAGCCGAGGATCTTCACACGGCGGATGCCGCGGGCCTCGCGCGGGTCCAGGTTGAGGCCGCCCAGGTGAACGGTGGAGAACCGGTCGTCGATGCGGCCGCGCAGCACGCGGTCCACGGCCTCGGCCTGCTCGGAGATCTCCTTGTGCATGTACGTGTCGTGGCCGCCCATGTCGTACGACTCGGCCTCCCACTCCACGGTGGTCGGCGTGGCGGTCGTACGGGAGCCCTCGGTGGTGTACGTGCGGAAGTCGTCCGCCTTCAGGGTCGCCATCTCGCCGTCGTCGAGGGTGACGATCTGACGGGTGTGCGACACCAGGGCCGCCACGTCGGAGGCGACGAACATCTCCTTCTCGCCGATGCCCAGCACGACCGGGGAGCCGTTGCGGGCGACGACGATCCGGTCGGAGAAGTCGGCGTGCATGACGGCGATGCCGTACGTGCCCTCGACGACGCGCAGCGCCTCGCGGACCTTCTCCTCCAGCGTCTCTGCCTGGGAGCGGGAGATCAGGTGGACCAGCACCTCGGTGTCGGTCTCGGAGAGGAACTCCACACCGTCGGCGGTCAGCTTGGCGCGCAGCTCGGAGGCGTTGTCGATGATGCCGTTGTGGACGACGGCGACCCTGCCCTCGGCGTCCAGGTGCGGGTGCGCGTTGACGTCGCTCGGGGCGCCGTGGGTGGCCCAGCGGGTGTGGGCGATACCGGTGGTGCCGGCGAACCGCTTGGGGACACGGGCCTCCAGGTCGCGGACCCGGCCCTTGGCCTTGACCATCTTCAGGCCGGCGGCCTTGGGGCTCGTCACGACGATGCCCGCGGAGTCGTAACCGCGGTACTCCAGTCGCTGCAGGCCCTCCAGAAGCAGCGGCGCTACATCGCGCTTGCCGATGTATCCGACGATTCCGCACATGGTGTGTCTTCCCCTCCGGGTTCGTGGGTGTGTGCTCAGCCGTAGACGATGCGGCGCAGCTGCCTGAGCGAGAGCTCCGGTGGCGCGACCGCGCGATGCGGCATCTCGGCGGCGATCCGCTCGAAGATCTCCGCGTTCGCCAGGCCCGCGGACTGCAGTTCACGGTGACGGCGGCGGACGAATACCTCGGTCGTCTCGTCGAAGTACGCCAGCACGTCCAGCACCACCCGGGCGGCTTCACCGCGCTGGAGCGCGGTGCTGCGCACCAGGTGGTCGATGAGGTCCTCGTGGGACGAAGGGCGGCGTTCGAGCACCCGTAGATACTGAGGGGTACCCGGGTCCTTACGCAAGAATCCTGCCCGATATCGGGCAGGACCCGTCAAGTTCACGCTTATGCCGCGCTTACATGCGCTTCAGGACGGCCTGCTTGGCGGTGCTGAACTCGTCGTCCGTGAGGATTCCGGCCCGGTGCAGCTCGCCGAGCTCCCGCAGCCTGCGAAGCAGTACATCGTGATCGTCGGCGGGCGGCCCGGCCGGGGGCGGGACGGCCTCCTCGGGGGCGGGCGCGGCGGGGTGCGGCATACGGGCCACCACGGCCGCCGCCACCAGCGCCATCAGAGGGTCCTTCTTGAATCCCCACAGCTCCACCGCGTGCGGGTCGTACTTCGGCGGGGCCTTGGTCACGGCCTTCGCCACGACGAACCGCAGGTAGCCGTTCTCCAGCCCGACGGCCGGCTGGAACTCCACGGCCGACACATCCCCCAGCTCGATGGTGCGCGTCCCGGTGGACGCCTTGGACTCCTCGGCCTTCCAGTTCCACTCCAGCCGGATCCGGTCCCCGTCGAACGACACGGTGGCGTCACCCGCGCTCGCCGTTACCGGCAGCGCGGGCCCGGACAGCAGATAGCGGTCGGCGCCGACGGTGGGCACCTGGTCCAGCAGCAGAGCGTTGCGCACCTCGTCGACGAAGTACTCGGCGACCCCGGTACGGTCCGGCTCCACCGTCAGCCGGTAGGGGTCGGAGGCGTCGTCCAGCCTGCCGCCGGTCACCTGGAGCAGAGGGTCGGCCCCGTCGCGCAGTCGCAGGCGCAGCCGGCCGGACTTGCGGCCCGGTTCGAAGGCGATACCGGCCAGCGCCCGCAGCGGCACGGCGATCTCGCCGAGCGTCCTGCGCAGCAGGCCGACGCCCTTGTCGGAGCCGGGCACGATCCGCACCACGTCCCCGTCGAAAGCCCATGTGCCGTCTTTCTGGATGATCTCCGCCATGACGGGGATTGTCCCATCGCGGGGCCGGGCAAGTGGTCTACACCTTGCGGCCGGCCGCGCAGGGGCCGCGGACGCCGGCGCTCGGCATCGACTACGTACCGCTCGCCACTGGTGCCCTGGCCCGCGGCGGAGTGAGATGACGGCGGCGCCGGTGCCCACGAGGGTTCCCGGCGCCCGCCGCGTGTTCGGTACTGCCCGGCGGCGCGGAACGGGCGGCCGGTCAGGAAAGCACAGCCGCGGTGTTCAGGATCAGCCCGTACGGGTGTGCCACGGTCCCGCACACCCGGTGAGGGTGTGCGGGACCGAGTCGTCCCGCCCGGTTCAGCCGGTCAGGCCCAGCTCCCTCGCGATCAGCATCCGCTGGACCTCACTGGTGCCCTCGCCGATCTCGAGGATCTTGGAGTCGCGCCACATCCGGGCCACCGGGTACTCGTTCATGAAGCCGTAGCCGCCGTGGATCTGCGTGGCGTCACGGGCGTTGTCCACCGCGACCGTCGAGGTGTAGAGCTTGGCGAGCGCCGCCTCCTTCTTGAACGGCTCCCCGTGGACCAGCCGGGACGCCGCGTCCCGCCAGGCGACACGGGACATATGGGCCCGCAGCTCCATGTCCGCCAGCTTGAACTGGATGGCCTGGTTGTCGCCGATCGGCCGGCCGAAGGCGTGGCGCGTCTTCGCGTACGCCACGGACTCGTCGACGCAGCCCTGGGCGAGGCCCGTGGCGAGTGCGGAGATGGCGATACGGCCCTCGTCGAGGATCCGCAGGAACTGCGCGTACCCACGGCCCTCCTCGCCCAGCAGATTGGCGGCCGGCACACGCACGTCCTGGAACGACAGCTCGCGGGTGTCCGAGGCGTTCCAGCCCACTTTGGAGTAGGGCGCCGCGACCGTGAAGCCGGGGGTGCCGGACGGCACGATGATCGAGGAGATCAGCGGCGAGCCGTCCGCCTTGCGGCCGGTGACCGCGGTGACCGTGACCAGGCCCGTGATGTCCGTACCGGAGTTGGTGATGAAGCACTTGGTGCCATTGATCACCCACTCGTCGCCGTCCCGCACGGCCGTGGTCTTCGTGCCGCCCGCGTCCGAACCGCAGTCCGGCTCGGTCAGGCCGAACGCGCCGAGTATTTCGCCCGAGCAGAGCTTGGGCAGCCACTCCCGCTTCTGCTCCTCGGTGCCGAAGCGGTAGACGGGCATCGCGCCGAGCGAGACCCCCGCCTCGAGGGTGATCGCGACGGACGAGTCGACCCGGGCGAGCTCCTCCAGGGCGATGCCGAGGGCGAGATAGTCGCCGCCCATGCCGCCGTACTCCTCGGGGAAGGGCAGCCCGAACAGGCCCATCTGCCCCATCTGGCGGACGATTTCGTACGGGAACTCATGGCGCTCGTAGTAGTCACCGATCTTGGGCGCGACGACGTCGTGCGCGAACTCCTCGACGGTGCGGCGCAGTTCCTCGTGCTCTTCGGAGAGCCTGTGGTCCAGGGACATGGGGGTCACTCCTTGTGGGAGAGGGCACGGACGGTACGGGAGGGGCTGGGGCGGCCCAGCTGTTCGGCCATCCACACGCTGGTGGCGGTGAGTCTGCCGAGGTCGACCCCGGTTTCGATGCCGAGGCCGTGGAGCATCCACACGAGGTCTTCGGTGGCGAGGTTTCCGGTGGCGCTCTTCGCGTACGGGCAGCCGCCGAGGCCGCCGGCCGAGGAGTCCACGGTGGTCACGCCGTGCTGGAGCGCGGCGAGGGTGTTGGCGAGGGCCTGCCCATAGGTGTCGTGGAAGTGCACACCGATGGTGTTCGTGTGCACGCCCGCTTCATTGAGGGTGGAGAGCAGCTCCTGTACATGCCCGGGGGTCGCCACGCCGATCGTGTCGCCCAGGCTCAGCTCGGCGCAGCCCATGTCGGCGAGGGCCTTGGTGACCCGTACCACCTGGTGGACCGGGACCGGGCCCTCCCAGGGGTCGCCGAAGCACATCGACAGATACCCGCGGACATGCAGCCCCTCGGCCCGGGCCCTGGTGACCACCGGCTCGAACATGGCCAGGGCCTCGTCGACGGTGCGGTTGAGGTTGGCCTTGGCGAAGGACTCCGTGGCGCTCGCGAAGACCGCCACTTCCTTCGCTCCCAGGGCGAGAGCACGGTCCAGGCCACGCTCGTTCGGCACGAGGACGGGGAGCCGGGCGCCGACTCCGTCGAGCATCGGGAACAGCTGCTCGGCATCGGCCAGCTGGGGCACCCACTTGGGGTGGACGAAGCTGGTCGCCTCCACGGTGCTCAGCCCCGCGTCGGCGAGGCGGCGGATGAACTCGGCCTTCACCTCGGTCGGGACGACCGTCTTCTCGTTCTGCAGCCCGTCGCGGGCGCCGACCTCGTAGATCCGCACCCGGGCCGGCAGCCCCGGCGCGGGCACCGACATGGGCAGTCCCTCGATCATCCCTCGTCCTCCTCGTGCGGGGTCACGACGGCCAGTACCTGGTCCATGGCGACCGTGGTGCCGGGGGTGACGTCGAGCTCGGCGACGGTGCCGGCGTGCGGTGCGGAGATGACGTGCTCCATCTTCATCGCCTCCACGACGAGCAGGCTCTGGCCGGCGACGACTTCGTCCCCGACGGCCACCTTGACGACGGTGACGGTGCCGGGCATGGGCGCGGCGAGCGTGTCGGCCCCGCCGTGCCGTCCGGCACCGCGGAGGGCTTCCTCGACGGGGTCGTACACCTGGACGTGCCAGGCGTCCCCGTCCCGGCCGAGCCACATGCCTTCCGGGGCGGGTGTGTGGTGGAAGGTGTGCGTGACGCCCTCGAGCTCGACCGTGACGGTGTTGCCGTTCTCCGTATGGCCGGCCGGGGTTTCCGTCCTCAGTCGTCGCACCGGCTTGACCTGTGTGCCGCCCACCAGAAGTTCGTTGCCGCGCACCCGGACCTCGACCGGGTCGTTGCCCGGGACGCGGAAGTGGTGCACGGTCCAGGCCGCCTCGCCGCCGAGGCGCCAGCCGCTCGGCGTCGAGAAGGGGTCCGCCCAGCCCGACGCGGACCCGGGCTCCAGCGCCGCCTGGCGCAGCAGCGCCGCCGCCGCGTAGACCTCCGCCGGGACCTCGCGGTCCACCAGGCCGTCCACCGCGCGCTCCACCAGGCCGGTGTCCAGGTCGCCGGAGACGACGTCCGGGTGGGCCAGGAGGCGACGGACGAAGCCGGCGTTGGTCTGGACGCCCAGGGTGACCGTGTCCGCCAGGGCCGCGCGCAGCTTGCGCAGGGCGGTGGGGCGGTCGGGGCCGTGGACGATGACCTTCGACAGCATCGGGTCGTACAGGCTGCCGACCTCGGTGTTCTCGGCGAGACCGGAGTCCGTGCGGACGCCGTCTCCCCGCGGCTCGCGCAGGGAGAGGATCGTGCCGCCGGACGGCAGAAATCCGCGCGAGGGGTCCTCGGCGCAGATGCGGGCCTCGATCGCATGACCGGTGAGGGAGATGTCGTCCTGGGCGAACGCCAGCTGCTCGCCCGCGGCCACCTTCAGCTGCCACTCCACCAGGTCCAGGCCGTCCCCCGCGATCAATACAGCCAGCTCCGTCACCGGGTGCTCCACCTGGAGCCGGGTGTTCATCTCCATGAAGTAGTACGACGACGGGTCGCCGCCCGGGACGATGAACTCGACCGTGCCCGCGCCCCGGTAGCCGCAGGAGCGGGCCGCCTGGACCGCTGCCTCGCCCATGGAGGCGCGCGTCGCCTCGTCGAGGAGGACCGACGGGGCCTCCTCGACGATCTTCTGGTGGCGACGCTGGAGCGAGCATTCGCGTTCGCCGAGGTGGACGACATTGCCGTGGCCGTCCGCCAGGACCTGGATCTCGATATGGCGGGGGCGGTCGATCCAGCGCTCCACCAGCAGCGTGTCGTCGCCGAAGGAGGCCCGTGCCTCGCGCCGGGCCGCGGCGATCTCGTCGGTGAGCAGGGACTCGTCGCGGACCAGGCGCATGCCCTTGCCGCCGCCGCCCGCGGAGGGCTTCAGCAGCACCGGCATGCCGATCTCCCGTGCGGCCGCGGCGAGTTCCCCGTCGGTCAGGCCGCTGCCGGAGGAGCCGGGGACGACCGGGACACCGGCCGCCTTCACCGTCTCCTTGGCGCGGATCTTGTCGCCCATGAGGGAGATGGACTCGGCGGAGGGGCCGATGAAGACCAGGCCCGCCTCCGCGCAGGCCTGCGCGAACGCGGCGTTCTCGGCGAGGAAGCCATAGCCGGGGTGGACGGCCTGCGCGCCGGTGCGACGGGCCGCGTCCAGCAGCCGCTCGATGGAGAGGTAGCTCTCGGCCGCCGGGGCGGGGCCGATCCGGACGGCCGTGTCGGCGGCCCGAACATGTGGGGCGTCGGCGTCCGCGTCGCTGAAGACGGCGACGGAGCGCACGCCCAGCTCCCGGAGCGTACGGATGACACGGACCGCGATTTCGCCTCGGTTGGCGACAAGGACAGTGGAGAACATCGTCATGGTCCGTCTCACATCCGGAAGACGCCGAAGGCGGGGTCGGTCAGCGGGGCGTTGGCGCAGGCCGTGAGCGCGAGGCCCAGCACCTGCCGGGTCTCCATGGGATCGATCACGCCGTCGTCCCACAGCCGGGCGGTGGCGTAGTAAGCATTCCCCTGCTGTTCGTACTGTGCGCGGATCGGTGCCTTGAAGGCATCCTCCTCCGCCGCCGGCCATTCCTCGCCGCGCGCCTCCAGCTGATCGCGCTTCACCGTGGCCAGTACGGAAGCGGCCTGCTCGCCGCCCATCACGGAGATCTTGGCGTTGGGCCACATCCACAGGAAGCGCGGTGAATAGGCGCGTCCGCACATGGAGTAGTTGCCCGCGCCGTACGAACCGCCGATGACCACGGTCAGCTTGGGCACCCGGGTGCAGGCCACGGCCGTCACCATCTTGGCGCCGTGCTTGGCGATGCCGCCCGCTTCGTAGTCACGGCCGACCATGAAGCCGGAGATGTTCTGCAGGAACAGCAGCGGGATGCCGCGCTGGTCGCACAGCTCGATGAAGTGCGCGCCCTTCTGGGCGGACTCGGAGAAGAGGATGCCGTTGTTGGCGACGATGCCGACCGGGTGGCCGTGGATCCGGGCGAAGCCGGTGACCAGGGTCGTCCCGAACTCCGCCTTGAACTCGGCGAAACGGGAGCCGTCGACGATCCGGGAGATGACCTCACGCACGTCGTAGGGAGTGCGGGAGTCGACCGGAACCGCGCCGTAGAGCCCGGCGGGGTCGACCTTGGGCTCCTCGGCCGGTTCCACCGCCCAGGGCAGCGGGCCGCGCTGCGGCAGCGTCGCGACGATGTTCCGCACGATCCGCAGGGCGTGCGCGTCGTCCTCCGCGAGGTGGTCGGTGACACCGGACGTACGGGAGTGGACCTCGCCTCCGCCCAGCTCCTCGGCCGTCACGACCTCGCCGGTCGCGGCCTTCACCAGCGGCGGGCCGCCCAGGAAGATCGTGCCCTGATTGCGCACGATCACGGCCTCGTCGCTCATGGCCGGGACATAGGCGCCGCCCGCCGTGCAGGAGCCGAGGACCGCCGCGATCTGCGGGATGCCGGCGCCGGACATCCGGGCCTGGTTGTAGAAGATCCGCCCGAAGTGCTCGCGGTCCGGGAAGACCTCGTCCTGCATGGGCAGGAAGGCGCCGCCGGAGTCGACGAGATAGACGCACGGAAGACGGTTCTCCAGCGCCACTTCCTGGGCGCGGAGATGCTTCTTGACCGTCATGGGGTAGTAGGTGCCGCCCTTGACGGTGGCGTCATTGGCGACCACGACGACCTCGCGGCCGCTGACCCTGCCGATTCCGGCGATGACGCCGGCGGCCGGTGCGGCGCCGCCGTACATCCCCTCGGCCGCGAGCGGAGCCAGCTCCAGGAACGGCGAACCGGGGTCCAGGAGCGTGTCCACCCGGTCGCGCGGCAGCAGTTTGCCGCGCGCGGTGTGCTTCTCGCGGGCCCGTTCGCCGCCGCCGAGCCGGGCGGCGGTGAGGCGGGAGCGCAGCTCCTCGGCGAGCTCATGGTGCGCCGCCTCGTTGGTCCGCCATGCCGCGGAGGCGGGATCTGCCGCGCTCGCCAGCACGGGTGCCTGCTGCATCGTGTCGAGCCCCCTTGCCCGTACTTTGCCCGTACGACTGAAGTTAATGAGCGTTAACGCATCTCCTTCAGGTTAACGATCGCTAACCGCCCTGTCTAGAATCGTTGCCATGAGCACCAGGACCGACGCCCCGACCCGTCGCGAGCAGATCCTCAAGGAGGCCGCCCGCCTCTTTGCCGAGCGCGGCTTCCACGGTGTCGGTGTGGACGAGATAGGGGCGGCCGTAGGCATCAGCGGACCCGGCCTCTACCGCCACTTCGCGGGCAAGGACGCGATGCTCGCCGAACTGCTCGTCGGGATCAGCGGCAGGCTGCTCACCGGCGGAAAGCAGCGGGTCGCCGAGGCCGCGGGTGAGCCGGAGGCGGTGCTGTCCTCCCTCATCGACGGGCACATCGACTTCGCGCTCGACGACCGTTCGCTGATCACTCTGCACGACCGGGAGCTCGACCGGTTGCGCGACAGCGACCGCAAGCTGGTGCGGCAGCTCCAGCGGCAGTACGTCGAACTGTGGGTCGAGACCGTCGTCGCCATCCACCCCGAGGTGCCGGAGGCGCAGGCCAGAGCCGCCGTGCACGCGGTCTTCGGGCTGCTGAACTCCACGCCGCACCTCGGCTCCTACGGCAGCGGCCTGCCCGGACGCGCCGCCACCGAGGAGCTGCTGCGCCGGCTGGCCCACGGCGCCTTCGCGGCGCTGGCGGACGGCTCGACGGCGTGACCCCGTATGCGGGGCCCACAGTGCGAAACGGTTCGTACCCAACGGGTGACGGACGGCAGAATGGGGGCCATGCCGATACCCAGCCGTGCCGCCCTTGTCGATCACCTCGTCCGCACTCGTATCGCCGGTGATGTCGCCACCCCTCGCGACAACAACCTCTCCCACTACCGCAAGCTCGCGAACGGCGAGCGTCACTACTGGCTGGGTCTGGAGCTCGGCGACCGCTGGACCGACGAACAGGACGTGCTCGCCGTGATGGCCGAGCGGTGCGGCGTCAACGACGACCCCGAGCACCGCCAGGGGCAGGACACCATCGACCCGGAGCTCACCGTCGACGCGCTGGAACGGCTGGCGGCCCGGCTGCGCAAGGCCGCCATGGGCAAGCAGCGCGTGCTCTTCGCCACCGGCCATCCGGGCGGGCTGCTCGACGTGCACCGGCAGACCGCGGACGCGCTGCGCACCGCCGGCTGCGAGATCATGCGCATTCCGTCCGGGCTCACCGCCGACGAGGCCATGGTCTTCCAGTTCGCGGATGTCGCCGTGCTGGAGCGCGGGGCCACGCTGTGGCACACGCACTCGCCCGCGCCGATGGACGCGATCCTCGACGGCCTGGAGCGCGAGGGCCGTCCGCAGCCCGATCTGGTGGTCGCCGACCACGGCTGGGCGGGCTGTGCGGGGCAGCGCGGCCTCGATGCGGTCGGCTACGCCGACTGCAACGACCCGGCGCTCTTCATCGGCGAGGCCGAGGGCACCATCCAGGTGACGGTGCCGCTCGACGACCATGTCACCGACCCGCGCTTCTACGACCCGATGGTCGCCTACCTGCTGGACACGGCGGGTCTCCTCAAGGCGGGTCAGCCCCCGATGTCGTCCCACTGAGCGAGCAGGAGCCCGCCGAGATCCGCATCGGGCTCCACGGCGCCGTCATGGAGGGTCTGTTCGGTCCAGATGACCTTGCCGAAGCCGGTGTAGCGGGTGCCCCAGCGCTGGGCGAACTGGGCGACGAGGAACAGGCCGCGGCCGCCCTCGTCGGTCGTCTTCGCCCGGCGCAGATGGGGGGAGGTGCTGGAGCCGTCGGACACCTCGCAGGTCAGCGTGCGGTCGTACAGCAGGCGGACCGTGATGGGCTGGGTGCCGTAGCGGATGGCGTTGGTGATCAGCTCGCTGAGGATCAGCTCGGTGGCGAAGGCGATCTCCTCCAGCCCCCAGTCGCTCAGCCGGAGGACGCACTCGGCGCGGGTGGGGGCGACGGCCGCGGGATCGGAGGGGATGGCCCATTCGGCGACCTGCGCGGCGCCCAGCCGGTGGGTCCGGGCCACCAGCAGCGCGATGTCGTCGCCGGGGCGGTCCGGCAGCAGCGCGTCCAGCACCGAGGCGCAGGTCTCCTCCGGGGCGCGGTCCACCGCGGCGGCCAGGGCGGTGCGCAGTGCCTCCAGGCCGGTGTCGAGGTCGCCGCGTCCCTTGATCAGCCCGTCGGTGAAAAGCACCAGACGCGAGCCCTCCGGCACCTGCAGCCTGGCCGTCTCGAAGGGCAGACCGCCGCCCAGGCCCAGCGGCGGAGAGACCGGCACGTCCGGGTAGTCCACGGTGCCGTCCGGGCGGACCAGGGCCGGTCCCGGGTGGCCCGAACGGGCCAGGGTGCACACCCCGGTGACCGGGTCGTAGACGGCGTACAGGCAGGTGGCGCCGGTGACCGCCGGGCCGTCGTGGTTCCCGGCGGCCTCGTCGGTGTCGATCTGGGTGACCAGCTCGTCCAGATGGTTCAGGAGTTCGTCGGGAGGCAGATCGAGGGCCGAGAAGTTGCGGACGGCGGTGCGCAGGCGGCCCATGGTGGCGGCGGCGTGCAGGCCGTGGCCGACGACGTCGCCGACCACCAGCGCCACGCGGGTGCCGGGCAGCGGGATGACGTCGAACCAGTCGCCGCCCACCCCGGCCCGGGCGGGCAGGTAGCGGTGGGCGACCTCCAGCGCGGACTGCTCGGGCAGGGCGTGGGGCAGCAGGCTGCGCTGCAGGGTGACGGCCATGGTGTGCTCATGGGTGTAGCGGCGGGCGTTGTCGATGCACACCGCGGCCCGGGCGGCCAGCTCCCCGGCGAAGGACAGGTCCTCCTCCTCGAAGGGATCGCTCTTCGAACGCGAGAAGACTGCCAGCCCCAGCACCACCCCGCGCGCCCGCAACGGCACCGCGATCAGTGAGCGCGTGCCGGGGTCACTCGGGTCGGCTTCGAGCACCGCACGGCAGCTTTCCACGGCTCGGGCCTGCGGCGTGCCGTGGGCGAGCCCGACCGGCTCGCCCACCGGGGCCGTCGGCGTGTCCGCGTGGACACCGCTCATGGCGGTGCGCCGCATGGCGGTGTCGTGCTCGGCCGGTTCCTCGCCGCGCAGGACCGCCTCCAGCAGCTCGACAGTGACGAAGTCGGCGAACCGGGGAACCCCCACCTCGGCCAGTTCCTCGGCGGTGTGCGCCACATCCAGCGTGGTTCCGATCCGCACCCCGGCGTCGTACAGCAGTCCCAGCCGCTCCCGTGCCACCTCCGCCCGCCCGGTCAGCGCCCGAAGCTCGGTGGTGTCCCGCAGCGTCGCCACGCTCCCGGGCTGCCCGCCGTAGGGGGCGGTGGGCCGCTGGTTGACGGCCAGCAGCCGGTCCCCGGCGAAGAGCACCTCGTCGATCGCGGTCCGCCCGGAGGCCAGCAGCTGTGCCGTGCCCGGCTCCAGATCCAGGTCCGTGACCTGGCGCTGCTCGGCATCCGGCGGCAGATCCAGCAGCCGCCGCGCCTCGTCGTTGGCCAGCAGCAGCCGCCCGTCGCCCCCGACGATGAGCACCCCCTCCCGGACCGCGTGCAGCACCGCGTCGTGGTGCTCGTACATCCGTGTCATCTCCGCCGGGTCCAGGCCGTGGGTCTGGCGCCGCAGCCGCCGACTCGCCAGCGCCGTGCCGCCCGCGGACAGCACCAGCGCACCGGCCGCACCCCCCACGAGAAGCGGAAGCTGCCGGCCCAGGCCCTCCACATGCTTGGCCGTGACTCCGACAGCGACGACACCGACGACCTTCCCCTTGCCGTCGGTCACGGGAACCACGCCCTGCACCTCGGTGCCGAAGGGCCCTCGAACGGTCTCCGTGGAGACCTTGCCGCTGAGGGCGGGCTTGATGTTGGCGACGGCCGGTCTGCCGATGAGGCTCGGCAAGGGGTGGGTGTAGCGGATGCCCTTCGTGTTCGTCACGACGACGAAGTCGACGCCTGTCAGCTTCCGGGTCCGCTCGGCCTGCGGCTGGAGCACAGCAGTCGGGTTCTTGGAGTGGAGGGCCGGCGCGACCTCGGGAGACGCCGAGAAGGTCTGGGCGATGGCGACCGACCGGTTGACGGCCGCCCGTTCGGAGATTCCACGGGCGTGGAATGCGAGTGCCACCGTCACGACGACGATGAGGAGGAGGGCGAACACGGCCTGTACGGCGAACATCTGCCCGGCGATGCTGCGCCCGCTCAGGATCCGGCGAAGGCGTTGTCCCGGTGGGTCGCGCGGGGTGTGCCTCGATCGCCCGAAGAGCCCGGTCACCTTTTCTTTCTAGCACCTCGCTGCCCCGGGCGGCTCATCACCGCGGGACGCGGACCACGCCCTCCTGGATCACCGAGATCGCCAGTCGACCGTCCCGGGTGTAGATCCGGGCCTGGCCCAGTCCGCGGCCGCCGGAGGCCGACGGGGACTCCTGGTCGTACAGCAGCCACTCGTCCGCCCGGAACGGCCGGTGGAACCACATGGCGTGGTCCAGGCTCGCGCCCACCACGTCGCCCACCGTCCAGCCGCCCCGGCCGTGGGCGAGCAGGACGGAGTCGAGCAGGGTCATGTCGGAGACATACGTGGCCAGGCAGATGTGCAGCAGCGGGTCGTCGGCCAGTTTGCCGTTCGTACGGAACCAGACCTGCGAGCGCGGCTCGCGCGCCCGGCCGGTGGTGGCGTAGGGCGGCTCGTCGACGTAGCGCAGATCGACGGCCTCCCGGGCCTCCAGCAGCCGGGCCGCCACGCCGGGCTCGTAGAAGGCGTCCGCGTACCGCGGCAGCGTCTCCTGGGCGGTCGGCAGCGTCTCCGGGTCGGGCGCGGGCGGCATGTGCGCCTGGTGGTCCAGGCCCTCCTCGTGCGTCTGGAACGATGCCGAGAGATGGAAGATCGGCTGCCCGTGCTGCACCGCCACCACCCTCCGGGTGGTGAAGGAGCGGCCGTCGCGGATGCGGTCGACCGTGTAGACGATCGGCGCGCCCGGGTCACCCATGCGCAGGAAGTACGAGTGCAGGGAGTGCGGAAGCCGGTCCTCGGGGACGGTACGGCCCGCGGCGACCAGGGCCTGTGCGGCGACCTGGCCGCCGAAGACGCGCGGTATGAGGGCGGAGCGGCTGATGCCGCGGAAGATGTTCTGCTCGATCTGCTCCAGGTCGAGCAGATCGAGCAGGGACTGCAGTGCCGGGTTCAACCTGTCTCCTGTGGGCCTTACAGGCCCATGTCCTTGGCGATGATCGACTTCATGACCTCGCTGGTGCCGCCGTAGATGCGGTTGACGCGGTTGTCGGCGTAGAGACGGGCGATCGGGTACTCGTTCATGTAGCCGTAGCCGCCGTGCAGCTGGAGGCAGCGGTCGATGACCCGGTGCGCGACCTCGGTGCAGAACAGCTTCGCGGAGGCGGCCTCGGCCGGGGTCAGCTCGCCGGCGTCCAGGGCCTCCAGGGCGCGGTCGGCGACGGCCTGGGCGGCGTCCACCTCGGCCTGGCAGGCGGCCAGCTCGAACTTGGTGTTCTGGAAGTGCGCGACCGGCTTGCCGAAGACCGTGCGCTCCTGCACGTACGCCTGCGCGAACCGGACGGCGGCCCGGGCCTGGGCGTATGCGCCGAAGGCGATGCCCCAGCGCTCCGAGGGCAGGTTCCGGCCGAGGTAGGAGAAGCCCTTGTTCTCCTCGCCGAGCAGGTCCTCGACCGGGACCTTGACGTCGACGAAGGCCAGCTCGGCGGTGTCGGAGGTGCGCAGGCCCAGCTTGTCGAGCTTGCGGCCGATGGAGTAGCCCTCGGACTTGGTGTCCACGGCGAACAGGGAGATGCCGAAGCGGCGGTCGTCCTCGCGGGGGGCGGAGGTGCGGGCGCAGACGATCACACGGTCGGCGTGCACACCACCGGTGATGAAGGTCTTGGCGCCGTTGAGGACGTAGTGCGTGCCGTCCTCGGAGAGCTTTGCGGTGGTCTTCATGCCCGCGACGTCGGAGCCGGTGCCCGGCTCGGTCATCGCCAGCGCCCACATCTCCTCGCCGGTGGCGAACTGCGGCAGGTAGCGCTTCTTCTGCTCGTCGGTGGCGAGCATCTTGATGTAGGGGAGGGCGAGCAGCACGTGCACGTTGGAGCCGCCGAACTGGACGCCCGCGCGCGAGGTCTCCTCGTAGAGCACGGCCTCGAACTTGTGGGTGTCCAGGCCCGCGCCGCCGAACTCCTCGGGGACGTTGATGCCGAAGAGGCCCAGCTCGCCGAGCTTGTAGTAGAAGTCGCGGGGCGCCTGGCCCTCGTCGAACCACTTGTCGTAGACGGGGACGACCTCGGCCTCGATGAAGGCCCGGATGGTCTCCCGGAAGGCCTCGTGGTCCTCGTTGAACACCGTACGGCGCACGCGACGCCCTCCCTCTGCTGTGGCTCCAAGCTTGACTAAGCGCTTGCTCGGGGAAAGTTACCCGGGAGTTCTCCTGCCTGTCCAGAGAGGGAGCGGTCGGCAGGGGTGACAGCGGGTTCCACTCGGGCGAGTGGCGGTACGGTCATTTCGGGTCCGCGAGTGCGCGGTGCCGCACATGATCTCCTCCATGGGAGCAGCGATGGCCGCAGCGGCAGCATCGGGACAGTGGGAGCTCGCCACCCCGGAGAACTGGATGTTCCCCCCGAAGGGCGGTTGGACGTTTGACCAGGTTCGTGAGCTGGTTCTGCCGTTCGACTGGGAACTCATGGATGGGATCATCGTGGTACGAGGGGCGACCGAGTGGTGGCACGACTATGTGCGCGATGAGCTCTACTTCGGGCTCAGGAGCGCGACTCGGCCACCTTTCTTCGTCGGTGTCGAGCGGTGGACCATGTTTGACGAGAAGAACGTTCCCAAGCCCGACATCGTGGTCTGCGACAAGACCGGTCTTGATATCCGCTCGTTGGACTGCACCCCCGTCGCGAGTATCGCGCTGGCGGTTGAGGTGGTGTCTCCAGGGTCACGTTCTCAGGACCGATTCCGGAAGCCGGGCATGTACGCCGAGGCGGGGATTGACTATTTCTGGCGGGTCGAGCGCGGTGAGGATCATCTGCCGGTGGTGTACGAATTCTGGCGGGATCCTGAGTCCGGCGTGTATGCGGCCAGTCCGGAACGGCCGGTCCATACCGGTGAGTTGATCACCTCGGTGCCTTTTCCCGTCAAGATCGACCTGCGTTTGCCCGAGCTCTGAGCGAACTCTGAGTCACTTCACGCCTTCCGCAGCGCGAACCACAGCTCCATCCTGACGTCGGGGTCGTCCAGATCCGTGTCCAGCAGGGCCGCGCAGCGGGCGATGCGCTGGCGCACCGTGTTGCGGTGCACGCCCAGGGCTGACGCCGTACGGTCCCAACTGCCGTGCAGGGAGAGCCAGGTGCGCAGGGTGCCGGTGAGCGCGGGGGAGTCCGCGATCGGCGCCAGCAGCGTACGGGCGTGGGCCCGGGCCTCGGCCGGGTCGACCAGGGAGGCCATGCCCGCGTCCCGGTGCCGGAACAGCGGCGTACGGGCCGCCTCCGCGCGGTGCAGGGCGCGGGCCGCCTGGGCGTCGGCGGCGGGCAGGTCCGCGGGGTCGGCCGGGGCGCTGACACCCAGGGTCCAGCCGGGGTGGGCGGTCACCTCGCGTGCGCCGGGCAGCAGGACCCGTACCGTGTCGCCGTCCGTGTCCGCCAGGGAACTGCCCAGCGCCGCGCCGAGGGCGGCCGGGGTGCCGGTGCCGCGGGCGTGCACCACGGTCCACGGGCCTTCCCCCACCAGGGGCGCCGCCTCGGCGGGCGAGGCTCCGAGCAGCAGCCTGACCAGGGCGGAGTCGTGCCCTGTGCTGCCCTTGCCCTGGAGTCGGGCGGTCAGCAGCGACAGCAGCAGGACGGCGATCCCGGCGATGGTGTTGTCGCCGGCTTCGCGTCCCGCTGTCGCCACCCCGAGGGTGAACCCTTCGCCGCCGCCGAGGGCGTACGCGGCGAGCCGGGTGTCCTCGACCGTGTCGGTGGCCGACGTGGGGGCGGGCCGGGCAGGTCGGTCCCCGTCCGGCGGCTGGGGGCTCACCACCCGGGTGAGGCGGGCCAGCGCGGCCCGGACGCCGTCGGAGGGGGCGCGGCCCGTGGCGTCCAGGTCTGTGCCGTCGGGGCCGTGGAGCACCGCCCAGCCGTTGAGACGCGCGGCGAGCGCGCGCAGGACCGCGGGAATCGGGTCCGGGCGGGCCGCGGCGGTGGCCAGGGCCTGCTGGGCCTGGGTGACCCGGCGCAGTTCTTGATGGCGGGCCTCGGCCATGAGCCGCCACACCGCGCGGGCGACCGTGGTGAACGGGGTCCGCTGCGGAACCTCCAGCAGTGGCAGCCCGTGCCGGTCGCACGCCTTGACCAGCGCCGGGGGCACCGTGTCGTACACCGGCGCGACTCCGAAGCCGAGCGCGGCGGCGCCCGCCCCGACGACCCGGGCCACATAGGCGTCCGGGTCGGTGAGCTGCACGCCGGCCGTGAGGAGCAACTCGCCGCCGAGGAGATACGGGTACGGGTCGGCCATCTCGGAGGTGTGCACCCAGTGCACGGGCCTGTCC
Organism: Streptomyces sannanensis; assembly: GCF_039536205.1. Classification (GTDB taxonomy): domain Bacteria; phylum Actinomycetota; class Actinomycetes; order Streptomycetales; family Streptomycetaceae; genus Streptomyces; species Streptomyces sannanensis. Next base: position 2,537,523 of record NZ_BAAAYL010000001.1, on the reverse strand, counting down.
TCGTCGGGCCCGGCGATCCGGCGCAGGCCGAGGTCCTCCCTGGCCAGCAGTGCGGCAAGCGAGATGGGTGGGGTGGGTGGGGCTGGGGGATCCGGCATGGTGGACGGTTCATCCATGAGGGGGCTGGGCGATGGATGAAACGTACACTTCTTCGTCGCTTTTCGGCCACCTATCGTCATGGGGACCGGCGGCCGCGGGTACGGGCGGATGTCCCCGCACAAGAGCCGCAGGGGGCCGGGGGTTTCCCCCGGAGAAACACAGTCCCCGTATTGCACGACACGCCACCGAGGTGAGCGGAGGAGGGCCCCATGGCCGTCGATTACGCAGTGATCGTTCTTTATATGGCCGGAATGCTGGCCATGGGCTGGTGGGGCATGCGCCGCGCCAAGTCGAAGAGCGAGTTTCTTGTGGCGGGCCGCCGGCTCGGCCCGTTCATGTACTCCGGCACGATGGCGGCGATCGTCCTCGGCGGCGCGTCCACCATCGGCGGTGTGGGCCTCGGCTACAAGTACGGCCTCTCCGGGGCCTGGATGGTCTTCACCATCGGCCTGGGCCTGCTCGCGCTCAGCATCTTCTTCTCCGCCCGGATCGCGCGGCTGAAGGTCTACACCGTCTCCGAGATGCTCGACCTGCGTTACGGCGGCAAGGCCGGCGTCATCTCCGGCGTCGTCATGTGGGCGTACACGCTGATGCTCGCGGTCACCTCGACCATCGCGTACGCCTCGATCTTCGACGTCCTCTTCGATCTCAACCGCACCGCCGCGATCATCCTCGGCGGCTCGATCGTCGTCGCGTACTCCACGCTCGGCGGCATGTGGTCGATCACGCTCACCGACATGGTGCAGTTCGTCGTGAAGACCATCGGTGTGCTGCTCCTGCTGCTGCCGATCGCGGTCGTCAAGGCGGGCGGTTTCTCCGGGATGAAGGAGTCCCTGCCGGCGAGCTACTTCGACTGGATGGGCATCGGCGGCGAGACGATCTTCACCTACGTCCTGATCTACACCTTCGGCATGCTGATCGGCCAGGACATCTGGCAGCGGGTGTTCACCGCGCGCAGCGACAAGGTCGCCAAGCACGGCGGCACGGTCGCCGGTACGTACTGCCTGGCCTACGCGCTGGCCGGCGCCGTCATCGGCACCGCGGCCAAGGTCCTCTACCCGAACCTCGGCAACCCGGACGACGCCTTCGCGACCATCGTCAAGGACGCCCTGCCCATGGGCGTGCGCGGCCTGGTGCTGGCCGCGGCGCTCGCCGCGGTGATGTCCACCTCCTCCGGCGCCCTGATCGCCTCCGCCACCGTCGCCAACAACGACATCTGGTCGCGGCTGCGCGGCAAGGCCGGAGCCAAGGGCGGTGAGGAGCACGACGAGGTGAAGGGCAACCGCACCTTCATCCTGATCATGGGCATCGCCGTGATCGTCATCGCGACCCGGCTCAGCAGCGTCCTGGAGGGCCTGACCGTCGCGTACGACCTGCTGGTCGGCGGACTGCTGGTGCCGATCCTCGGCGGCCTGCTGTGGAAGCGCGGCACCGCACAGGGCGCGCTCTCCGCGGTGGTCGTCGGCGGTCTGACCGTGATCGCGCTGATGTGGAAGTTCGGCATCCTCGCCAACGAGCCCGTCTACTACGGCCTGCTGGCCTCGCTCGCCACGTACGTGATCGTCTCGCTGGCCACCCCGGCGACCGATGAGGCGGTACTGGCCAACTGGCGCGAGCGCCTCGCGGGGCGCGGGTCGGACGCAGACAACCCCGAGGCTTCCGGGCTGGTGACCGTGCCTGCTCGGAGCTGACAACTCCCTTACGGCTGACGTCACATATAGTCGTAAAACGTAAAGAAGCGTAGAAGGAAGGCATCCTGATGAGCAGCAACGAGACGCCGCGCGGCCCCGTCGACTCCTCCCGCATCCCGCGGTACGCCGGTCCCGCCACGTTCGCCCGGCTGCCGCGCCTCGACGAGGTCGGCAAGACCGACGTCGCCGTGGTCGGCGTACCGTTCGACACCGGCGTCTCGTACCGGCCGGGCGCCCGCTTCGGCGGCAACGCCATCCGTGAGGCCTCCCGGCTGCTGCGCCCGTACAACCCGGCGCAGGACGCCTCCCCCTTCGCACTCGCCCAGGTCGCCGACGCCGGTGACATCGCGGCCAACCCCTTCAACATCAACGAGGCCGTCGAGACCATCGAGGCCGCCGCGGGGGACCTGCTCGACACCGGCGCCCGGCTGATGACCCTCGGTGGCGACCACACCATCGCGCTGCCGCTGCTGCGCGCGGTCGCCAAGAAGCACGGCCCGGTCGCGCTGCTGCACTTCGACGCGCACCTGGACACCTGGGACACCTACTTCGGCGCCGAGTACACCCACGGCACCCCGTTCCGCCGCGCGGTGGAGGAGGGCATCCTCGACACCGAGGCGCTGTCGCACGTCGGTACCCGCGGCCCGCTGTACGGCAAGCAGGACCTCTCCGACGACGAGAAGATGGGCTTCGGCATCGTGACGTCCGCCGACGTCTACCGCCGCGGCGCCGACGAGGTGGCCGACCAGCTGCGCCGGCGCATCGGCGACCGCCCGCTGTACATCTCCATCGACATCGATGTGCTCGACCCGGCCCACGCGCCCGGCACCGGCACCCCGGAGGCCGGCGGCATGACCTCCCGCGAGCTGCTGGAGATCCTGCGCGGACTGTCCTCCTGCAACCTGGTCTCCGCGGACGTCGTCGAGGTCGCCCCGGCGTACGACCACGCCGAGATCACCGCGGTGGCCGCCTCCCACACCGCGTACGAGCTGACCACGATCATGTCCCGTCAGATCGCCGCGCAGCGCGCCTCCGGCGCGAAGTAACGCTCGGGTCGGGGTGCGCGTGGCCCGGGGCGCGCGCACCCCGACGACGGCTGGTGCTGTGGCCGGAAAGGCTTGCCGGGTGGCTCGCGGCTCCCCCCGCTACCTCCCCCAGCTACCTCCCCCAGCTACCGCTGGGGGTGCCCCCAGGGTGCCCCCAGGGTGCCCCCGGAGGTGTCCCCCGGGTGCGGTGCATCGCAAGGCGGAGCGTCGCAGCTCGTACTCGGCCGTACTCGCGCGATGCGACAACGCTGGGGGTACCTCCCGTGCCCGAAGGGCTACGGGGGAGAGGCGCCGTGCCTGGGGGTACCTCCCAGCGGTAGCTGGGGGGAGCGTCGCGAGCCGGTGCACCTTCCGGTCACAGCACCAGGCCGGGTGCGGCCCGGTGGGCGGGTTGTGCCCACCCTCCCCCGAGCTCTCGGCTCCGCTCGAGCAGGGGGACCCCCACCTCCCCCCCAGGACTTCGTCCTGGGGGACCCCACCCCTGGGACTTCGTCCTGTGGGGACCCCCACGCGGCACGAATGCCCACAACCCTCAGGGACGACTCATGACTCACGACCACGACCTTGTGCTGCGGCCCACGGCGCGCCAGACCGAGGCCGCGCTCAACCCCCCGGCGGGGCGCAACGGCGGCGATCTGGTCGTCGAGACCCTCCAGGGCCTCGGCGCCACCACGGTCTTCGGGCTGCCCGGCCAGCACGCGCTCGGCATGTTCGACGCACTGCGCCGCTCGTCGCTGGCATACGTGGGCCTGCGTGTCGAGAACAACGCCGGTTTCGCCGCCGACGCCTACGGCCGGATCACCGGAGAGGCCGCCCCGCTGCTGCTCTCCACCGGGCCCGGCGCGCTCATGTCGCTCGCCGCGCTCCAGGAGGCCGCGGCGGCCAGCGCGCCCGTGCTGGCCATCGGCAGCCAGATCCCGTCCGCCGGGCTCGGCGGCGGCCGTCACGGTTATCTGCACGAACTCCGCGACCAGCAGGCCTCGTTCCGCGACATCGTGAAGTCCGTGCACACCGTCCGTACGGCCTCGCAGATCCCCTCCGCGATCGCCGCCGCCTGGGAGTCCGCGCTCACCGCCCCGCACGGGCCGGTCTGGGTCGAGATCCCCCAGGACGTGCTGCTCGCCGGAACCACCCTTCCGGTCGTCACCGCGATGGACGCCACCCCGCGCGACCTCGTGCCGCGCCCCGAACTGACCGCCGTGGCGGCACACTTGCTGTCCGACGCGGTCCGCCCGGCGATCATTGCCGGCGGCGGTGTCGTACGCTCCGACGCCACCGGCAAGCTCCTCGCGCTCGCCGAGAAGCTGGACGCACCGGTCGTCACCACCTTCGGCGGCAAGGGCGCCTTCCCCTGGGAGCACCCGCTGTCGCTGCAGTCCTGGCTGGAGGACCGGCACACCACCGACCTCCTGGAGGACGCCGACGTCCTGCTGGTCGTCGGCAGCGGGCTGGGCGAACTCTCCTCGAACTACCACACGTTCGCTCCGCGCGGCCGGGTGATCCAGATCGAGGCGGACCTCGGCAAGCTGGAGTCCAACCACCCTGCCCTCGGCATCCACGCCGACGCCCGGCTCGCCCTCTCCGCCCTCCTCGAAACCGTCGAGGAGCGCCGCGACGAGGCCGCCGCCGAGCGCGTACGCACCCTCCTCACCAAGGTGCGGGAGCGGATCGCCGCCCAGGACCTGACCCTGGAGCAGCAGGTCCTCGCCTCGGTGCGGGCGGCCCTGCCCGACACGTCCCCCAGCTTCTGGGACATGACGATCCTCGGCTACTGGGCCTGGTCCGCCTTCGACGCCCGGCGTCCCAACACGATGCACTCCGCCCAGGGCGCCGGCGGCCTCGGCTACGGTTTCCCCGCCGCCCTCGGCGCCGCCGCGGCGGACCGTACGCGCCCCGTCCTCGCCGTCTCGGGCGACGGCGGCGCGATGTATTCCATCGCCGAACTGGCCACGGCCCGCCAGTACGACCTGCCGGTCACCTGGCTGATCGTCGACGACGGCGGCTACGGCATCCTGCGCGAGTACATGACGGACGCCTTCGGCGAGGCCACGGCGACGGAACTGACCCGCCCGGACTTCGTCGCCCTCGCCGAGTCCTTCGGCGTCCCGGCGGTCCGTACAACCCCCGAGTCGCTGCGCGAGGACCTGTCCAGGGCCCTCGCCGAGCCCGGCCCCTCGGTCGTCGTGCTTCCGGCGCTGCTGCGGATGTTCGCCCCGACGCACCTCTGACCGGTATCCCCCGGCGCCCCCGTTGTCCTGCCCGGGACGGTGGGGGCGTCAGGCGTTGCAGCGCAACCTCAGGCGCCATATGCTGCATATGGCGATTCCATAGGGAGGATATGTCATGGCGATGTCGAACCTCTACGTGGAAGTGGACGACGAGGCTCTGAGCGAAGCGGCCTCGATACTGGGCACCAAGACGAAAAAAGACACCGTCAACGCGGCTCTGCTCGAAGTCGCCAAGCGGCGCAAGCGGCTCAAGGCGCTTGAAGAGCTTGCCGCCATGGGTGAGCGTGGCGATTTCGACATCCTGCTGGACAAGAGCGGCTATCGCCGATGAGTCCCATTACTCACCTCATCGACACTTCTGCGGCCGCCCGGATCCTGACCAGCAAGCAGGTCCGTGAGCGCTGGAGCGACCACCTCGCCGAGGGGGTGATCGCGCTGTGTGACATCACCGAGCTGGAGATCCTTTTCTCGGCCCAGTCGCTTGCAGATCGCCTCGCGAAGGAGGGGCTGCTCGGAGAGCTCTTCAACCGGACACCCGTGCCGGACGGGGTGCACCAGCGAGCCCGGACGGTACAGCGCATGCTGACCGAACGCGGCGAGCACCACAGCGCGGGTGCCGTTGACCTGCTCGTCGCGGCCACCGCTGAGCTGAACGGGCTGATCGTTCTGCACTACGACGCGGACTTCGACACCGTGGCCCGAGCCACCGGCCAGCCCACCGCCTGGGTGGCACCTCCCGGCACCTTGTGACTTCCTGCCGACGGCGCGCTGACTGTCTCGCGGCCATGGGCACCGCCACCTGGCGGCCAGGGAACAGGTCAGCGGCTGCCGAGGCCGCGCGTGGCCACCTGTGGTCAGCCCAGGAGTCAGGCAGGCTCTGTCCGGGGCGCTGCATGTGACGTTCGTTCGGGCCTCGGGCTACGCCCGGGGGGTGAGGGCGCGCTCGCCTCGCAGCAACAGCCACGCTGCCGCCAAGAGGAGCAGGAGCAGCGCGCACATGACGGTCAGGGGCACGCCGATGCCGGCTCCGATAGGGGAGGACGACCACCAGTACAGTTCCCACTGCGCGCCGCCGGGAAATTCCATCCACGCGGCGATCCAGTAGTGCGGCAGCGTGGAGCGGATCCCGGTGGTGACCAACGGCATGGTGACGACCATGCCGCCGACCGCGACGGCTGCTCCGGCGATGACGACGCGTGTGGCAGCGGCAGCGCATACGCCGAGAGCGGCGTAGACGGAGAGGGCGAGCACCGCACGTGAGCACGACTCGGCGGTTTCCGCCCAGCCGACAGGCGCCGCCTGCCAGGTGATGTGCTGTGCCCAGGTGACATGCGGTGGCGGTGTCGGGGGTTCGAAGAGCTGGGCGCTGCCCCAGAGCGCTGCCCAGGTGACGAGAACACTGATGCACGAGGCGGTCAGTACGGCGGCGATCTTCCAGAGCAACCCACGCACGACGGACGCCTGGTGGAGACGGGCGAGCGACCAGGTGCCGGTCTCCACGCCTTCCCCGCCGAGTACCGCCCCGAGCAGTGCGGCGAACACCAGTCCCAGCAGGGCGCCGTGGTGCCAGGCTGCTGCCTGAAGTGCCCCTGCCGGACTGATCAGATGGGCCATGGCCTGACCGATGCCGTCTTGGCCCCGTGTGGTTGCTGCGGACAGCTCGGCCAGAGGCCTGGCGGAAGCCGACAGCGCCGCGGCCACGGTGAGTGCCGCGGCAGGAAGGGCGGCCGTCCTTAGTTCCGCGCGAAGCGGCGCGAGGGCTTTCACAGGAGGTCCCTCTGCCGGTGGCGGATCGCCCACCGGGCCCCGGACATGAGCAGGACGGCCCAGGCGGCGGCCATCAACAGAGCAGGAACACCGGACGTCACAGGGGCGGTCCACAGATGGTCCTTGCCGTTGAACAGCGTCTCGAGGCCCATCAGGTCGGCCAGGACCGGGCCCGGCAGCCATGCCGCCGTGGGGTAGGCGGCGAGGGAGAGACCGATGACGCCGACCAGGACGGTACGCGCGGGTGATCGCAGCAGCGACGCCAGGGCGACGGCCACCACGCATGTGAGGACCAGCGTGGGAAGCGCCACGGCGGCACGGCGAAGCGTGAAGGCCAGGGCGTCCCCCGTGGTGCTCATGTGGTGCAGCGGGTAGGCCTGGCGGGTGTGCAGGTACGCCAGGGCGCACAGCGCGGCCGATGCCGTGGCCGTCGTGACGAGGACCCAGGTGAAGAGGGTGGTGGCTTTCGCGAGGAGGACGCGGGAGAGGCGCTGTTCCTGGAGCAGGAGCGGCACGGCGGTGCCCCGTGACCATTCCCCGGCGGTGAAGTAGGCAGCGAGCAGCAGGACGCATGCCATGCCAGGAGCGGTGGTGAGCCAGCCGAGTGCAATCCCGGGGGCCCCTGCGGGGGTCTGGGCGTAGCCGAAGTGGCGGGCGACGTGGGTGGCCTCCCGTTCCCAGGCCTCGTTGCCCGCGCGCTGGTACGGCAGATCGGCCAGACAATGCTCCAGGAACTGCTCGGGAGTGCCAGGCACGTCCTTGGGAAGGCCTTTGGCATCCCTCTCGCAACCTGCGGGAGTCAGTTGTTCCGCGAGGGCCTGGCGCACGTTGCGCAGGTTCCCGTGCGAGTTGTCCTGGTACGCGAGACTGAACGTCGTGATGCCGACGGTGACCAGCAACAACAGGGCGACGGGGAGCAGGCGGGGAAGCGTACGACGCAGCTCGGCGCTGATGAGATGCTTCACAGTGCTCTCCCAGGGAGGGTGTCCTGGTGGCGGAAGAACCAGTCCTCCAGACTCTCGGTGCCGCTTCCCGGCGCGAGACCGAGCTCATCGAGCGTGCCTTCGGCACTGACGGTCCCGTGCGCGATCATCGTGATCGTGTCGCAGACGCGGGCGATCTCGTCGAGCTGGTGGCTCGAGATGAGAATGCCCGCACCGCGCGCGGCTTCCTGAGCGATGATCTCGCGCACGAGACGCACGCCGGCGGGGTCCAGTCCGTTGGTGGGCTCATCGAGGATGAGCAGGTCGGGTTCCTTCAGCAACGCCGCGGCGAGGGCGAGACGTTGGCGCATGCCCTGGGAGTAGGTGCGCACCCGGCGCCTCCCGGCCTCCGTGAGGCCGACGCGTTCCAGAACGCGTCGGATCCTCCCTTCGTCGGGGAGGCCGGCCATGTCGAGCAGCGTGCGCAGCATGCCCTGGCCGGTCATCCACCGGTAGAACGCGGGCGCGTCGAGGGCCGCGCCGACGCGGGCGAGCGTGTCCGGGTGCATCGGCAGCGAGGCGCCGAGGACCTGTACGTGGCCCGCGCTGGGCTTCGCGAGCCCGGTGGCGATACGCATGAGGGTGGTCTTGCCTGCCCCGTTCAACCCGAGGAGGCCGGTCACCTGACCGGCCTCCACGGTGAGGGACACGCCGTTCAGCACGGTGTTTGCACCGTACTTCTTGACCACGCCGTGGCAGCGGAGAACGGCAGTCATGAGATGGTGGTTACTTTCCAGGGGGTCAGGAGACGACGCGGCTGATGTCGAGAACAGACCAGATCACTCCGCCCAGCGGGGTGGAGTCGATCTTTGCGTAGTAGTTGCCGTTGCCAGGCGGTGCGTAGGTCTTGGTGTATGGGTAGTCGTCGCAGGACCAGTCGCGCCAGGCTACGTAGTCGTCCGGCAAGTAGTTGACCTCTCTGTAGAAGTCATAGGCGGCTCGACCGGTCTGTCCGGCCTGGTAGTTACCCGTGCACTGCTTCTGTGTGACGTAGTGCGTGTATGTGCTGTAGCCGTACCAGCGGCTGGACTCGTCTCCAGGGCCCGCCCCATTGAAGTACTTCGTCGTGGTCTCTCGGAGCGCGTAAGCGGTGTTGGCGAGGACGCCAACGGCGGTGACGGTGAGCAGTCCGGTGACGGCCACCGCGCGCAGACGGTGGGACATGCGTCTCATCAGGTCTCCAGGAAGATCGCTTGGGCAGCGGTGCGCGCTGATCATCACGCCCCCTGGGGGGGGCGTGAACGCATTCGGCGGCCGGTGGCTCATTCATGCCGTAGCCCAAGAGGCGTATCACTGGCGAGTACTGGCCCCAGGGTCCACGCAGGCTGCCCAGCCGATGCCGAGAATCTGGCCTGAACATGACCATCGCTGCAGCCCCGCCGGGATCCGGAGGTCGTCGCCCGCACGACCGACGCCGGGGGTGCGGACGGATTGGAGCCCGCAGAAAGTCCTGCCCCGACCGGTCAGCCGGGGTACCGACGTCGAGTGATCGCCTGTATGTGCGACGAACTCGCGTTCGTCGCACATACAACTTTTCGTCATTCCGTGAGTCATGAGAGGCGAGTGCGCCAAGGGCGCACCTAGCTATCAGGGGATGGGAAGCCTCCATGACGCAACACCGCACATCCCGCCGCCGTGCGCGCGGGATGCTGTCCGCTGCCCTGGGCGCAGGCATACTGCTGCCGCTGACCCTCGGCTCGGGGGCCGCGCAGGCCGCGACGCCGCCGGTCGTGTGCACCTCCGCCAAGGCCGGACTCGCCACGAAGCTGACCACGGACATCACCGCCGCGCTGCGCGGCCGGGCCTCCACGACCGCGATCTTCGTGAACGACCGCAAGACGAAGACGACCTGCACCCTCCGCGCCGACCAGCGCTTCGACTCGGCGAGCGTGGTCAAGGCGACCGTGCTCGCCACGCTGCTGTGGGACGCCAAGAAGCAGGGCCGCTACCTGACCGCGACCGAGGTCAGGCTCACCACCGATATGATCACCAAGTCGGACAACGCCGCCACCAGCACGCTGTGGCGCCAGCTCGGCATGACGAAGATCAAGGGATTCCTGACGGCCGCGGGCATGACCAACACCGTGCCCGGCGCCAACGGCTACTGGGGGCTCACCCAGATCACCGCGCGCGACCAGCAGAAGCTGCTGGCGCTGCTCACCGCGCGCAACACCGTGCTGAGCGACAACTCGCGCGCGTACGCGCTCAAGCTGATGAACCAGGTCGTCTCCTCGCAGCGCTGGGGCACCCCGGCCGGTGCGCCGAGCACCGCGAAGATCCACGTCAAGAACGGCTGGCTGTCCCGGGCCACGCACGGCTGGCGGGTGCACAGCATCGGCGCCTTCACCGGCACCACGCACGACTACCAGATCACCGTGCTCACCCACGACAACGCCACCATGACCGACGGCGTCAACACCATCCAGGCCGTCGCCCGCGTGATCCACAAGGACCTCACCGCGGCGACGACGTCCACCACCCTGAGCACCACGACGACGTTCGCCCCGCCGGCCGTTCCCCAGGAGGCCGTCCCGGCCACGCCCGAGCGCGCGGCCGTCGCGTCCGTGTCGGCGTCCTGAGCCGAGAACCCGGCGCCTGAGCCGAAAACCTTCCTCCGGTCGCAGGTCCTGGTCCTAGGACCTGCGACCGGTCTTCGACGCGGCGGGATGAAATCCGCCGGTGACCGCGTTGGTGCCTTCCGGCAGAGCAGGACGACGGGAGGCACCAGTGGCGGCACGAACGGGGTGGGCGCGACGGCTCGCCGGGTATGCCTGGCGGTATCGGAGCGACGTGTTGCTGGCGCTCGGGTCCTCGCTCGCCGGCATGGCGGTGATGGCGCTCGCGCCGCTGATCACCAAGGTGATCATCGATGACGTGATAGGAACGCACACGCGTTCGCTGGCCGTGTGGACGGGTCTGCTGGTCGTCGCCGCGGTCGTCGTCTATGTGCTGACGTACCTCCGGCGCTACTACGGCGGGCGGCTCGCCCTCGACGTCCAGCACGACCTCCGTACCGAGATGTACGGCACCGTCGCGCGGCTCGACGGCCGCCGCCAGGACGAGCTCTCCACCGGACAGGTCGTCGGCCGCGCCACCAGCGACCTGCAGCTCATCCAGGGGCTTCTCTTCATGTTGCCGATGACCATCGGCAACATCCTGCTCTTCCTGATCTCGCTCGCGATCATGCTGTGGCTGTCGCCGCCGCTGACCGTCGTCGCCCTCGCCGTCGCACCCGCGCTCTGGTTCATCGCCCGGGCCAGCAAGAAACGGCTCTACCCCGCCACCTGGTACGCCCAGGGCCAGGCCGCCGCCGTCGCGACCGTCGTCGACGGGGCCGTCTCCGGCGTGCGTGTCGTCAAGGGCTTCGGGCAGGAGGACCAGGAGACCGGCAAGCTGCGCGAGGTCGGCCGGAAGCTCTTCGCGGGCCGGCTGCGTACGATCCGGCTGAACGCCCGCTACACCCCCGCCCTCCAGGCCGTTCCGGCGCTCGGCCAGGTCGCGATGCTGGCGCTCGGCGGCTGGCTGGCGACCCGCGGCCAGATCACGCTCGGTACGTTCGTCGCTTTCTCGGCCTACCTGGCCCAGCTGGTCGGCCCGGTCCGGATGCTGGCCATGGTGCTCACCGTCGGCCAGCAGGCGCGGGCCGGTGTCGAGCGGGTGCTGGAGCTGATCGACACCGAGCCGTCGATCCAGGACGGCACGAAGGAACTGTCCGCGGACGCTCCCGCGACCGTCGAGTTCGACGACGTCTCCTTCGCCTACGAGGACGGCCGGCCGGTGCTGGACGGCTTCTCGCTGGAGATCCGCCCCGGAGAGACCGTCGCCGTCGTCGGCTCCTCCGGCAGCGGCAAGTCCACCGTCGCGCTGCTGCTGCCCCGCTTCTACGACGTGACGCACGGCGCGGTCCTCGTCGGCGGCCACGACGTCCGCGAACTGACGCTGGAATCGCTGCGCGGCGCCATCGGGCTCGTACCGGAGGACAGCTTCCTCTTCTCCGACACCGTGCGCGCCAACATCGCGTACGGGAAGCCGGACGCGACCCAGGAGGAGATCGAGAACGCCGCCCGCGCCGCCCAGGCGGACCGTTTCATCAGCGAGCTGCCCGAGGGCTACGACACCAGGGTCGGCGAGCACGGCCTCACCCTCTCCGGCGGTCAGCGCCAGCGCGTCGCGCTCGCCCGCGCCATCCTCGCCGACCCCCGGCTGCTGCTCCTCGACGACGCCACCTCCGCCGTCGACGCCCGCGTCGAGCACGAGATCCATGAAGCGCTGCGCGGCGTCATGGCGGGACGGACGACCCTGCTGATAGCCCACCGCCGCTCCACCCTCGGCCTCGCGGACCGTATCGCCGTACTCGACCGGGGACGGCTCGCCGACATCGGCACGCACGAGGAGCTGGAGCGGCGCTCCGCGCTCTACCGGCGGCTGCTGACCGACCCCGACGAGCTCGGCGGAGTCTCGCCCGGGCACATTCTGCAGGCCTCGGAGGCGGTCGAGGACCGTACGGTCCAGGAGGAGCTGGACGCCGAGTTCGACGCCGAGCGCGGCATCACGCCCGCCCTGTGGACCCGGGAGGAGCAGCCCCGCACCACCGATGTGGCCGGTATGCCGTCCCCCAAGCCCTCGGCTTCGCTCGGGCAGGGGGCACCCCCATCGCCCGAGCTGCTCGCCCAGGTGGAGGCGCTGCCCCCGGCCACCGACACGCCCGGCATCGACGAGGCACGGGCCGTGACGGCGGAGGAGTCCTACGGGCTGCGGCGGCTGCTGCGCGGCTTCGGGCTGCCGCTGCTGATCAGCCTGCTGCTGGTGGCCGTCGACGCCGGGATGTCGCTGGCCCTGCCGGTCCTGATCCGGCACGGTATCGACCAGGGTGTCTCGCAGATGGCTCTCGGCGCGGTGTGGGCGGCCTCCGGGCTGGCCCTGCTGGCCGTGATCGTGCAGTGGGCGGCGCAGGTGGGCGAGACCCGGATGACCGGGCGCACCGGTGAGCGGGTGCTGTACTCCCTGCGGCTGAAGATCTTCGCGCAGCTGCAGCGGCTCGGCCTCGACTACTACGAGCGTGAGCTGACCGGCCGGATCATGACCCGGATGACGACGGACGTGGACGCCATGTCCACGTTCCTGCAGACCGGCCTGGTCACCGCGTTCGTCTCGGTCGTCACCTTCTTCGGCATCATGCTCGTGCTCGCCGTCATCGACATCCAGCTCGCGCTGGTGGTCTTCGCGACGCTGCCGCCGCTGATCGTCGGCACGTACTTCTTCCGCAAGCAGAGCGTCAAGGCGTACGAACTGGCCCGCGAGCGGATCAGCGCCGTCAACGCCGATCTCCAGGAGTCGGTGACCGGGCTCAGGATCGTGCAGGCCTTCGGCCGCGAGCGGGACGGCCTGGCGCGGTTCGCCGAGCGCAGCGCCTCCTACCGGGCCGCCCGGGTGCGCGGCCAGTGGCTGATCTCGGTCTACTTCCCGTTCGTGCAGCTGCTGTCGTCGGTGGCCGCGGCGTCGGTGCTGGTGGTCGGCGCGGGACGGGTGGAGGCCGGCACGCTCACCACCGGCGCGCTGGTCGCCTACCTCCTCTACATCGACCTGTTCTTCGCTCCCGTGCAGCAGCTGTCGCAGGTCTTCGACGGCTACCAGCAGGCCACGGTCTCGCTGCGGCGCGTACAGGAGCTGCTCCAGGAGCCCACATCCACCGCTCAGCCGTCCGAGCCGCTGGACGTGCCATCGCTGCGCGGTGAGATCGCCTTCGAGGATGTGTCCTTCACGTATTCGAAGAAGGAAGGGGCCGGCGGCGGGGAAGAGGCCCTCACCGGCATTGATCTGCGCATCCCGGCCGGCCAGACCGTCGCCTTCGTCGGCGAGACCGGCGCCGGCAAGTCCACCCTGGTCAAGCTGGTCGCCCGGTTCTACGACCCGACGTCCGGCCGGGTCACCGCGGACGGCCAGGACCTGCGCGATCTGGACCTCCCCGGCTACCGGCACCGGCTCGGCGTGGTGCCGCAGGAGGCGTACCTCTTCGCCGGTACGGTCCGGGACGCCATCGCCTACGGACGGCCCGACGCCACCGACGCCGAGGTGGAGGCCGCGGCGCGAGCGGTCGGCGCGCACGACATGATCGCCACGCTGGACGGCGGCTATCTCCACGAGGTCGCCGAGCGCGGCCGCAACCTCTCCGCCGGTCAGCGCCAGCTGATCGCCCTGGCCCGCGCCGAGCTGGTCGACCCGGACATCCTGCTGCTCGACGAGGCGACCGCGGCCCTGGACCTGGCCACCGAGGCGCAGGTCAATCAGGCCACCGACCGTCTGGCCGGCAAGCGCACCACCCTGGTCGTCGCGCACCGGCTGACGACGGCGGCGCGCGCCGACCGGGTGGTGGTGATGGACGGCGGCCGGGTCGCCGAGGACGGTACGCACGACGAGTTGCTGGCGCGCGACGGCCGGTACGCCGCGCTGTGGCGCACGTTCATAGGCGAGGAGGAGCCGGCCGCGGCCGTCTGATCAGCCGGTGGGCAGCTCCCTGATCCCGGAGATCCTCCTGGTGTCCAGGTCCGACTGCACCTCCAGATAGGTGTAGGTACGTCCCGGGCCCGAGCCCCAGGTCAGCCGGACCACCGACCAGGTGTGGCCCATGCCGCTGTCGCGCGGGGTGACCTTCCAGGCGGTCGGGACGCTCCGGCCGCGCAGCACCCCGTCGGCGGCGGGATGGCGGCGCTCCCAGTCACGGAGTTCCTCGCGCAGCCGGGGCGTCAGATAGAACGTCCGCAGCTCCGCGGCGAGCGCGTTGTCCCCGGGATCGTGGGCGACGTCGATGTACGCGCCGTAGAAGTGCGCGACCCGGTCGTAGGCGGGGGCCGGGCTGCCACTGCGCGGAGGGGCCGGCGCGGCAGCCGAGCGAAGCGAGGTGGGGGTCCCCCCGGACGAAGTCCGGGGGAGAAGCGAGGTGGGGGTCCCGCCGGACGCAGTCTGGGGGAGGAGCGAGGTGGGGGTCCCGCCGGACGAAGTCCGGGGGAGCGAGGACGCGGCGGCGGGGACCACCGCGATGGAGGTGAGCAGCGCGGCCGCGAGCAATGCGCGGGCTGCCGAACGCGGTTGAGTCATGGCAATAACCTGCCTTTCGCGCGGTCTGTCCTGTTGGACCACCGGTGTGCTGTTTCGGTTGCGCTGAATTCGGCCTGGATTCCCGGCAACCAACCAGGCCGCACCCTGCGTCCGTACGCTTGTACGTTCATGGGGTCGCGGGAGGTGCGTGTGTTCGATGGTGCGTGGCGCAGGCGGCTGATGGCCGGGCTGGCCGTGCTGACGACGACCGCCCTGTCCGTCGTGGGCCCCGGTGCGCCCAGCGCGGCGGCCGCCTCGACCTGTTCGGGTCGCAAGGTGAAGACCGTCGTCTTCGCGACGGGAGAGCTCCACGTCTACAAGAGCCGCCAGTACGCCTGTGCCGTCACCGTCGCCAAGTCCCCGGGAGCGCGGCGGCCGATGTCCGTCAGCATCCGGGCGCGCGGCGGCCGTCCCGCGGTGGACAGCGGTCGTTACACCCGTCAGGCCGGACCGGTCACGGTCCACGCGCTGAGCCGCTGTGTGCTCGCCGAGGGTTCGGTGTCCGGCCGACGGGCCGGCACGGGATGGATCCTCTGCTGACGGTCCGACAACGTGACAATCGTTGCCAACCGGGTCTGGCGGTACCGGTGTTCCCCCGGTTAGGTTCACGGCGTCTGCTGTGATCCAGGGGAGGGTATATGCGCAAGTCGCTCGGATGGCTGCTGTCCATGGCCGTGCTGACCGGCACGGTGACGGCGGCCGGAGCAACGGCCGAGGCGGCCACCACCGCGGAGCAGGCCGCGACTGCGGAGCAGGCCGCGACCACCGACATCAAGGACCGCATTCTCGCGATCCCGGGAATGAGCCTCATCGAGGAGAAGCCGTACGCCGGTTACCGGTTCTTCGTCCTCAACTACACCCAGCCGGTCGACCACCGGGACCCGTCCAAGGGCACCTTCGAGCAGCGGATCACCTTGCTGCACAAGGACACCAGCCGCCCGACGGTCTTCTACACCGGCGGCTACAACGTCTCCACCACCCCCGGACGCCGCGAGCCCACCCAGATCGTCGACGGCAACCAGGTGTCGATGGAGTACCGCTTCTTCACTCCGTCCCGGCCCGCCCCGGCCGACTGGTCCAAGCTGGACATCTGGCAGGCCGCCAGCGACCAGCACCGCATTTACACGGCGCTGAAGAAGATCTACAGCAAGAACTGGATCTCCACCGGCGGCTCCAAGGGCGGTATGACCGCCACGTACTACGAGCGCTTCTACCCGAAGGACATGGACGGCGTGGTCGCCTACGTCGCGCCCAACGACGTCCTGAACAAGGAAGACTCGGCGTACGACGACTTCTTCGCCAACGTCGGCACCAAGGAGTGCCGCGACCGGCTGAACGCGGTGCAGACGGAGGCGCTCACGCGCCGCGACAAGCTCGAGCCGATGTACAAGGAGTACGCCGACAAGGACGGCTCCACCTTCAACACCATCGGCAGCCTGGACAAGGCCTTCGAGGCCGTGGTCCTCGACTTCGTCTGGGGCTTCTGGCAGACCCGGCTCGAGTCCGATTGCTTCACCCTGGTCCCGGCGGTCGACAAGGACACCACCGACGAGCAGCTCTTCGAGACCATCGAGGAGATCTCCGGCTGGAGCGCCTACACCGACCAGGGCCTGGAGCCCTACACGCCGTACTACTACCAGGCCAGCACCCAGCTGGGCTGGCCCACCATCAAGCAGCCGCACCTGGACGGCCTGACCCGCTACGGCTACCAGCCGTCGCGCAACTTCGTGCCGAGCGACATCCCGATGAAGTTCGACCCCTCGGCGATGCGTGACGTGGACATCTGGGTCCGCAACAACGCGAACCACATGATGTACGTCTACGGCCAGAACGACCCGTGGGGCTCGGAGCGCTTCCACCTCGGCAAGCACACCGTCGACTCGTACATCTACACCGTGCCCGGCGCCAACCACGGTGCCCGCGTCGCCGGTCTGCCCGACGACGAGAAGGCCTTCGCGACCGCCAGGATCCTGGAGTGGGCGGGCGTCGCCCCGGCAGCCGTCAAGGCCGACCCGTCCAACGCGAAGCCGCTGGCGAAGCACGACGCCAAGCTCGACAAGCTGGACGCGCGCGAGCTGCGGATGCGCCCGTAGCCGCTTCTCCGTCACATCCGTGGGCTGCGCCCGCCGTTCAGACGCGGCGGGCGCAGCCCACGGGCTTTTCCCCGCCCAGCTGGACGTACAACGCCGTGGAGGGCGGGCACTGCGACCGTGTGGCCACCGCGCTCGCCACCTTGAACTGCGGGGCCTTCGGGCCGGAGCCGTCGCAGGCGGTCTCCTTCACCTCTCCCTTGCGGGAGCTGTACACGCAGTCGCCGACGATCGTGTGCGGACCTCCGCCCATGCCCGGGTCGCCGGGGTGCGGCGGTTCCAGGTTGCGCATGCAGGCATAGCCGCGGGGCACCGCCCCGTCGCCGTTCTCGTCGAGGGAGGGGCGGCGTTCGGAGATGTGGAGCACGAAGTCGGTGGTGGGCGGGCAGGGCGAGGTGTCCGGCGGGGTGCCGTCGTAGCGGGCCAGCACCCGGGCCGCCGCCTTCTCGCTCGTGCACGGCACCTCGCGGTGCTCGCTGCCCCTCGCACTGCATTCGTTCACGCCCAGGAAGGTCAGCCCGTATCCGGTGGGCGTGAGGGGGTTCTCGCTCGCCGCCGTGCCGGCGGCCCGCGGCTCGCCCCGCTGGCAGGCGGCCAGCGAGGCGAGCAGCAGGACGCAGACACACAACACCCCCGGCAATCGGTACCGACGCATGGTGACCCCCCACCCCCGACACGTCCGACAAGCGTGACGCTCCGGGCCTGTCCACGTCTAGTACCGCAGGCCGTACCCGATCGGGTGAAGAATCCGCGCCGGGTCGTCGGCCCGCTGCACCGGAACCGGCAGTGCGCCCCGCGGTGCGGCCTTCCCGGCGATCACCCGGGCCGCGGCGCGCAGTTCCACATCGGTCCAGGAGTACGTGGCGAGAGCCGCGCGCCGGCCTCCCCCGGAGTCCGTCCGGGGGGACCCCCAGATCCAGGCGATGTCGTACGGATTGCGGATGGCGACCGTGACGACCGGGACTCCGGTCGCGGCGAGTTCGGCGACCAGGGTGCGCTGCGGGCTGGTCGCGGAGACGTTGTACGTCGCCACGATCACCGCGTCCTTGCCGGCGGCCGCCGCCACCGCCGCGTCGATCCTCGCCCGGGTCGGGGTGATGCCCGTGGACAGGGCGGTGGCCCTGAAGCCGAGTTCGCCGAGAGCGCCGGCGAGCACGGTCGTGGGCGGACCGGTGGTGCCGGAGGGGGACGCCGGGTCGGCGCCCACGACCAGCAGTTCGGGCTGTGCGCTCGCGCTGAGCGGCAGCAGGCCGCCGTCGTTGGCGAGCAGGGTGGTGGTCCGCTCGGCGATCTTGTCGGCGGCGGCGAGATGGGAGGGCTTGCCCACCGCGCGGTCCACGCCCCCGTGGCTGACGTACGGGTCGCGGAACAGGCCGAGTTTCGTCTTGAGCCGCAGAATGCGCAGGATCGACTGATCGAGCCGCGCTTCGCTGAGCTCGCCCGTCCTGACGGCCCGGAGGACGGCGTTCCAGGCGATGTCCAGGCTGGGCGGGTTCAGCAGCTGGTCGCAGCCGGCCTTGAGGGCGAGCACCGGCACCCGGTCGTCGCCGTACTTCTGGCGCACGCCCGCCATACCGAGCGAGTCGGTGACGACCACGCCGTCGTAGCCGAGGCGCTCGCGCAGGATGCCGGTGAGGATCGGCCGGGAGAGGGTGGCCGGGTCCTCGCTCGGGTCGAGGGCCGGGACCACGATGTGCGCGGTCATGATCGACTCGATGCCCACGTCGATCGCCGCCCGGAAGGGTGGGGCGTCCAGCCGCTCCCACTGCTCGGCGGTGTGGGTGATCATCGGAAGGCCGTAGTGGCTGTCGGTGGCCGTGTCGCCGTGCCCCGGGAAGTGCTTGGACGTCGCCGCGACGCCGGCGAGCTGGTACCCCTGCACCTGGGCCGCGACCAGGGCCGCCACGGCCTGCGGGTCGGCGCCGAAGGACCGTACGCCGATGACGGGGTTGGCCGGGTTGACGTTGACGTCGGCGACCGGGGCGTAGTTCTGGGTGATGCCCATCGCGGCGAGCTCGGTGCCCGCGATCCTGGCCGCCTCGCGGGCGTCCGCGCGCGATGCCCCGGCCCCGAGCGCCATGGCGCCCGGCATCAGGGTGGCGGGCTTGCCCACACGGGCCACTATGCCGTGCTCCTGGTCCGTGGAGATCAGGAGCGGGACGGGGGTGGGCTGGGCCAGTCCGGCCCGCTGGATGCCGTTGGAAAGGTCGGCGATCTGGTGCGGGTCACGGGTGTTGTGCGCCCAGGCGAAGTAGATGATGCCGCCGACGTGGTACTTCGCGATCAGCTCGGCGGCGGTGCGGACGCCGATCTCGCCGAGGTTGGCGTCGATGTCGGCCTGGTCGGGGGCGGTCGCGGAGTGTCCGTACACCCGCATGACGAAGAGCTGGCCGACCTTCTCCTCCAGGCTCATCCGGTCGATGAGCTGCTGGAGCAGGGCGTCCCGGCCCTCGGCGGCCATGGCGGTGCGGGAGGCCGTTCCGGTGGCGGCCGCGACGGCCAGGGCGGCGGTGGCGGTGAGAAGGGTGCGTCTGGAGGTGCGGTGGTGCACGTGCGCTCCTTCCGGGCTGAAGGAAACTGCCAAGGAGTCACGGATATCCGGAAAGTAATTGCCGGTCAAGGGGGCCCGCGCAGGGTTGCCGCCGCGGGAGGCGTTCTTTTCACGGGAACCAACTCGGGGGCCGGTCCGTCAAAGGGACGTGCTGCCGGAGAGTCTCCGTCGGCGGTGTCGGCTCTCGCTGCTGGCTGCGAACGCTGACTCCCCTCTCCTGCCGCCCGCGGCCGGCAGCACACCGCCACCGGCGCGCCCCCCTCCGAAGCGCCGGTGGCGGTTCCCTCGTCGGCTCCGTGCTCAGAAGTGCGCCTGGAGCGTGCGTACCGCCTCCAGGATCGCCGGGCGGCGTGCCGCCCCGGCACGCCACAACGCGTACAGCCGGCGCACCGGCACCGGGGCCAGCCGCACCGCCGACACGCCCGGCGGCAGCGGCCCCCGGCCGAGCCGGGGGACCAGGGCGACTCCCAGGCCCGCGGCCACCAGCGCGACCTGGGTGTGGTTCTCCGCGGCCCGGTGGGCGATGTCCGGCTCGTACCCGGCGGAACGCAGCGTCCGCATCAGCCAGTCGTGGCAGACGGTCCCCGGTGGCTGGGTGATCCAGCGCTCGTGGGCGAGATCCTCCCGCCGTACAAAGTCACGCGCCGCCAGCGGATGTCCTTCCGGTACCAGCACATCGCACGGGTCGTCGCCGATCACCGCCTGCTGGACCCCCTCCGGCAAGGGCAGCGGCGCGATGTCCCAGTCGTGGGTGACCGCCAGATCGACCACTCCCTTGGCCACCAGATCGCCCGACCGATGCGGGTCGGCCTCCGTCATCCGGGTGTCCAGGGACGGATGACGGACCGCCAGCTCGGCCAGTACGCCCGGCAGCAGTCCACGCGCCGCCGACGGGAACGCGGCGATCGTCAGCCGGCCGGTCGGCAGTCCCCTGCGCTCCTCCAGGGCGGTCTCGGCGCGCTCCACGATGGCGAGCAACTCCTGGGCCGTGGCGGCCAGATGCTGCGCCTCCTCGGTGAGCGCGATGCCCCGGCCCCGGCGTTCCAGCAGCGTGGTGCGGGTCTCCCGCTCCAGCTTGGCGATCTGCTGCGACACGGCGGACGGGGTGTAGCCGAGCGCGGTGGCCGCGCCGGCGACGGAACCGTGGACGGATACGGCGTGCAGGGCGCGCAGCCGGGCCAGATCGAGCACTCGGCCTCCTCCATTCTTAAGTGTTGCTCAATCCAACCATGAAGAACTCCGCGCTGGTGCTACATGGTCCCTGGCCCCGATGCTCAGTCCATGCGTCCCACACACATTGCCCTCGCCGTGGTCGTCGCGGCCGTCTGGGGAGTCAACTTCGTCGTCGTCGAGGTCGGCCTCGACCACTTCCCGCCGCTGCTGTTCTCCGCTCTGCGTTTCGTCGTCGCGGCGCTGCCCGCCGTGTTCTTCGTGGGGCGCCCGAAGGTGGCATGGCGATGGATCCTGGGCGTGGGGGCCGCGCTCGGCGTCGCCAAGTTCGGGCTGCTCTTCATCGGCATGGACCAGGGCATGCCGGCCGGACTGTCCTCCCTGGTCCTCCAGATCCAGGCCGTCTTCACGGCCCTCGTCGCGGCCGTCGTGCTCGACGAACGCCCCGGCCGGGTCAGGCTGCTGGGCATGGCCGTCGCCCTCGTCGGCATCGCGGTCGCGGCCGTGGACGAGGGGCTGGGCGGGCCCGTTCTCGGCTTCGCGCTGGTCGTCGCGGCGGCGGCGTGCTGGGGCGTGTCGAATGTGCTGACCCGCAAGGCCGCCCCGCCCGACGCGCTCAACTTCATGGTGTGGGTCAGTACCGTGCCCGTACTGCCGCTGCTCGCGCTCTCGCTGCTCTTCGAGGGGCCCGAGCGGGACGCGCGGGCGCTGGCCGGGCTGGACTGGTCGGGCGCGGGAGCTCTGGTCTACGTCGCCTGGATCTCCACCGTCTTCGGCTTCGGCGCCTGGGGCTTCCTGCTGCGCCGCTACCCGGCCTCCACTGTGGCGCCGTTCACCCTGCTGGTGCCCGTGTTCGGGATGTCGTCGGCCGCGCTGCTGCTCGGCGAGGCCGTCAGTCCGCTGCGCTGGTGCGCCGCCGTCCTGCTTGTCGGCGGTGTGGCGCTCACCTCGCTCGCGCGAGCCCCGCGAGCAGCCGCTCCAGGTACTCCCGGCCCGGCGTCAGCAGCGGAGGCAGGCCCGCGGCCCGAGGATGCCGGCGCTTCTCGTACTCCCGGCACAGCCGGCCCCCGGGGCTGAGCGCGGCCAGGCACTCGGCGAGCGGCAGTACGCCCGTGCCGAGCGGCAGCGGGGTCAGGTCGCCGGCCGAGGCGATGTCCTTGACCTGGACACAGCCGAGGTGCGGGGTGAGCGCGGCATGGGTGGCGGCGGGCTTCTCGCCGCCCAGCCACGGACGGGGCCGGCTCGGCGACGGCGCGATCGATCTGCGGGCCTGGTGCGAGCCGGTGACGGCGGCGGGGTACGACGGCCCGGTCGAGGTGGAGTTGTTCCACGAGGGGCTGTGGGCGCGGACGGACTGGAGGTCCTGGAGGTGACGCTCGCCCGCTTCCCGCGGCATACCGGGATCCCGGAAGAACAACCTGCAAAATAACTGCCCGCGACCGTACAACCCTTCCGGGGTGACGGTGGTCGTACATGGCGTCGGGGCTTCCGGGAGGGGGATCTGGGGGGATCGGGAAGCCCCGATGAAGTGGGAGGGGAGTTGAGGGGCCCGGTCGAAAGACCGGGCCTCCTTGATGTTCCCCCCAGGCCGGCCGCACTGTCGGACCCGGGCGGTAGCGTCGGGGCATGTCCAGTCTGTCGGTGGTCGAAGGGGTCCTGGAGCGGATCCCACATCACCAAACAAACGTGACCCACGTCACGCGGGGGTGGTGACGTGAGCGAGCCGAGCCGTCCAGGGCTTTGTGAAGTCACTGGTGTCCTGGAGCGGATCACCTATGCCAATGAGGAGAACGGGTACACCGTCGCCCGGGTGGATACGGGGCGTGGCGCCGCTGATCTCCTCACGGTGGTCGGCTCGTTGCTCGGCGCGCAGCCGGGGGAGTCGCTGCGGATGGAGGGCCGCTGGGGCTCCCATCCGCAGTACGGCAAGCAGTTCACCGTGGAGAACTACACGACTCTGCTGCCGGCCACCATCCAGGGCATACGCCGCTACCTCGGCTCCGGTCTGATCAAGGGCATCGGGCCGAGGATCGCCGAGCGGATCGTGGAGCACTTCGGCCTCGACACGCTGGAGGTGATCGAGCGGGAGCCGAAGCGGCTGATCGAGGTGCCGGGCCTCGGCCCGAAGCGGACGAAGCTGATCGGCGCGGCCTGGGAGGAGCAGAAGGCCATCAAGGAGGTCATGGTCTTCCTCCAGGGGGTGGGGGTGTCGACATCGATCGCCGTGCGCATCTACAAGCAGTACGGCGACGCCTCGATCTCGGTGGTGAAGAACGAGCCGTACCGGCTGGCCGCCGATGTCTGGGGCATCGGCTTCCTCACCGCGGACCGGATCGCGCAGGCGGTGGGCATTCCGCACGACAGCCCGGACCGGGTCAAGGCGGGACTGCAGTACGCGCTGTCGCAGTCGACGGACCAGGGGCACTGCTTCCTGCCCGAGGAGCGGCTGATCGCCGACTCGGTGAAGCTGCTCCAGGTGGACACCGGCCTGGTCATCGACTGCCTCGCCGAACTCGCGGACGAGGAGGGAGTCGTACGGGAGCGGGTGCCGGGCCCGGACGGCGGGGAGCCGGTCACCGCCGTGTACCTGGTGCCGTTCCACCGTGCCGAGATCTCGCTCGCGGCTCAGGTGCAGCGACTGCTGCGGACGGACGACGACCGGATGCCGGCGTTCCAGGACGTGGCCTGGGACAAGGCGCTGGCCTGGCTCGCGGACCGTACCGGTGCCTCGCTCGCCCCGGAGCAGGAGCAGGCGGTCAGGCTGGCGCTCACCAGCAAGGTCGCCGTGCTGACCGGCGGCCCGGGCTGCGGAAAGTCCTTCACCGTGCGGTCCGTGGTCGAGCTGGCCCGGGCCAAGAAGGCCAAGGTGGTGCTGGCCGCACCCACCGGCCGGGCGGCCAAGCGGCTGGCCGAGCTGACCGGCGCCGAGGCGTCCACCGTGCACCGGCTGCTGGAGCTCAAGCCGGGCGGTGACGCGGCATACGACCGGGACCGGCCGCTGGACGCCGATCTCGTCGTCGTGGACGAGGCGTCGATGCTCGATCTCCTGCTGGCGAACAAACTGGTCAAGGCCGTGGCGCCGGGTGCCCATCTGCTGATGGTGGGGGATGTGGACCAGCTGCCCTCGGTCGGCGCGGGCGAGGTGCTGCGGGATCTGCTCGCGGACGGCGGTCCGGTGCCGAACGTCCGGCTCACCCGGATTTTCCGGCAGGCCCAGCAGTCCGGCGTGGTCACGAACGCGCACCGGATCAACTCCGGGGTGCCGCCGATCACCCAGGGGCTGAACGACTTCTTCCTCTTCGTGGAGGACGACACGGAGGAGGCCGGGCGGCTCGCCGTGGATGTGGCGGCGCGACGACTTCCGGCCAAGTTCGGGCTCGATCCGCGGCGGGACGTCCAGGTGCTGGCCCCCATGCACCGCGGCCCGGCGGGCGCGGGCACCCTCAACGGACTGCTTCAGCAGGCGATCACCCCCGCCCGCCCGGACCTTCAGGAGAAGAGGTTCGGCGGCCGGGTCTTCCGCGTGGGCGACAAGGTCACGCAGATTCGCAACAATTACGACAAGGGCAAGAACGGCGTCTTCAACGGCACCGTGGGCGTGGTCACCTCGCTCGACCTGGTCGATCAGCGTCTGACGGTGCTGACGGACGAGGACGAGGAGGTGCCGTACGACTTCGACGAGCTGGACGAGTTGGCACATGCCTACGCCGTGACCATTCATCGCTCGCAGGGCAGCGAGTATCCGGCTGTGGTGATCCCCGTCACCACCGGCGCCTGGATGATGCTCCAGCGGAACCTGCTGTACACGGCCGTCACGCGAGCCAAGAAGCTCGTTGTGCTGGTCGGCTCCCGCAAGGCCATAGGCCAGGCGGTGCGCACTGGATCAGCGGGTAAGCGCTGTACGGCGCTGGCTCACCGGCTCTCCGGAGTTCCCCCCAAGCTCTCGGCTTCTCCCCCACCCTCGGCTTCGCTCGAGCGGGGGGACCCCCATGAGCAGGGGGGACCCCAAGGCGGCGGGAAAGATCACCGGGGACTTTCCTGAACCGGGGCGAAGGGGGCAGGATGTGCAGGTTGACGGCACTGAGTGCCGCCGATAGGTCTAATGGCCGACCCCGAGTGCACTCTCCTGAGCCAAATGGGGGATGGTAGAGACAGTCAGGGCACCTCGAAGATGAGGCACTACGTCGGTGAGGGAAGACGTGAGCGACAACTCTGTAGTACTGCGGTACGGCGACGGCGAGTACACCTACCCGGTGGTCGACAGCACCGTCGGCGACAAGGGCTTCGACATCGGGAAGCTCCGCGCCCAGACCGGTCTGGTGACTCTGGACAGCGGTTACGGCAACACCGCCGCGTATAAATCCGCGATCACCTATCTCGACGGCGAACAGGGCATCCTGCGCTACCGCGGTTACCCGATCGAGCAGCTGGCGGAGCGTTCCACCTTCCTCGAGGTGGCCTACTTGCTGATCAACGGTGAGCTTCCCACGGTCGACCAGCTCGCCGGGTTCAAGAACGACATCACGCAGCACACCCTGCTGCACGAGGACGTCAAGCGGTTCTTCGACGGCTTCCCGCGCGACGCCCACCCGATGGCCATGCTGTCCTCCGTGGTCAGCGCGCTGTCCACCTTCTACCAGGACAGCCACAACCCGTTCGACGAGAAGCAGCGCTACCTGTCGACGATCCGGCTGATCGCCAAGCTGCCGACGATCGCGGCGTACGCCTACAAGAAGTCGATCGGTCACCCCTTCGTCTACCCGCGCAACGACCTCGGGTACGTCGAGAACTTCCTGCGGATGACCTTCTCGGTCCCGGCGCAGGAGTACGAGCTCGACCCGGTCGTCGTCGCGGCGCTCGACAAGCTGCTGATCCTGCACGCGGACCACGAGCAGAACTGTTCGACCTCCACCGTGCGTCTGGTGGGCTCCTCGCAGGCGAACATGTTCGCCTCGATCTCGGCCGGCATCAGCGCCCTGTGGGGCCCTCTGCACGGCGGTGCCAACCAGTCGGTGCTGGAGATGCTCGAGGGCATCCAGGCCAACGGCGGCGATGTCGACGCCTTCATCCGCAAGGTGAAGAACAAGGAGGACGGCGTCCGCCTGATGGGCTTCGGCCACCGCGTCTACAAGAGCTTCGACCCCCGGGCGAAGATCATCAAGGCGGCGGCGCACGATGTCCTCTCGGCCCTCGGCAAGTCCGACGAGCTGCTGGACATCGCGCTGAAGCTGGAGGAGCACGCGCTCTCCGACGACTACTTCGTCTCGCGGAACCTCTACCCGAACGTCGACTTCTACACCGGCCTGATCTACCGGGCCATGGGCTTCCCGACCGAGATGTTCACCGTGCTGTTCGCGCTCGGCCGTCTCCCCGGCTGGATCGCCCAGTGGCACGAGATGATCAAGGAGCCGGGTTCCCGTATCGGCCGCCCGCGCCAGATCTACACGGGTGTGGTCGAGCGTGACTTCGTTCCGGTCGAGGCCCGCTGAGTGAGTGCCGGGGGTCCGGGGGGCGTCCCCCGGGCCGACACGGTCACGGGTGTGGTCGAGCGTGACTTCGTTCCGGTCGAGGCCCGCTGAGTGAGTGCCGGGGGTCCGGGGGGCGTCCCCCGGGCCGACACGGTCACGGGTGTGGTCGAGCGTGACTTTGTTCCGGTCGAGGCCCGCTGAGTGAGTGCCGGGGGGCCGGGGGGCGTCCCCCGGGCCGACACGGTCACGGGTGTGGTCGAGCGTGACTTTGTTCCGGTCGAGGCCCGCTGAGCCGTCCGGCCTCGGACAGGAGCTCCGCTCGATAGAGAGAAGCGCCCCCCCGCCGATCCCCCCACGGGTCGACGGTCGGGGCGCTTCCCATATCCCGAGCGCGGATTCCCCCCACGGGATCCGGGCCGGGCGTCTGCGGGCGCTGACTGCCGGGGTACGTAGCACGGGAGGGCCGCTCAAAGCTCCCCGGTGCACGTGCCCCGGCCAACGCTTGCCTGGAACGTCCCCCAAGACATTCCATGGACGTCCCCCAAGACATCCGTGGCATCGCCCTCTTAGACTCCCAGGTTCCGAGGATGGTTACCCCAAAATTCCTGTGATCTAGGTCTCTTTGTGTGGGCTATGTGAAGGTCCGCAGCCGCAGGCTGTTGGTGACCACGAAGAGGGAAGAGGCCGCCATCGCGAATCCGGCGATCATCGGATTGAGCAGGCCGGCCGCGGCGAGCGGCAGCGCGGCCACGTTGTAGCCGAAGGCCCAGAAGAGATTGCCCTTGATCGTGGCCAGTGTGCGGCGGGACAGCCGGATGGCGTCCGCGGCCACCCGGAGGTCGCCCCGTACGAGCGTCAGGTCGCCGGCCTCGATCGCCGCGTCCGTGCCCGTGCCCATCGCGAGCCCCAGGTCGGCCTGGGCCAGCGCGGCGGCGTCGTTGACGCCGTCGCCGACCATGGCGACCGTACGGCCCTCGGCCTGGAGCTTCTTGACGACGTCCACCTTGTCCTGCGGCAGCACCTCGGCGATCACCTCGTCGATGCCCGTCTCCCGGGCGACCGACTCGGCGACGGCCTTGTTGTCGCCGGTCAGCAGCACCGGCGTGAGACCCAGGCCGCGCAGCCGTTCCACCGCCTCGGCGCTGGTGGTCTTGACCGCGTCGGCCACGGTGAGGACAGCCCGTGCCTCGCCGTCCCAGGCGACCGTGACCGCCGTACGTCCCGCCGCCTCGGCCTCGGCCAGGGTGGCCGCCAGGGTGGCCGGCAGCACCACTCCGGCGTTCGCGAGCAGCTTCTCTCGGCCGACGAGCACCGCGTGGCCCTCGACGACGCCCTGCACACCGAGTCCGGGAACTCCGGCGAAGTCCTCCGGCACGGGCAGCGGGCCCGCCTGCTCGGCGGCGGCGGTGGCGACGGCCTGGGCGACGGGGTGCTCGGAGGCGTGCTCCAGGGCGCCGGCGAGGCGCAGCACCTGTTTCTCGTCCTCGCCCTCCGCGACATGGACGTCGAGCAGCGTCATCCGGCCGGTGGTGACCGTACCGGTCTTGTCCAGCACGATCGTGTCGATCCGGCGGGTCGACTCCAGTACCTCGGGGCCCTTGATGAGGATGCCGAGCTGGGCACCCCTGCCCGTACCGACCATCAGCGCGGTCGGAGTGGCCAGGCCCAGCGCGCACGGGCAGGCGATGACCAGCACGGCGACGGCGGCCGTGAAGGCGGCGGTCGCGTTGCCGGTGACGAGCAGCCAGCCGGCCAGCGTGCCGAGCGCGATCAGCATCACGGCGGGCACGAAGACCGCCGAAATCCGGTCGGCCAGACGCTGCACCTCGGCCTTGCCGTTCTGCGCGTCCTCCACCAGCTGGGCCATCCGGGCGAGCTGTGTGTCGGCGCCGACCCGGGCCGCCTCGACGACCAGCCGCCCGGCGGTGTTCACGGTGGCACCGGCGACGGTGTCCCCCGCGGTCACGTCCACGGGCACGGACTCGCCGGTGAGCATCGACGCGTCCACGGCCGAGACACCCTCGACGACGGTGCCGTCCGTGGCGATCTTCTCCCCGGGGCGTACGACGAACCGGTCGCCGACGGAGAGTTCGGTGACGGGAACGCGCACCTCGGTGTTGTCGCGAAGGACCGCGACGTCCTTGGCGCCGAGCTCCATCAGCGCCCGGAGCGCGGCGCCCGCCCGGCGCTTGGAGCGTGCCTCCAGGTAGCGGCCGAGCAGGATGAACGTCACCACGCCCGCGGCGACCTCGAGATAGATCGTCGAGGTTCCCTCGGTGCGCGAGAGGGTGAGCTCGAAGCTGTGCCGCATACCGGGCATGCCCGCGTGCCCGAAGAACAGCGCCCACAGCGACCAGCCGAAGGCGGCGAGTGTGCCGACCGACACCAGGGTGTCCATGGTGGCCGCGCCGTGCCGGAGATTGGTCCAGGCGGCACGGTGGAAGGGGAGCGCGCCCCAGACCGCGACCGGCGCGGCGAGGGTCAGCGAGAGCCACTGCCAGTTGTCGAACTGCAGCGAGGGCACCATGGCGAGTACGACCACGGGTGCGGCGAGCACGGCGCACACCGTCACCCGTTGCCGCAGCGCGGCGAGCGCGCCGCGGGCCCGCTCGTCGGCCGCGGCCCGCGCATCGGCGGGCGCCGGCCGCGCCGTGCCGTCGGGCGGCACGGCCGGTTTCGGGGGCCGGGTCCCGGCCCTCGGCCCGCCCGCCGCCGGCGCCGTCGTGCCCGCCGCGGGGCGGTCCGGGACCGGTGGCGGTACGAACGGCTCGGCGGTGTAGCCCGTCTTCTCGACCAGCGCGATCAGATCCGAGACCGCGGTGCCGTCGGCGTAGTCGACGCGGGCCTTCTCGGTGGCGAAGTTCACCGTGGCGGTCACGCCGGCCATGCGGTTCAGCTTCCTCTCGATACGGGCCGCGCAGGAGGCGCAGGTCATCCCGCCGATGGAGAGCTCGACTCGGGAGGTTCCGGTGGTTGCGGCCGGGGTCCCGGGTGCGGTGCCGGTCATGGCAGACGTCAGGCCTTGTCGACGAGTTCGTAGCCGGCCTCGTCGACCGCGGCGCGTACGGTGGCCTCGTCCAGCGCCGCCTCGGAGACGACGGTCACCTGGCCGGTGGAGGCCACGGCCTTGACCGAGGACACCCCGGGGAGCTCGGAGAGCTCGGCGGTGACGGCACCCTCGCAGTGGCCGCAGGTCATGCCGCTGACCTGGTAGACGGTGGTGACGGTTGTGGCGGTCATGGCGTTCTCCTCGTCGAGGGGCTGGTGATACGTCCCACTGTACCCCCGAGGGGTATTGAATGCCCGGAGTCCCCGTGAGCGGGGCGTCGCGGACGACGCCGCGCCCGGAGTCCGCGTGAGCGGGGCGTCGCGGACGACGCCGCGCCCGGAGTCCCCGAGCGGGGCGTCGCCGACGACGCCCCGCTCACGGGCCCCGGTGACCGCGGTTGCCGGGACGGCGGGCCACCCAGGCCCGGATCGTGTCCGCGTACCAGTACGGCTTGCCCGCCTCGACCAGGTCGGGCTCGGGCAGCAGGCCGTGCTTGCGGTAGGAGCGGACGGTGGCCGCCTGTACGCGGATGTGGGCAGCGATCTCCTGGTACGACCAGAGTCCGCGGTCGGTCATCGGTGACACCTCCCTGCGCGCTCCGCAGCGCCGGCCGGGGGCCGGCGGGGGGACTGCGGAGCCGCACTGACGATCACACAGCCTGTGTCCGGTGAACGACGGAGAGTGAGGGTCGAGGTGTGCTGTCGCACGGCTGTGACGGAAGACCCGCGTGACGGAGACAAGTGTGACGGGACGGAGACGTTTGTGACGAGCGCGAAGTACGGGCCGCAAACTCCCCGGTCAGCGGGGCCCGCAGGAGCGCAGGCCGTATCCGTTCAGGAGCTGCCGGGTGCGGCGGGCGATCGGCAGCGGCTTGTCGGGCGGGCACGGGTACATGTCCTGCTCGACGATCGCGAACAGTTCGACGTCCAGTCGCTGCGCCGCGGCGAGTACCGGCTCGAGCGCGGGGATCCCGGTGGGCGGCTCGCACATCACGCCCCGGGCGACGGCCGGACCGAACGGCACCTCGTGCCTGCGGACTTCGGCGAGGATGCCCGGGTCCACCTGCTTGAGATGCAGATAGCCGATGCGTTCGCCATAGGTCTCGATGAGCTTGACGCTGTCGCCGCCGCAGTACGCGTAGTGGCCGGTGTCCAGGCAGAGCGAGACCAGGGCCGGGTCGGTGGCGTCCAGGAAGCGGTTGACGTTCTCCTCGCTGTCGATGTGCGTGTCCGCGTGCGGATGGACGACGATCCGCAGCCCGTAGCGCTCGCGCACCTCATGGCCGAGCCGCTCGGTCTGGGTGGTCAGCTCGCGCCATTGGGCGGGTGTGAGCGTACGGTCCTCCAGCACCGCGCCGGTCCTGTCGTCGCGCCAGAACGACGGGATGACGACCAGATGTCCGGCGCCCATGGCCCGGGTCAGTGAGGCGACGGGGGAGACCTGCGCCCAGGTTTCCTCCCAGACGGCCGGCCCGTGGTGCAGCCCGGTGAACACCGTGCCCGCGGAGACCTTCAGTCCACGCCTGTCCGTCTCGTCGGTGAGCCGGGCCGGATCCGTGGGCAGGTAACCGTATGGGCCGAGCTCGATCCACTCGTATCCCGCCTCGGCGACCTCGTCGAGGAAGCGCTGCCAGGGGACTTGCCGCGGGTCTTCGGGAAACCACACGCCCCATGAGTCGGGGGCGGAGCCGATCCGGATGCGGGACGGGGGCGTCATGGGCGTCAGCTTCCCGGCCGCCCGGGAAGAGGTCAAGCATTCGTCCGAATGTAAGGATGAATTGTCGACACGGTGGTGAGCGGGGGCCAGTGCCGCGACCGGCAGCGATTGCCCGTCGAGGAGCGGCGTCCGGTGCGTGCGATCGCGAGGCGGCCGAAGACCCTCGTAGCAGCGCTCCTCGGGTTTTCGGCCGACGCGGCGAGCGTGCGTGCCCGGGGGCACCCCTGGGGGCACATCTGGGGGCACCCTGGGGGCAGCCCCAGAGGTAGCTGGGGGAGGTAGCTGGGGGAGCTTCGCGACGGGGTAGACGTTGCCGGGAGGGGCACTGGATGTTGGGGGCTCGCAGGCCGAAGGCGGCGTACATCGAAGGGGACGTGCATGGTGCGCAATGAGGCGTACGACCTGATCACCATGGGGCGTATCGGGGTGGACCTCTATCCGCTCCGGACCGGGGTCCCGTTGGCGCAGGTGGACACCTTCGGGAAGTTCCTCGGAGGGTCGGCCGCGAATGTCGCCGTCGCGGCGGCGCGGCTCGGCCGGCGCACCGCGGTCGTCACCCGCACCGGCCTCGACCCCTTCGGTGACTACCTCCACCAGGAGCTGCGTGCCTTCGGTGTCGACGACCGCTGGGTGACGGGGGTGCCGGGTCTGCCGACGCCGGTCACCTTCTGCGAGATCTTTCCGCCGGACGACTTCCCCCTCCACTTCTACCGGCACCCGAAGGCCCCGGACCTGGAGATCCGCCCGGAGGAGCTCGACCTCGACGCGATCCGTTCCGCGCGGATCTTCTGGATGACCGGCACGGGGCTGTCCGCCGAGCCCAGCCGGGAGGCGACGCTGAGGGCGCTCGCGGTGCGTGCCGGGTCCGGGTTCACCGTGTTCGACCTCGACTGGCGGCCGGTGCTCTGGAACGTCGGGGGAGCCGGCCCGGGCGACGTGCGGCCCCACTACGCCGAGGCCCTGCGCCGTGCCACCGTCGCCGTCGGGAATCTCGAGGAGTGCGAGGTCGCGACCGGCGAGCGGGAGCCGTATGCAGCCGCGCGGGCGCTGATCGGTGCGGGCGTCGAGCTCGCCGTCGTCAAGCAGGGGCCCAAGGGCGTGCTCGCCGTGCGTCGCGACGGGACCACCGCCGAGCTGCCGCCCGTGGCCGTCGAGGTCGTCAATGGGCTGGGCGCCGGGGACGCGTTCGGCGGGGCCCTGTGCCATGGGCTGCTGGCGGGCTGGGAGCTGGAGCGCACCCTGCGGTATGCCAACGCCGCCGGCGCGATCGTCGCGGGACGGCTCGCCTGCTCGTCCGCGATGCCGTTCCCCGACGAGGTCGAGCAGGCCCTGCTGTAGCGGGTAGGGAGAGGGCATGGCGGACAACGAGAAGCTGTACCTGCCGGCGGGAAGCGCCGTGAACGGCCCCTGCGCCCTGGACATCGACCCCGGGCGGGCCGGCTGGGGCTACACCGCGCTGCGCGTACTCGAACTGACTTCCGATGGCTCGTACGACTTTATGACCGGCGACAGCGAGTGGATCGTGCTGCCGCTCGCCGGCGGCTGTACCGTGCACACCCAGGACCGGCACTTCGAACTGCGCGGCCGGGAGAGCGTGTTCGGCGGGGTCACGGACTTCGCCTATGTACCGCGCGACTCCCGCGCACAGATCACCTCCGGCGCGGGAGGCCGTTTCGCCCTGGCAGGAGCGAGATGCGAGCGACGACTCCCGGCTCGCTACGGCCCCGCGCCGGAGGTTCCCGTCGAGCTGCGCGGCACCGGCGGCTGCTCCCGGCAGGTCAACAACTTCGCCGCCGCCGACAGCTTCGAGTGCGACCGGCTGATCGCCGTCGAGGTGCTCACTCCCGCCGGCAACTGGTCCTCGTACCCGCCGCACAAACACGACCAGCACCGGCCGGGCGAGGAGTCCGAGCTGGAGGAGATCTACTACTTCGAGTTCGCGCGGCAGGGCGGCTTCGGCTATCACCGGGTCTCCCCGTCCCGGCCCGGCGGCGCGGACGTCCTTGCCGAGGTCCGTACGGGTGACGCCGTGCTGATCCCGGACGGCTGGCACGGCCCGTCCATTGCCGCGCCCGGCCACGACATGTACTACCTCAATGTCATGGCCGGTCCCGGTGAGACCAGGGAGTGGCTGATCCGCGACCATCCCGACCACGCCTGGATCCGCGACACCTGGCCGGAGCAGCCCGCCGACCCGCGGCTTCCTCTCCACGGACCGGAGGACACCCCATGAGCGGTACGCGCCGCCTCACCGTGGCCCAGGCGCTGATCGCCTTCCTGGCCCGCCAGTACACCGAGCGGGACGGTGAACGGCATCGGCTGATCAGCGCCACCTGGGGGATCTTCGGCCATGGCAATGTCGCCGGGATCGGCCAGGCACTCGTCGAGCACGCCCCCGCTCTTTCCGGGGGGCCACCCTCCGGAACTCCCGCGATGCCGTACATCCAGGGCCGCAACGAACAGGCCATGGTCCACGCGGCCGTCGGCTA
The DNA here is from genome assembly GCF_039536205.1 of Streptomyces sannanensis. Classification (GTDB taxonomy): domain Bacteria; phylum Actinomycetota; class Actinomycetes; order Streptomycetales; family Streptomycetaceae; genus Streptomyces; species Streptomyces sannanensis. Next base: position 2,504,081 of record NZ_BAAAYL010000001.1, on the reverse strand, counting down.
CGCCCGCCAGTCGAACCGGCTCTCCGCGCACGCCGTCACCACTTCCATCGGCCCCGGCGCGACCAACCTGGTCACCGGCGCGGCGCTGGCCACCGTCAACCGGCTGCCCGTACTCCTGCTCCCCGGCGACGTCTTCGCCACCCGGCCCGCCGACCCCGTGCTCCAGCAGCTCGAAGTCCCGTACGCGGGAGACCACTCCGTCAACGACACCCTGCGGCCCGTGTCCCGGTACTTCGACCGCGTCACCCGCCCCGAGGCCCTGATCCCCGCCGCCCTCCAGGCCGCGCGGGTGCTCACCGACCCGGTTCGGACCGGCGCCGTCACCCTCGCGCTGCCGCAGGACGTCCAGGCCGAGGCGTACGACTGGCCCGAGGAGTTCTTCACCGAGCGGGTGTGGAGGGTGCGCAGGCCCGGGCCGGACACCGGCGAACTGCGGACGGCCACCGAAGCCGTACGGGCCGCCGAACGCCCCCTGGTCATCGCCGGAGGCGGGGTCCATCACAGCGCGGCCGAGGACGCCCTGCGGGCCTTCGCCGAGGCCACGGGCATCCCCGTGGCGTCCACCCAGGCCGGCAAGGGCTCGCTGCGTCACGACCACCCGGCGGACGTGGGAGCCGTCGGCCACACCGGCACGGCCACCGCCGACGACCTGGCCAGGGAGGCCGATCTGATCATTGCCGTCGGCACGCGGCTGACCGACTTCACCACCGCCTCCGGCACGCTCTTCCAACACCCGGGCGTCCGCTTCCTCGGCCTCAACCTCGACCCGTACGACGCCCACAAACAGGGGGCCCTGCCGCTGGTCGGCGATGCCCGCGAGACCCTTACGGCCCTGCGCGAGGCGGTGGCCGGCCACCGCGTCCCGGCCGGCTACGAGGAGCGCTACCGCATGGCCAAGCGGTACTGGGAAGGTCTGGTCGACCGGGCCTTCCACGCCCCCGACGAGACGGCCCGCCCCACCCAGGCGCAGGTCCTCGGCGTGCTCGACACCCTGGTCACCGAGGACGACATCCTGATCAACGCGGCCGGTTCGCTCCCCGGGGACCTGCACAAGCTCTGGCGGGCCCGGTCGCCCCGCCAGTACCACGTCGAGTACGGCTACTCCTGCATGGGCTACGAGATCCCGGCCGCCATCGGCGTGCGGCTGGCGGCGCCCGGGCGGCCGGTCTGGGCGCTGGTCGGTGACGGGACGTACCTCATGAACCCCACCGAAATCGTCACCGCCGTGCAGGAGGGCATTCCCATCAAGGTGGTGATTCTCCAGAACCACGGATACGCCTCCATCGGCGGGCTCTCGGAGTCCGTCGGCGCCGAGCGGTTCGGCACGGCGTACCGGTTCCGGGCGCCCGACGGCACGTACACCGGTGAGCCGCTGCCCGTCGACCTCGGTGCCAACGCCGCCTCCCTGGGCATGCGGGTGCTGCGCGCCCGCACCGTGCGTGACCTGCGTGAAGCCCTCACGGAGGCGCGCCGTGCCGACGTTCCCACATGTGTCTATGTGGAGACCGAAACGGCCGACACTGTGTCCGGCGCGCTCACGGCCCAGGCGTGGTGGGATGTGCCGGTAGCCGAGACCGCGGGCCGTATCCCCGCGGTCAAGGCGCGTGAGGAGTACGAACGGCAGGTCGCAGCCCGACGCCGCCATCTCTGAAGGAGTACGAGACATGAAGACCGTCAACCACTGGATCGGTGGCAAGACCGTCGAAGGCGCGTCCGGCAACTGGGGCCCGGTGACCGACCCGGCGACCGGCGCCGTCACCACCCAGGTCGCCCTCGCCTCGGTCGACGAGGTGGACGCGGCCGTCGCCGCGGCCAAGGCGGCGTACGAGACCTGGGGCACCTCCTCGCTGGCCAAGCGCACCACGATCCTGTTCAAGTTCCGCGCGCTGCTGGACGCCCACCGCGACGAGATCGCCGAGCTGATCACCGCCGAGCACGGCAAGGTCCACTCGGACGCGCTGGGCGAGGTCGCCCGCGGTCTGGAGATCGTCGACCTGGCCTGCGGTATCACCGTCCAGCTGAAGGGCGAGCTGTCCACCCAGGTGGCCAGCCGGGTCGACGTCGCCGCGATCCGCCAGCCGCTGGGTGTCGTCGCCGGCATCACGCCGTTCAACTTCCCGGCGATGGTTCCGATGTGGATGTTCCCGATCGCCATCGCGTGCGGCAACACCTTCGTCCTCAAGCCGTCCGAGAAGGACCCGTCGGCCTCCCTGAAGATCGCCGAGCTGCTGGCCGAGGCAGGTCTCCCGGACGGTGTCTTCAACGTCCTCCAGGGCGACAAGGTCGCCGTGGACCGGCTGCTGGAGCACCCGGACGTGGCCGCGATCTCCTTCGTCGGCTCCACCCCGATCGCCCGCTACATCCACACCACCGCCTCCGCCAACGGCAAGCGCGTCCAGGCGCTCGGCGGCGCCAAGAACCACATGCTGGTCCTCCCGGACGCCGACCTGGACGCCGCCGCCGACGCCGCCGTCTCCGCCGCCTACGGCTCGGCCGGTGAGCGCTGCATGGCGATCTCCGCGGTCGTCGCGGTCGGCTCCATCGGCGACGAGCTGGTGCAGAAGATCAAGGAGCGCGCCGAGAAGATCAAGATCGGCCCGGGCGACGACCCGACCTCCGAGATGGGCCCGCTCATCACCAAGGCCCACCGCGACAAGGTCGCCTCGTACATCACCGGCGCAGCCGCCCAGGGCTCGACCGTCGTCCTCGACGGTTCGGCGTACACCTACGAGGGCGCCGGCTTCGAGGACGGCCACTGGATCGGTATCTCGCTCCTCGACCACGTACCGACCACGGCGGACGCGTACAAGGACGAGATCTTCGGCCCCGTGCTGTGTGTGCTGCGCGCCGAGACCTACGAGGAGGGTGTCGCCCTCATCAACGCCTCGCCGTTCGGCAACGGCACCGCGATCTTCACCCGCGACGGCGGCGCGGCCCGCCGCTTCCAGATGGAGATCGAGGCCGGCATGGTCGGCGTGAACGTGCCGATCCCGGTGCCGGTGGGCTACCACTCCTTCGGTGGCTGGAAGGACTCGCTCTTCGGCGACCACCACATCTACGGCAACGACGGCACGCACTTCTACACCCGCGGCAAGGTCGTCACCACCCGCTGGCCCGACCCGTCCGAGGCCCCGGCCGGCGTCGACCTCGGCTTCCCGCGCAACCACTGACGGCGCGACATCCGACGTCTGCCCTGACGAGCCGGTGCCCCGGTCCGCACATGCGGGCCGGGGCACCGGTGCGTGCGGGGGATGCGGCCGTCGTGCGCCAATTCGGGGGCGCCGCCCCCACCTTGCGGCAAGGATGAACGGCATGGCCACCTTGCTGCTCGCCCTCGCCGTCCTCGCCACCGGGCTGTACGCCGGAATGATGCTCATCTTCCGTACCGGGATCATGCCCGCGCTGGCACGGCTGACGGACACTCAGTTCGTGGCGGCAATGCGCCGCATCAACGAGTTCGTGCCACGGGCCGTGTTCCTGCTGCTGTTCCTGGGAGCGGTGGCCTTCCCGGCGGTCGCGCTGGTCGTTCCGGTCGACGGCCGTTCGGACGCCCAGGGCCGGCTGATCCTTGCCGGGCTCGTGTGCGCGGCGCTCAACCATCTGGTGACGATCGCCGGGAACATCCCTCTGAACAACGCCCTGGCTGCCGCCACCGAGGGTGACGACCGGGCAGCGCGCGCGGCGTTCGAGACACGCTGGAACCGTTTCCACCTGATCCGCACCTTGTTCACCCTGGCGGCGTTCGGGCTGCTCACGGCTGCTGCGCTGACCTGAGAGCGCCCGAAGGCAGTAGCGACACGGCGTGCATGGTACGTCACCCCCTGTTAGCTTGCGTCTGGGAGCTGACCGGCTCCCTGTCGGTTGCGTGAGAGGCGCAGAGCATGAAGATCTCAAGCAGGTCCCTGAGGCGCGCGGTGGTACCGGCCGCGGTGGCGGGTGTGGCGCTGCCCCTGGCGTTCGCCACGCCGGCCAGTGCGCAGCCGGGCTCGAGCATCGTCCGCATCGGTTCGTCCGTCGCTTTCGGCGCCGCACCGGGTTACGCGAACGGAGTCACCGTCACCAAGGACGGCACCAACCTGAGAGTGACCGACACCGCGGGCATCCGCGCCGGATTCGGCTGCCAGCAGGTCACCGCGACCACGGCGACGTGCGGTTCGTGGGCCACCGTGACCCAGTTCACCGCGTCGCTCGGCGACCTCGCGGACAGCTACATGCAGGACCAGACGCTGGCCTTCCGGGTCATCCTCGACGCGGGAAGCGGACCCGACACCGTGAACACCGGGGCCGGCGGCGACATCATCAACGTCCGGGACGGCTTCGTCGACGCGGTGAACTGCGACGGCGGCAGCGACCTCGTCAGCAGTGACCCCATCGACAACGTGGCGCTCGACTGTTTCCAGCCCTAGCGGTACAAAGGGCACACAGCGTGTAGGTGCGGGGCCGCCCGAGCGGCCCCGCACCGGCGCGTTCCGGGCGCCTTCGCACACCGGGTACGAGGCACGCGGCGCCCCGGGGTCGTTCAGCCCGTGTCCGGACGCGAGCGCAGCATCGTCTTACGGAAGCGGCTCATGACCGAGACCGGGTCGCCGGAGAACGACCACGGCACCCGGGTGGCCCGCTCGCCGAGCACGTCGAACAGATAGCCCGCCGGCCCGGCCTGGCCCGCCGCGCATGCCGCGTGCAGGAGGTAGTTGAGATCGGCCACGTCCTGCGCCCGCTCGCGGCCGTCCCACTGCCTGATCCACAGCTCCCAGGTGCGGTGCAGGTCGTGCACCGCCACCTCGTTGTTCCAGTGCTGTACGAGCGTGAGTGACATCGGGCCCTCCTGCTCGGCCCGGTAGCGGTACTCCTCGGCCCGCGCCGCCTGCAGCAGCACGGCGAGGTGCGAACCCGGCGGGAGGCTGGAGACCACATTGCGCGCGAAGTCGTACATGGCCCCGTGCGAACCGTGCCAGCGCGCGGAGAGATACCGCAGGACCTGGTGGTGCGCCTCCCGGTTGTGCGGGTCGCGGGCCAGCAGCTCCTCCCACCACCGCTGGGCCTGCTGGTGCCCGCCCGGGAAGAGACGGGCGACGGACACCAGGGACATCCAGGGCACCGGGTCCTGCGGGGATACGTCGGCGGCACGCAGACAGGTCCGTACCGCCCCGTTGAGCCGCTCCAGATCGACCCCGCCCCTGTCCGTGGCGGCCGCGGCGAGATTGAAGGCCCGCATGACCTCCGTCTCGGCACGCAGCACCAATGCGTCCGGATTGCGCGGCTCGGCGGTGTGCCAGTGCTCGGCGACCGACTTGCCGGCCGCGGTCTGGGCCAGCATCCGCACCCGGAAGGTGCGGCGGTCCCACTCCGGGCCGGTGGCGTGCAGCAGTTCGGCCGGTCCCTGCCAGCGTCCCACCGCGATGTCCTCACGGGCCACCTGGAGGGCCCGGTCACCGAAGGTCGTGTCGAAGACGGGGGTGAAGTCCTTGCGTGCCCGGGCCATTGCGCTGCTCCTCAGAGATCGGTGGAGAGGGTGTCGCCCGAAGAGGCGGCGTACACCGGCTCCTGGCGTCCGTACTCCTCGTCGAGTTGCTCGGTGCGGGCCGCGTCCAGCCTGGCGGGGCGGTAGTACGGGCTGCCCTTGCGCCAGTACCAGAGCATCGGCACGATTCCGACGGCCAGTCCGCCGACACCGATGGCGATCGCGCTGGAGTCGAGCTCCCCCAGGGACTCGTAGAAGATCCAGAACAGGAACAGCGCACCGGCCAGCGGCCACAGCCCGCCGAGGAGGAAGTTGGCCGGCGACTTGAAGAGCACCTTGCGGTACGCGACGACGACCGAGAGCCCCGCGAGCCCGTAGTAGATGGCGATCTGCAGTCCGATCGCGGCCACCGCGTCCTCCAGGATGTCGCCCACAGAGCCGAGCGCGTTGGAAGCGATGAAGAGGGTGAGGGCCACGACACCGACGACGACGATGGCGACCCACGGGGTTTGCCAGCGACGGTGCGACTCGCCCAGCGCGGACGGCATGGTGCGGTCGCGGCCCATCGCGAAGAGGGAGCGCGTCACCTGGATGAGCGTGGTCTCCAGGGTCGCGATGGTGGAGAGCATCACGCAGATGATCAGCAGCTCGCCGCCGGGGCCGGGCAGGATGCGCTCGCCGAGCAGGGCCAGCACATTGGCGTCGGCGTGCTCGATCTCCGCGGGGGTGAGCAGCATGTTCACGGAGATGGTGAACGACTCGAAGAGCAGGAAGACGATGCCGACACCGATCAGTCCGGCGAGACCGGAGGACTTGCGGCTGTTCCGGGTCTCCTCACTGAGGTTGCTGGTGACGTCCCAGCCCCAGTAGTAGAAGCAGGCGATGAGTGCGCCGGCGGCGAAACTTTCCGGCCCGTCGAAGTGGCTGAAGCCCAGCCAGGACCAGGAGAACTCATTGACGGGGGTGCTGGTGAACAGGGCGGCGAGCACGAAGAGGAGCAGGATGATCAGCTCCACGCCGGACATGATCAGCTGAGCCTGCACCGTCATCTTCGCGCCCATCAGGACGACGCCCAGCATCAGCAGGAACCAGCCCGCGCCGACCACGGTCGCGAGGGCGGTGTTGTCCGCGAGCTCGGAGTCGAAGAGGGACAGCGTCGCGCTGCCGGCCGGCAGCGAGCCCGCCACCATGAAGATGGTCGCCGAGATGACGAGGGCCCAGCCGCTGAGGAAGCCGAGGAAGGGGTGCAGTGCACGGCCCACCCAGGAGTAGCTGGCGCCGGCGTTGACGTCGAGGCGGCCCAGATAGTTGAACGCCCAGGCGATTCCCAGCATCGGTATCGCGCAGTACAGCAGGGCGGCGGGAGCGGCCAGGCCCACAGTGGCGACGAGTACCGCGGTGGTGGCGGCGAGCGAGTAGGCGGGGGCGCTGCCCGCGACCGCCATGACGATACTGTCGAAGGTCCCCAGGGCGTCGGCCTGGAGCCCTCTGGGTGAACTCATAACGCGTGGTGCCTTTCGGAGCGGTCGCGGGCAGCGCAGCACAAGAGGAAGCGCGGCACTGCGCAGGGCTGGTACGCCCGCAAGGAGGAGCTTCGACACCCTCAACGGGTGTGCGGGCAGCGGGAATTGCCCGTCGTGGGCCAATGATCGACTCGACGGGTGAGCCCGCAGAATAGCGATACGAGACGGCTGTGCGGGAGATCTTTCTCAGTTTTGAGGAAAACGTGTTCGCCTGCGACGGGCGGTCCTGGCCGGACAAGCACGTGTGCCGTGCCCGGCGAAACGGGACACGGCACACATTGGGTCGTTCTGGCGCGGGCGAGGCGGTCGGTCAGGCTTCGACATCGACCCCGTAGGCGCGCGCCGGAGTGTCGAGGCCATGGTCGTAGCCCTGGCCAACGGCGCGAAAGCGCCAGAGGGGCCCCGTCGGTGGATCTCCCCCGGAAGCACGGTGCGTTCGGTGGTGGCGGCGTCAAGGGCGGCTTGGGCGAGCGGCGCGCACTGCCGTCGGGGCCTGTGGTGATCTGGATCGTGCCGACGTCGCCGAAGGCAAGGATGATCCGATATATGCCCCTCTCTCAAGCCGAACGGCCATGTGCCCCGTTCTGTGAATGAGTACCGGGGGCCTGCTCGGTGAAGGCGTCTTCCCGGTCGGGTCGTCGCCGAATGCGGTCTGCGATATGGGAAATTAGGCTGGTGATGGTGCCTCTCTTCATGGGGAGGGGCCGTGCCGACCTGCGTCACGCTGCTGAACCGAGCCGACCAGGGGATTCGCCCGGCCAGGACACCGACGACGAAACCACCGTCGCGGCGCTTCGGCACCGCGTGATCATTCAGCCGCCACAAGCGGCGGACGGCCGCTCGGCCGGTGCCGCGACGAAGCGATGACACAAGGAGACGTGTGAAGCGACGCACAGTGTCCGTACTCGGTACGGCCCTCCTCGCCACGGGGGCGATCGGAGGCGTCGTGCCGCAGACCGCCGTGGCCGCGACGCCTGAAGGGTGCTCCCACGTCTCCTCGTCGTACCGCCCCCTGCTGAAGTACGGGCACACCGGCGTGGCGGTGGAGCAGGCCCAGTGCCTGACCAATGTGTGGGGCGGCGTACCGAAGCTCATCGTGGACGGTGTGTTCGGCGACCGGACCCTCACCAAGATCAAGTGGATCCAGGGCTGCCACGGCCTGCCGAAGGACGGCATCGTCGGCCCCGACACCTGGAACGTCCTCTACAACCCGGTTCCGGACTGCTACGACCCGTATCCACCCCAGTGAGGGCCGGCCTTCACGGCCACGAGTAACAGGGTGCGCCGCCCCGTAGGGCGGCGCACCTCGTCTGCGTCCTGGCCGTCGCCCTCCCGGCAAGGGCGAGCGAACTGCCGGGGCCATTCGGACGGCTCAAGGCGGACGTTTGGCGCCCGTCCGGCAGCCATCGTGACGTGCACTCATTTCTCGACCCGCCCTGGGCGAGGGCCTTGTCCCCCGGGCCGGCTCGGACGCGGCCGCATGCGGCCCATCGCCTGACGCCGCTTCGGGAGCGCGACCCGGTCAGGCCTGGGCCCGGAGGGTCCCCCGGATGATCCCGGAATCACCCATGCTGCTCGGAGGGCGCTGGGCATGGAACGGGCGTGGCGCCCCCGGCAGGGCTCGAACCTGCGGCCAAGCGCTGAGAAGAGGCTCGGCCTGTCCAGGCAAACTGTCGCCCTGACCTGCGGTTTCGTCGGAACAGTCGTCTCGGGGACGCGCACTTCACCGCGTATTCGCCGCAGAGGCTTCTCCACGATGTCCAAACGCGCCCCCAACCCCGGCCCCGTGCAGCTCACTTCTTCCGGCGCCGGTGCTGCTTGGCGTCTGCTCAGAGCTGCAGGTGCCCCCAAACCCAGCCGTTGCCACCGGGGACGTTGTCTCCGGCGACCTGGCACCAGGATTCCGGCGCGCAGCTTCCCACGAGCTCAACTTGTTGGTCCAAGCGCAGGATGCCGATCACGTGCCCGGCACCGTCCGGCTCGTTCTTGACGTTGTAAACGTCTACGTCCTCTGTCACCCTTGCCATTCGCTTCCCTTGTTGTGGGGGAGGATTCTGTTGTGGCGGCGGCTTGTATACACAGGACATCTTCTCGTTGGAGCGCCAGCTGTTCGTGTTGTTCAGGTTGTTTCTGGTGGTGCCGCTCGCGAAGCCGTCGTCGCCCACTTGGCCCGTATAGGTGTTTGTGAGGCCGGCGCCCGGGCCTTGCTCCCAGCGTGCGGTGAAGTTGATGTTGCGCCCGTTCATTCCGCCGTAGGTCGTGCCGAACGTCCCCGCTGTTTTGCCGACTATGGCGTACATAGCCTTCCCCGGGCCGACAGATTGTCGCGGCGAGCCGGACACAGGAACTTGCACGGTAATACCGTTGTCCTGTGTGAGCATGAGAACCGTAGGAAACTCATACTCGCAGGGGGGTGCTAGTGGGAGCATCGGGTCTGCTTGCGCGGGGGCTGGGACCGTGAGGAACCCTGCTGCGCCTATTGCCGTTGCAGCAACGAACAACATTCGCCGTTTGGCCTTGATCGGCATGTTTGTCCTTTCGGTTTTCGGTCGGCCAGCGGTGGGCGCGTCCCTGGGACGCCTGCTGCCAGACCATCACGAACTGGACACTGTGTTACTTCGTTTGGTCAGGGAATCCGGAAGCCGCAATGCTGCTGACCGCCTGTGCGCTCTGGAGTTCCCGGACGAAGTTGAGTAGCTTCGCCGACCACAACGGTACGGAGCGGCCATCACGGTGGCGTGACGCCAACGTGACCGCGTACGACGCTGGCATTGCCGCTGAGCTGACCTCTACATGGACGACACCAAGTCCCGCCGGTCCCGGACGATCCCGTTGCTCGCCAGGTCAGCCGAGTCCGCTACCTGCTGTGCCCCGACGCGCCTGGGTTTCGACCTGCACTGGCGGCGGGTACGGAGCGCTCTGAACGCCCTCTTGACGGCCTTCACGAGCCCTTCCAGCAGCACATCGCCGATCACGTCCATGGTGAGCCATGCAACGCCGCGAAAGACGGCGTGCACGATAGCGCCAACGATCTCGTCCACCAGTGCTCCGAGGTCCGAGGCGGATGACGTTACACGCGGGCGTTGACGCGATCTTTGGCCCGTGGCCTGTGACAGGCGTGTGTACGACCTCCGGCACACCTGCCTGACGAACTGGCTCAACGATGGCGTCCCGCCGGCGCAGGTGGCGGACCAGTGTGGGCGGCCCGGCGCTTACGCCGTCACTGCGCAGCCCCCGCTGGCGTGGCCCTCACCAGCGCAAAAGCCCTCCGCGGGGGAGGGTTGGGCAAGGCACGGGGGTGGTGCCCCCGGCAGGACTCGAACCTGCGGCCAAGCGCTTAGAAGGCGCCTGCTCTATCCACTGAGCTACGGGGGCCGGTGTGTGGCCTTGGTGGCCGGGAGCCCCGATGTGGGGTGGGTCCGTGACCTTGCCGGGACAAGGATAGGGCTCCGGTCGCCATGTCCTGGGTGCTTCGCCTGCGTGCCACGATGTGGAGGTTCGGTGAAGCGAACCGATAATCGCAGGCAGGCATGAATCCCGCAGCGCTTTTTGCGTCCCACGCGGCGGGTGTTGTGCACTCGTTATACCTGCGCCCCGCCGGTCCCGTCTGCCCCACGTGTCAGATCGGCGCGCAGAGGCCGCCATACGCTTCAAAAAGCCCAAAAAATTGGGCATTCTTCGCATGTGGTGACCATGTACGTACGGCCTCAGCTGATCGACGCACTCTCCACGCTGCGCGACCGTGTCGCCGCTGTGCGTCTCCCGCTCCCCCTCCCCGGAGCGCGGCGCGCGTGGCAGACGCGGACCGAGCTGCTGGCGCAGCTCGACGACTATCTGGTCCCCCGGCTGAGAGAGCCCGAGGCGCCGTTGATCGCGGTCATCGGGGGCTCCACCGGGGCGGGTAAGTCGACGCTGGTGAATTCGCTGGTGGGGAAGCGGGTGAGCGAGGCCGGGGTGTTGCGGCCGACCACACGGACGCCGGTGCTGGTGTGTCATCCGGACGACCGGGACTGGTTCGCGGGTGGGCGGGTGCTGCCGGAGCTGACGCGGGCGTGGGGGCACCGCGAGGAGGCGGAGGCGAAGGCGGGCCTCGGGGTGCGGAGGGACATCCTGGGGGCGCGGAGGGACGTGAGGAGGGACCTGGGCAAGGGGGTGCTGCGCGTCGAGGTGGCGGACAGCCTGCCGCGCGGGCTGTCGCTGCTCGATGCGCCCGACATCGACTCTCTGCTCACCGAGAACCGGGTGCTGGCCGCGGAGTTGATCTGCGCGGCGGACGTGTGGGTCATGGTCACCACCGCCGCGCGGTACGCCGATGCCGTGCCGTGGCATCTGCTGCGTACCGCCAAGGAGTACGACGCGACGCTCGTCACGGTCCTCGACCGGGTGCCGCACCAGGTGATCGGCGAGGTGTCGAACCGGTACGGCGCGCTGCTGACCAGGGCCGGGCTGGGCGAGGTGCCCCGGTTCACGATCCCCGAGCTGCCCGAGTCCGCGGGCGGCGGCAGCGGGCTGCTGCCGGCCACGGCGGTGGCGCCGTTGCGCGCCTGGCTGGCGCACCGGGTGCAGGACCCGGCGGCCCGGCAGCAGGCGGTGGGGCGTACCGCGGCGGGGGTGCTGACGTCGCTGAACGTCCGGATGCCGGAGCTGGCCGCGGCTGTGGCGGCGCAGTACGCCACCGCCGTACGGCTCAGCGCGACGGTCGAGGAGGCGTACGAGAGGGAGGGCGAGCGGGTACGGCAGAGGCTCCGGGCCGGCGGAGTGCTCGCCGGGGACGCGCTGGCCCGCTGGCGCGCCCATCCGCTGGACAGCACTCCGCGGGAGCTCCTCGACTCGCTGGCGGGGAACCTGACTGCGCTGCTGCAGTGCGCCGCGGCCGCCGCCGACGAGCGGGTCGCGCTGGCGTGGTGCCGTGAACCGGCGGCGGGCGCCGTGCCGTTCGCCCCGCGGGACCAGGAGGCGGAGGAGCGGATCGGGGTGGTCGTACGGCGCTGGCGGCGGGTGCTGGAGGAACTGGCCGAGGACGAGGTGCGGCGGATGGACGGGGCCACCGCACCGGATCCGGAGAGCGTGGCCGCGCTGCTCGCCGCGGCGCTGCTCGGGGGGCGGCGGGCGCGCGTGGCGGGGGAGCGGCTGGCCGAACGCATCGGGGCGCAGGGTGCGCTGCGGCTGCGCGACAAGGGGGGCGAGCTGATGACGACGTACATCGACCGCGTACTGAACGCCGAGCGGGACCGGCGGCTGGCCCCCATCGAGGCCCTCGGCGTACGGCCGGAACCGCAGGCCGAGCTGATTGCCGCGCTGTCCGTACTGCAGAAGGAGAGGTGACGCGGTGACCGCCGTGTCCGACCGCACCGAAGACCGCTGGGACGACGGGCTGATCGCCCGGCGCGCGGCCGCTCGGGGAGAGTTCGGGAAGCCGGCCGACGAGGACGACGGGCTCGACGACGCCTACGAGCCGATCGGCGGACCGTACGCCGCTCCCCTGCGGGCACGGCTCGAGGCGCTGCGCGAGCTTGTCGGGCTGTCCAGGACCAGGCTGGACGGCGCCACCCTCGCCGAAGCCGGCCGGGTGCTGGACGAGGCGGCCGCACGGCAGCGGCTCTCCTCCCGGCACACCGTCGTGGCGATCGCCGGGCCGACGGGCTGCGGAAAGTCGGCGCTGTTCAACGCCCTGGCGCAGGCGAACATCTCCGAGACCGGACTGCGCCGGCCCACCACCTCGGCGCCGGTGGCCTGCGCCTGGTCGGACGGGGCGGCGGGACTGCTCGACCGGTTGAGCGTGCCGATGCGGCTGCGCCGTAAGCCACTGCAGTGCCCTGAGCCGGAGGAGGCGCTGAAGGGGCTGGTCCTGATCGATCTGCCCGACCTCGACTCGGCGGTGATCGCGCACCGGGAGCAGGCGGACCGGGTGCTGGCACTGGTGGACGCCGTCATCTGGGTGGTCGATCCGGAGAAGTACGCGGACGTGGTGCTGCATGAGCGCTATCTGCGGCCGCTGGCGGGGCACGCGGAGGTCACCTTCGTCGTACTGAACCAGGTGGACCGGCTGCCCGGTGAGGCCACCGACCAGGTGCTCGACGATCTGCGGCGGCTGCTGGACGAGGACGGGATGGCGCTCGGCGAGTTCGAGGAGCCGGGTGCGACGGTGCTGGGGCTGTCCGCTCTCACCGGCGAGGGGGTCTGGGAACTGCGGGAGCTGCTCGGCCGGCTCGTGGCGGAACGTGGGGCGGCGGCCCGGCGGCTGGCCGCCGATGTGGACGCGGCCGCGGCGCGCCTGCGTCCGGTGTACGTGGCCGAGGGGCGGCCGGAGCTCGACGATCGGGCACGCCAGGAGTTCACGGAGCAGCTCGGGGAGGCGGTGGGGGCGTCGGCCGCGGGGCAGGCGGCGGAGCGCGAGTGGCGCAGGCATGCGAACAAGGCCTGCGGGACGCCATGGCTGCGGCTGTTCCGCTGGTACCAGCGGAACGTCAGACCGGGCGGCGACATCCGGCCGGCACGTCCCCAGGCGCCCGTGGAGGCGGAGATCACCGCCCGGCAGCGGGTGGAGCAGGCGGTGCGTACGCTCGCGGACGAGGCGTCGGCCGGGCTGCCGGCCCCGTGGGCGCTCGCGGTGCGTGAGGCGGCGGCTCGGGGCGCGGAGGGGCTTCCGGAGGCGCTGGACCAGTTGGCGGTGTCGGTCGGGGTGCCGCGGGGGCGGTCGCCGCGGCCCGCTTGGTGGCCGGTCGCGGTGCTGGTCCAGGTTTCGATGACGTTGCTTCAGTTCTTCGGCGGGCTGTGGCTGGTGGGCCAGATCGTGGGGGTGCTGAAACCGGGGCTGTTGGTGCCCGCGCTGGTGATGGCGGTCGGTGTCGCGGGCGGGCCGCTGGTGGAGTGGTCGTGCGCGGCCGCGGCGCGGGGGCCTGCGCGGCGGTACGGGCGGGAGGCGGAGCGCAGGCTGCGCGAGGCGGCGGAGGGGTGTGGCCGGGCCATGGTGCTGGATCCGGTGGCGGCTGAGCTGTTGCGGTACCGGGAGGTGCGGGAGCAGTACGTCGCGGTGACGAGTGTGACGGGCCTGTCCACAACCGGTGGGTAGTCCACAGCCCCGAGCGGGCACACCCCGTCCGGTCCAGCATGGGACCACTGCGCGTGCACAACCGAGCACAACCGGACCGGGGAAGGGGAGGCGGTCGTCATGAACGAGACCATGGTGACGCTGGTGGGGAATGTCGCGACGGACGTGGACTACCGGGAATCGGCCTCGGGAGGGGTGGCCCGGTTCCGGTTCGCGGTGTCCGCGCGGCGCTGGGACCGGCAGAAGGAGAGCTGGACGGACGGTCCCACCAGCTTCTACACCGTATGGGCGTGGCGCTCGCTCGCCGTGAACGTCAAGGGGTCCGTGTCGATCGGCGAGCCGCTCGTCGTGCACGGCCGGATGCGGGTGCGCGACGAGGTCCGGGACGGGCAGCGGCGAAGCTGGGTCGACATCGACGCGGTGGCGGTGGGTCACGATCTGTCCCGCGGAACCTCGGCGTTCCGGCGGGTGGCGAAGGGCGATCCGATGCTGACGGAACGTCCGAGACAGCCGGAGCCTGTGCCTTCGTGAACCGTGACGACATGTCGATACCGCAGTGAGGGAAGGGATTTGAGGATAACGATTGCGAGTCGGAATGATTGTGCGGTGGTATGACGGGGGATCAGGGGTGCTCCCGTCCATAGGATTCCACAGGTACTCACAGAGCACTTGAGTCTGCCGGCGAGGCACTCCCCCCACGCGTCCCACGTGACAGAGCCTCGCCCGAAGGGGAATTCCATGCTTGCTGTACGGGGGCGGGCCGTTGCCCGCCTGACCGCCGTCGTCATGGCCTCGGGCCTGGTCGTGACGGGTACCGCCGCGGCCACCGCCAGTGCGTCGGTGGCCGACGGGTCCGCGCCCGGCGAGGGCGGTGCGGCCGCCACGCTGCGGGGGCTGCAGGCCGACGCCTCCGGGCAGGCGGTCGTCCGCGAGGGCGGCGCGGGCAGGACGGTGCAGGCGGGCCTGTTCCGGATGGACGTCGACGACGGCGGAACGCTCCAGACGTACTCCGTCGACATGGACAATCCGGCGCGGACCGAGGCGAGGTACCAGGAGACACCCTGGAGGGGTACGTCGCTTGCCGCCAACCCCGACGCGGGCAAGATCCGCTGGATTCTGCAGAACTCGTACCCGCAGGTCAACGATCTCGACGTGCTGGCCAAGAAGGCAGGCCTCACAGGGCAGCTCACCAACGGGACGGCGGCCGCCGGGACCCAGGTCGCCATCTGGCGCTACTCGGACCACGTGCGGGTCGAGGCGGTCGACCCGCAGGCCGAGCGGCTCGCCGACTGGCTGGAGAAGAAGGCGAAGAAGCTCGCCGAGCCCAGAGCCTCGCTCGCCCTGGACCCGAGCGTCGTCTCCGGCAGGCCCGGCCGGAGGATCGGCCCGGTCACGGTCCGCACCAGCGCGGACCGGGTCACCGTCACCCCTTCCGACGACCCGTCCGTCACCGGGGTCAGGATCGTCGACCAGGCGGGCGCCGAGATCACCGGCGATGTCAAGGACGGCAGCCGGCTGTACTTCGACGTGCCCGCCGACGCGCTGGACGGCACCGCGGCACTGACCGTGCAGGCCACCACTCCGGTGCCGGTGGGCCGGGCCCTCTCCGGGGAGAGCCACAGCCAGACCCAGATACTCGCCGGGTCGAGCGACTCGACCGTGACGGCCGCGGCCACCACGAACTGGTCGAAGCAGGGGGCGGCGCCGGCGGTCACCGAGGCGAAGGACTGTGCCGGGGGCGGCGTGGACATCACCGCGCGCAACAATGGCGACAAGCCGTTCACCTTCGAGTTGCTGGGCGTCGAGTACACGATCGCGCCCGGGGTGTCGCGGACGGTCACCGCTCCGGTGACCGAGGACCAGGCCTACGACCTCACGGTCACCGGGCCGGACCGGTTCGAGAAGGCCTTCCAGGGCGTCCTGGACTGCCGGACCGCGGGCACCTCGGCGCCCGCACAGGAGCAGTTCACGACCATGCTCGCCCCGACAACGGCGGGCGGTGCCTCCGCGGGCGCCACCGGTACCACCGGCAGCATGTCCGCCGGCACCGACCTCGCCGAGACCGGTGCCTCCGGCGCCACGCCGATGATCGTCGGCCTGGCGGGGGTGTTCGTGGCACTCGGCGCCGCAGGCGTCCTCCTGCTCCGCAAGAAGAGCCACTGAGACAAGAAGGTCACCTGACCGCTGCCCGCCACCGGCACGGTGCGGAGCGGGAACCAAGCACGCACTGCCGCTGTCGGAACGCACCTATACACCTGCACCACGGCACGTGAACCCGCAGGTCACGCCGATGGTTACCCAACCTCGCTCCTAAAGCGGGGGTCACAGTTCGCAGTCTCCTCCGGTCGAGATCATCGCCGGACGGCGTCGCTCATCCTTTCCTCGGGCGAATCAAGGGCACAGACGCCAGTCGCGCCACAGAGGAGACCAGCCCCGGTATGAGGAACCATGCCGGCAGATTCTCCGCCGGCATTCCGACGGAGAGGGCCACTACGGACAGCATCAGCTGCACCGCTGCCACGAAGCGGCCGAACGTCCGGTTCGGAGGCAGCCAGGGCAGCGCGGCCCAGGCGACGGGCAGCAGTAGCCATAGAACGAGCGCGATAACCATCAGTACCTTCTGTCTGCTGATTCACCGGCTTGGTGGCCCCGGAGGATCCGGGGCCACCTGCGAACCATCGCAGTCGCTGCCGACGACCGAGCGCGTTGGACCAAATGCGCCTCCGTGCTGCTCGATGCCGGTCAGACCCACCCTCAGGCTCGCGGAGGCAGCGCCGCCGGACCCGCACCCGCCCGCAAGCGAGCCGGTTCCCGGGCCGTCGCGGGGCCGTGAAAGAGTGCTCAGAGGCGACCAACGATGACAGAGGACGACGGGCGCGCATCGCACCGTGGCAGGTCGGCGGGGTGATGCAAGTCGCTCACCATCGCGTTTTCGCCTCTGGGTGGCGGTACGGCAAGATGGGATGTATCTGCCCACTCATCATTCAACGCCGGACGGTTTCTCTTGGCTGAGTTCATCTACACCATGCGCAAGACGCGCAAAGCGCACGGCGACAAGGTGATCCTCGACGACGTCACCCTGAGCTTCCTGCCCGGCGCGAAGATCGGTGTCGTGGGCCCCAACGGTGCGGGTAAGTCCACGGTGCTGAAGATCATGGCCGGTCTGGAGCAGCCGTCCAACGGTGACGCCTTCCTGTCGCCCGGCTACACCGTCGGCATGCTCCTGCAGGAGCCCCCGCTCGACGAGTCCAAGACCGTGCTGGAGAACGTCCAGGATGGCGCGGCCGAGATCATGGGCAAGCTCAAGCGCTTCAACGAGGTCGCCGAGCTGATGGCGACCGACTACTCCGACGCGCTGATGGAGGAGATGGGCAAGCTCCAGGAGGATCTGGACCACGCCAACGCCTGGGACCTCGACACCCAGCTCGAGCAGGCCATGGATGCGCTGGGCTGCCCGCCCAGCGACTGGCCGGTCACCAACCTCTCCGGTGGTGAGCGCCGCCGTGTCGCGCTGTGCAAGCTGCTGCTGGAGGCCCCCGACCTGCTGCTGCTCGACGAGCCCACCAACCACCTGGACGCCGAGTCCGTGCAGTGGCTGGAGCAGCACCTGGCCAAGTACCCCGGCACCGTTGTCGCCGTCACCCACGACCGGTACTTCCTCGACAACGTCGCCGAGTGGATCCTCGAGCTCGACCGCGGCCGTGCGCACCCGTACGAGGGCAACTACTCCACGTACCTCGACAAGAAGGCGTCCCGCCTCAAGGTCGAGGGCCAGAAGGACGCGAAGCGCGCCAAGCGCCTCAAGGAAGAGCTGGAGTGGGTCCGCTCCAACGCCAAGGGCCGCCAGGCCAAGTCCAAGGCGCGTCTGTCCCGCTACGAGGAGATGGCCGCCGAGGCGGACAAGATGCGGAAGCTGGACTTCGAGGAGATCCAGATCCCGCCGGGCCCGCGCCTGGGCTCGATCGTGGTCGAGGTCAACAACCTCTCCAAGGCGTTCGGCGACAAGGTCCTCATCGACGACCTCTCCTTCACGCTTCCGCGTAACGGCATCGTCGGTGTCATCGGCCCGAACGGTGCCGGCAAGACCACGCTGTTCAAGATGATCCAGGGCCTGGAGACCCCGGACTCCGGCGACATCAAGGTCGGCGAGACCGTCAAGATCTCGTACGTCGACCAGAGCCGCGCCAACATCGACCCGAAGAAGACGCTGTGGGCCGTCGTCTCCGACGAGCTGGACTACATCAACGTCGGCCAGGTCGAGATGCCGTCCCGCGCCTATGTCTCCGCGTTCGGCTTCAAGGGCCCGGACCAGCAGAAGCCGGCCGGTGTGCTCTCCGGTGGTGAGCGCAACCGCCTCAACCTGGCGCTCACCCTGAAGCAGGGCGGCAACCTGCTGCTCCTCGACGAGCCGACCAACGACCTCGACGTCGAGACGCTGTCCTCGCTCGAGAACGCGCTGCTGGAGTTCCCCGGCTGTGCCGTGGTCGTCTCCCACGACCGCTGGTTCCTCGACCGGGTCGCCACGCACATCCTGGCGTACGAGGGCGACTCCAAGTGGTTCTGGTTCGAGGGCAACTTCGAGTCGTACGAGAAGAACAAGATCGAGCGGCTCGGCCCGGACGCGGCGCGTCCGCACCGCGCCACCTACAAGAAGCTGACCCGGGGCTGATCTTGGCTCGGCACATCTACAGCTGCCCCCTGCGCTGGTCGGACATGGATGCCTTCGGGCACGTCAACAATGTGGTCTTCCTCCGTTATCTGGAGGAGGCCCGCATCGACTTCATGTTCCGGCTGGCGCCGGGGGACGGCTCCCCGTCCTTCTCCGGCGGCTCCGTCGTGGCCCGCCACGAGATCGACTACGTACGGCCGCTGGTCCACCGGCACGAGCCGGTGACCGTCGAGTCCTGGGTGACGAAGATCGGCGCGGCCTCACTGACCATCGCCTACGAGATCAAGGACCCGGAGCAGGTCTACGTCCGGGCCTCGACCGTCGTCGTGCCCTTCGACCTCGAGGCGCAGCGGCCGCGGCGCATCACCGAGGAGGAGCGCTCCTTCCTCCAGGAGTACGTCGACGACAGCGCAGGCTCCAAGAGGGCCGCCGTCGCATGACGGCGACCCTTCGCTTCGCCGGACCCGGGGAGGCGGCGGACCTCGCCGCCTTCCTGGCCCGGCTGATCCACTACGACCGCGCCGCCGCCGTCCGCCTTCAGGCCGGCGGGGGCGCGCTCGCGGTCTTCGGGCGCCCGCCGTCCTTCGAGGTGCTGGCGATCCGTACCGCCCGGCTGGACGAGCCCGTCGCCCTCGACGCCACCGTCTCGGCCGGCGAACTCCTGGAGTCCCTGGACGAGACGGCCGGCACGGTCACCGTCCCGGCGGCCGTCACCGGCCCCCCGTGGGCGGGGGTACTCCCGCCGCGCGGCGGCTGGCAGGAGATCCCCGGACTGCCCGGTCCCGACAAGCTGCGGGCCGCGGTGTCCGCGGCGGTCGCGGAGTTCCGCGCCCGCGACGAGGAGCTGCCCGCGGAACGGCGCACCCGTGCCGAACGCGACCGGATCGGCCGCGAGATATGGTCCCGCACCCTGGGCGACACCGATCTGCCCCTGCGGGCCGTCCACGCCGCGCAATCGCTGGGCTTCCTGCGCCCGGTTCCGGAAGAGACGCCGCCGGCCCTGTTCTCCGCGGGCCCCTGGCTGCGCCTGCGCACCGCCTACGGCTCCATCGCCCTGCGCCGCGCCGGCCTCGGCTCCCTTCCGGTCAGTCCGGTCTGACCCGCCGCGAGTTCAGTCACCACTGGGCACCCAGCGGTGGGTGAACCGGCTGGAGAGCAGTCCGCCGGCCGCGGTCGCCGCCGCGCACAGCACGGCGGAGAGTGCCAGGCCGGCGCCGAGCAGGCCCAGCGGGGAGTCGCCGGACCGGGCCAGAAAACCGAGGTTGACACCCGCGAGCACAGCGGCGAACCCGGTGGCCAGCATCAGTGCGAAGCCCATCGGCACTCCCATGCCCCACCAGGCGATCCGCAGATGGAAGCGGGCGCCCGAGGTGTACCCGGCCAGCGGCCGCAGTTCCTCGGCCCGGTCGAGGAAGGCGTGCAGCAGTCCCACGGCCCCCGTGAGCGCGAGCAGTACGAAACCGGCCAGTGCGACCAGTACGACCCAGTCGGCGATCCGCGCCCGCGCCTTCGATCCGGCGGCATACTCCTCGCCGGGCACCGAGACGCTCGACTGCCGCAGGGAGGCGTACGCGGCCCCGGCGACACGGTCCCGGCCCCCGGGGCCGGCGGTCAGCACCACCAACTGCTCCGCGCCGCGCATCAGTCCGGGGCCCGCGGCCGCGGCCCGTACGCCCATCGTGCCTCCGGCCGTCCAGCGCAGCGCCTCGGTCCGGGGAGTGCGGGCCGTGTACAGGTGCTCGGCGGACACCGTGGTGGTGCGCGGGCAGGTGGTGAGCGGACCGAGTGCGGCCAGGTCCTCGCACGTTCCTCCGAGGACCGGGGGCCCGCTGTCCGATTCCGTGATGCGCAGCACCCTGTCGCCGGGCGCGAGGGCGGCCAGAAACCGCTCGGCCGCCGCGGGGTCCGCCGGAGCGCTGGAGACCCGCACCATCCTTCCGTCGAGCTTCTCGGCCAGGACCGTGGCGGCGCGGGCCTCCGTCGTCAGGTCGGTGACGGTGACCTGCATCTGGGCGAGCAGCCCGAGCAGGACGGCGAGGGCCGCGCTCGCCCGGGCGATCACCCCGGGGTGGGCGGCGGCCCAGCGGCCGCCGATCAGCCGCGCCGCGTCGCCGCTCCGTTTTCCGCCGTCCGCCGTGCCGCGTCCGGTGAGCCGGGCGGCCAGTCCGGCCGCCGCCCGGCCGAGCACCGGGGGCAGGCCGGCCAACGCCAGGACGGTGGCGGCCATGAAGATCCGGACGCCGACGGCGCCCCCGATCATCGCCCCCCACAGAGCGGACACCGCGCCCGCAGCACACAGATACCCGGGCCAGGACGGAGGCCGGTCCCCGGCGGGTCGCGGCCGGTTGCCGGAACCGCCCCGCGACCGCAGATGCAGCGCGGCGAACAGCGAGCACAGCGCCGCCCACAGCGCCACCAGACCGAGCGGGAACCAGATCCGCAGCGGTGCGAGGTCGCCGGCCGCGATCTCGTAGCCGGTCACCGGGAGCCGTACCCCGGTCAGCGCGAGGACCGTCAGGGGTACGCCCGCGAGTACGGTGCCGAGCGCGAGCGGGCCCAGGCACTCCCCGGCCGCGATCCTGGCCCGTACGGAGGGGCCTGCGCCGATGGCGTGCAGCACGGCGAGGCGGCGGTCGCGCCGCCGCGCCCCGAGCCGGGACGCGACCACCAGCAGGACGGCGACGGGCAGCCCGAGCAGGGGCCCCATCAGCCAGTACAGGTCGGTTTCGGGGCGGGCGCTGCCCTGGCTGGTGAAGAACTCGGCGTTGACGTGCGGTACGCCGTACCCGGTCACGCCGAAACTCCCGGCACCCGCGGCCCTGGTCTCCGCCCCGATGGGCGGCCGGAGGTAGACGAAGAGCTCTCCGGGGTCGGCGAGCCCTTCGGGGGAGATCGTCCCGGCCTGCCTTCCGTACCGGGTGGCGGCCGAGGGCATTTCCTCGAGGAGAGCGGGCGACACGAACGACTCGCCCGGTTCGGGCCAGCGCGGCAGCCCCGGCGGCAGCGGAGCGGCTGGGGTGGCCGGCGAGATGCGGATGACGGAGAAGGTTCTGTCCCCGTGGCTGTCGCTCCCGTCGGTCCACCACGCCGCGGCCCCGGCCTCCGAGGCCGCGGCGACCGGCATCCGGGCCGCCGAACGGCTGTCGCGTCCCTGGTACACGGCGTGGTTGGCCAGCGTGCCCCACAGCAGCAGTGCCGCGGCCGTCGCCGCGAGTATCAGGCAGAGCGACTGCACCAGCGCCCTGGGGTCCTGCCGTCCGGCGGCCGTGCGCCGGCCGACGGCCAGCAGTTGGGCCGTGGCGGAGCGCCGGGCGCCGCTCATACGCCGACCACGGATGCGTCCAGCAACCGCTCCGTCCGGAGGACGAGGTGCCGGTCGGCATGGCGGGCGACCTGCGGATGGTGAGTGACGACGACCAGGGTGCAGCGGTACCGCTCGGGCAGTCCGAAGAGCAGGGAGCAGACATCGTCGGTGGCCGACTCGTCGAGCGCGCCGGTCGGTTCGTCGGCGAGGATCAGCGGCGGTCGCGTGGACAGCGCGCGGGCGACCGCCACCCGCTGCCGTTCGCCGCCCGACAGCACGTCGGCCGGGGAGTCCGCGACCCCGCCGACACCCAGCTCGTCCAGGAGCCGCTCCGCCGTGGCGTACGCCTTGAGGCGTGCGCTGCCGCCGATCAGCAGCGGCAGTGCGGCGTTCTCGACGGCGGTGAGCTCCGGAAGCAGCTCGCCGAACTGGTAGACGAAGCCGATGGTGCGCAGCCGCCACGCCGCGGCCTTCGCGGGCCGCAGCGCGGCGAGGTCGGTTCCGCACACCCGGACGGTCCCGGCGTCGGGCCTGCGCAGCCCGGCGAGGCAGGCGAGCAGCGTGCTCTTGCCGCTGCCGCTGGGGCCGGTCACCGCCAGCGACTCGCCGACGGCGGCGCTCAGGGACGCGTCGCGCAGCAGGGAGCGCCGCCCGAGCGAGCAGGCGAGGCCGGAGACGTCCAGGGTGAGTGGATCCATGGCGTCAGTGGTGCTCCTTCCAGGAGGAGCAGGCGTCGGGTGCGAGCGGGAGGTTCTCGCAGGCGCGGATCTTCCAGACCACGTTGGAGCTCGAGCCGGAGCTGTTGCAGAGGCCGCCCTTCTCCTCGACACGGCGATAGGAGCCGTCGGGGTCGATCGTCCGGTAGTAATTGGTGTAGACGCTGAAGCCGTCCACTTCCCTGTCACAGACCCCGGCGATCTGATGATTGGACGTGATGTAGGCGTAGTCGCTGCCCTGGTAGACGTAGAAGGAGCTGCCGAAGGCGGAATTCACGCCCAGCAGGGCGGTGGTCGCGCCGATCAGGGCCGCACCGATACGCATGGTTCTCCGACGCACGTTGAACCTCCACAAGAAGAGGGACATCCGCGGGATGCGGATGCCCGTTCGATGTGTTGCCGAGGTGAAGTTAGTGGCCGGAGTGACGCAGGCGCAGTACGGAGCGTGGGACTTGGCCGGAACTGGACGTAGCGGGCCGGATACGTACCGTGTCAGCCCGCGGTGTTCACCATGGAGGCCGCGGCGTAGGTGAGGTACTTCCAGAGCTGCCGCTCGTGCTCCTCCGCGAGGCCCAGCTCGTCCACGGCCGCCCTCATGTGGCGCAGCCAGGCGTCGTGCGCGGCCTGGTCGACGGCGAACGGCGCGTGGCGCATACGCAGGCGGGGGTGGCCGCGGTGCTCGCTGTAGGTGCGGGGGCCGCCCCAGTACTGCATCAGGAAGAGGGCCATACGCTCCTCGGCCGGGCCCAGGTCCTCCTCGGGGTACATCGGCCGCAGCAGAGGATCCTCCGCGACTCCCTGGTAGAACCGGCGGACCAGTCGCCGAAAGGTCGGCTCGCCGCCGACCTGCTCGTAGAAGGTCTGCTCCTGAAGCGTGCCGCGGGGAATCTCGTTCACTGGTCAATCGTCTCAGATGCTCCGGCGGAGGTCCTGGGTCCTAGGTCCCCATCACGGCTTGAAGGCGCTCGCCTCCCCGGCGGGGAGCAGGCGTGTGGGCGTTCGCTCATGCACAGCCCGTGTCCCTGGTCAGCGCGTCTCACCGGTGGCCGGGATGTCGCTCCTCCGCCTGCTGAGCACCGCGGCGATCGGCAGGGCTGCGGCCAGGCCGCTGAGCAGCACCGAGGCGAGCGCGCCCAGGACGGCGGGCTCATTGCCGAAGGCGATGCCGACCGCGGCCAGGGCAGGCCCCGCGTTGCGCACTGAGGCGATGCTTCCCATGGTGGTGCGGCGCACCGGCGGGCCCGTGGCCAGCAGCGTGCCGACGGCGAAGGCCGCGGCTGCGAGGACGAACCCGGCCAGGAGAGTGAGTGAGCCGAGCAGCGCGAGGACATCACGCCAGTTGCCCAGGAGCATGCCCGCCAGCACGATCAGGAATGTCACATTCGAGACCCCGGCCGCCGTGGGGTGCCACGATCGTGCGGTGGATGTGGCGTAGCGGCTCAGCAGCAGGCCGATGACGAACGGTACGAGCTGCAGGAGGGCCACGGTCCGGACCAGCGCCGCGACATCGAGGGAGACCCCTCTGCCGACCTCGGCGGCGGTGAGGATGCCGTTGGCGGTCGGGGCGAAGGTGAGGCTTCCGACAGTGGCGAGCAGCACCTGCATCGCCGCGCCCGCGACGACGTCGCCGTTCTGCACCATGGCCAGCTTCGCCCCGAAGGGGCCGCCGGGTGACGAGGCGACCAGGACGAGCGCGATGAACGGCGCGGCGGGCAGGCCGAACAGCGCACCGATGCCCCAGCCGAGCAGCGGGATGACCACCATGTTGGCGGCCAGTGCCAGCAGAAGCAGCGGGACGTCGGTGAAGATGCCGCGCAGCGCCGCGACGGTGGCTCCCAGGCCGGCGGCGAACATGGTGGCCGCGATGAAGATCACGGTCACGGCGTTGAACAGCAGGTGCAGGGTGTTCATGGGGGCATTCCACCTGGGCGGGTGAGCGCCTCGGGCAGTGCCACGCCGCGCGTTGCCGCCTTGTCAGTCCCGAAGTTCGCCGAGCCAGCGCAGGGCGCTCAGGCTCGGCAGGAAGCAGTACTCGCCACCGCGTGTGACGACGAACCGCGGCAGTGGCGGCAGACGCCGTCGCAGTGGGCGCCGGGGAATGGTGAAGCCCGTGATGCCGTCGTGGGACCCGGTGATGGGGTCTCTGGCGCTGCCCGCCCCGAAGAAGACGCCGTCGTTCATCCACTCGGACTGGACAAATTCGAACTGCCGCCCGAGATGGGCGCCGATGAACGCGAACATCAGGCCGCGATCGGCCCCGTCGTCCTCCAGCACGCCCCGGGGCAGCGGCGGACCGTAGACGGCGCCGCGTCTGATCATGCGGTGCAGTCGCACTTCACCCGCCACCGAGGCGTCACGGGGGTTGGCGCGGCGGATGTGGCAGCCGCCGGGCGTGGTGAATCCCGCCGGATCGTCCTGCTGGTACAGGAAGGTGTTGCGGCGGTGCGGGTCCGCGCCCAGAGCGGGGTCGTCGTGCCGTGGACCGAGTGCCAGCGGAGCACCGCTGCGCCAGCGTCCCATGACCTTGGCTGCCAGCAGTTCCTCGTCCTCGGGGCCGGTGGCGTTGTCCTGCAGGTAGCGCCGGAACGCGGCGACCCGCTGGTGGAGTTTACGGAAGGCCGCGTAACTGCCGTTGTGCCCCAGCACCTCCGGCTGCGGCGTCTGGACGCCGCCCAGCTCGTCCGGGTAGCCGAGCACGAACTCACCGGCTTTCAACGGCACTTCCAGCTGGTTCGACCCGGCGATGCCGCTGCCTTCGATGGCCGGCTGGCTGACGCCGTCGCGGTAGCCGAAATGCTCGGTCTCGGTGGGCAGTGCGTAGCAGTCCTGCCGCCAGACCGCGGTCACACCGGGAAGGTGTTCGTACGCCGGGCGGGCCCGGTCGATGGCCTCCTCCAACCGCTCGGCGTCAGGTGCGACCGCCGTGAACACCACATGGACCTCCGACGTGCCCAGTGGCGCTTCCCAGTTCTCGGGGCTGCTCTCGCCGACATCGCCCAGCGCCTTGGCCCGGGCGGCCATTCCCTGCCGGAACTCCCAGGCGAACGTGTCCAGCGCCGTCCGTGGCACGCCCAGTGCCTCCAGCCCGTGACAGGTGACCGCGACGCTCACCCATGTCTCCCCCAGGGGACTGGCCGAGTCGGCGGCAGTCGTCACCACCGCGCTCGCACGCCGCATCAGCTCCCGTCCCTGCGCCCGGTCGTCGACGCGGAACACCAGGTACGTCGCCGCGTAGGGGGTCGGCCGCGGGCTGAAAACCCCGCGCTGGATGTCGTCGAGTTCCAACGCGCCTCGCGTATGCACGCTCACGGTTTCGCCTCCTCGTGGCACTACTTCGAGACGAGGTTCCGCCAGAAGTTCCGCAGGCTTTCGTCGCCGCCGAACAGTGAACTGAAGATCGTGGAGTCCGCCAGGAGTACGTCTCCGGCCCGCTCACCGCTGGGGGGCATCCACAGGAACATGTTGAACTCGGTGTTGCCGGCCTCGGTGAACGGATGCGGCCTGGACGTGTCGATCGGCTGCCTGGCCAGCACATGAATGACATCTGTTTCGTCGGTCGTCACGGCGTAGTGCGGCAGGTGCATGTGGAAGTTGAAGTTCGTCACCCCTTCCAGCCACCCTCTGGCGTCCAGATCCCTGACCGCCGAGAACGGGGCGATCCTGTTCGGCTCCTGCACGGCGGGACGCAACCCGTAACGGTTCTCCACGGGCACCCCGAGGCCCCGCATCAGGCCCCGGACGTGCGTGGCGAACCGCTGTTGGCGGGGGACCAAGGGATCGCCGTGATGGTGGTACTCCACGTCCCGCACCGCCAGATCGTCCGATGCCCCGACGTCGTGGTGCGGCCCCAGGACCAGACGGGCGTCCTCCCTGCCGAGGAAAGCCCGCAGCGCCTCGACCTCCCCGGGTTCGGCCTCCTGTCCGGTGATCATGTGATCCAGCCCGAACACGAACAGGGTGTCGGTGTCGGCGAGTACCCGCTCGTCGAGCGGGGTACGGAATCCGGCCTGATCGATACGTTGATACACGGGTACGGGGTGCCCGGTGATCTCCTCGACGAACTGCTGGAACGGCACCCAGGCCCAGAAGAACAACTCCAGGGATCCCGCGATGCCTTGCTGGAACCGCAAGGGATCCGACCACTTCGGGTCCTCGTAGGCGGGCCAGGTCACGCGCCGGACCTCGGTCAGGGTGGAGAACCGGTTGTCGAGCTCGGCCGGGTTCCGGCCGGCCTCGGCCGGATAGCTCCACGAGACGTAGACGCTCACCCGTCGCCGACCAGGGGTGTATGCGCGCGGGGTGTGGTTCTGGTTGTAAGTGCGTGCGGTCCTGACCTCGCTCATCTCGTCTCCGATCCGCAGTGGGACGTGTGTGCGGCAGCCCGCTCTCACTGCAGTTGGTCGAGCATCTCCGACAGGGCGCTCTTGATCCGCAGAGCCTTCTTGATCTCGTCGGCGGTGACGTACGGATACTCCCCGTACTCGATGAAGCTCGGGCAGTGGTGTTCACGCACGAACCTGACGAACCCCTCAGGGTTGGTCTTCCAGTCCTCGGGGAACCCTTCGAGGTTCTCGAAAGCCGTGCTCACTCCCGCCTTGCTGAAAAGCGCGACGGCGTCCTCCGTGTACTTGTCGAAGTCGGTGTCGAAGATCCCCTGATACATGAAACGCGTATCGTCCTCGAAGAGCACCCAGCGCAGGTAGTGCAACTTCAGCGGCGCGAGAAGGTACGGATCGCTCTCCAGCGCCTCGGCCAGGCGGTAGCCGTACTGCCGTATCGCGTCGGCCCGGCCGGGCTTGACCTTCGCGACGATGGTGAACCCGTAACACGCCGGCGTCTTCGGAAAAATGGGGCCGTACTTCCCCTGCTCGAGCTGGTCGGTCTCCTTGGGGATGACGGCCGCCTGTGGCTTGATCTCCATCTCTGCTCCTCCGCCAACTACCGGCCGGGAACAATCCCCCTCATCGTCCCACCAGGCGGTCCGGTCCGCCTGCGCACGACGCGATCCGCAGGGGCCGGACGAAAGGCCCTGCGGATCGCGTCGTGGTGCCGGTCAGCCCCGGCGGATGGTGATGGTCGTCCAGGCGCCGACATGCACGCGGTCGCCGTCCTGGAGCGGCACCGGGACGAAGGGCTGGATCGGGTCCTCGCCACTGTTGACGGTGGTGCCGTTGGTCGAGTTCTGGTCGACCACGGCCCAGAAGCCGTCCGGCTGCTGCACCAGCATGGCGTGCTTGTGCGAGACCCCCGGGTCCTCCGGCGGCACGGACAGGTCGATGTCGGGGGACTCGCCCGTGCTGTGCCGACGGCGGCCGATGGTGACCTGGTTGCCGGTGAGCGGGCGCCGCTGCTCCGGGGAGTACGCGGGCAGGTTCAGGCCGGCGGCGTCGGGGCCGCTGCGCTGCATCATCGCCATGAAGTACTCACGGTCCGGCCCGATCGTCACGCTCCAGCCCAGGGGCGCCTGGGGCTGCGGCGGGGACAGCATCCAGTCGTCGTCCGTCTGCGGCGGTTGCTGCTGGAAGGCGGGCGGTGCCGCGGGACCGGGCTGCTGGAAGGCGGGCGGTGCCGCGGGACCGGGCTGCTGGAAGGCGGGCGGTGCCGCAGGGCCGGGCTGCTGGAAGGCGGGCGGTGCCGCAGGGCCGGGCTGCTGGAAGGCGGGCGGGGGCGGCGGCCCCTGTGGTGCGGAGGGCGAGGACGGCATCGAGGGCGCGGACGGTGCCGACGGCGCGGACGGCACGGAACGCGGCGACGGTGCCGAGGGGTCGGATGTGAGCGGCTCGGCCGGGCGGTTCATCTGCGAGGGCCGGGAGCCCCGGTATTCGAACGGGTCCATCTGCGGAGGCCGCTGGGGCGACGGGAAGCCGGGCGGCGGGGTCGCGCCCGTCCCGGGGCCGGGGCCGCCGGGGCGGCCGGGCTGCGGGCGCGGCGCCAGCGGAGTGTACGAGGTCGCCGTGTTCGTCAGGAAGTTGTACCGGCACTCCTCGCAGAACGGCGCACGGGCCTCGCGCGGGGTACGGCACTGCGGGCACAGCTCCGCCTGGAAGGTGGCCTCGGGGTCGTTCCCGAAACCCCGGCCCGGCGCGGGGGGAGGCCCGGGCGGCCCGGGGGGACCGGCGGGTCCGCCGCCGAATACGGGAGGCGGCGGGGGCGGCGGAGGCACCGCACCGGTCATGCGATGGCCGCAGACCTCGCACCAGTCGTCGGAACCCGACTGGTGTCCGTTCGGGCAGGTCGGCATGTCGGTGCTTCCCCCTCTCCTCTTCCGGCCCTGGGGCCGTGCGTCGTTACCGCTTCTGTCGCTTGCCGTGTCGCTACTTCTTCACGCGAACCGTCTTGGTCGACCGGGTTTCGAGAGTCATCTCGTCGGCTTCCGCGACTTTCGCCTTCAATCGCACAGTACCTGTCGCCACGTCGACGACGTCCACCACCTTTGCAAGCAGCTTGGCGGTGTCCTCGTTGCCGGACGCCGCCGCCAGCTGCACGGCACGGCCGAGTTTGGCGGTCGCGCCGTCGAAGTCTCCCGATTTGCGGGCATCGAGACCCTGTTGGATGACCTGCGCCAGTTCGGCCTGGCCCGTGTAGTGCGCGACCTGCGGGTTGATCGAGGTGGACGCGGCCATGTCATCCGTCCACATGGCACGTACCAGCCCCTGCGAGAGGGTGTGCGGTGCGCCGCCGTCCGGTGCGGGGAGTACCAGCGAGACGCGCGCGGCGAGCATTTCCCGGCCGATGCCGGCCGCGGGGACCTGCACGCATATGTGGTAGTCGCGGGACTCGTCGCCCCACGAGCCGGTCGGATAGTCGCCGGCTCTCGGGCCCGCCTCCGTACGGCGGCCGGTCAGTTCCTCGACGGTCGGGGCCACTTGCTTGACGAACGTGATCTCGGCGCCCATGGGGGTCCACAGCCGCAGCGCGACGTCCGCGACCTCCTTCCCCATGGCGTTCTCCATCATGGCCGTGAAGTCCGCGGCCAGACCGGCGGGATCCGCGACGATGTCGGCGGTGCCGAGCAGGGCGGAGGCGACCCCGGTCACCTCCTTGACCTCCCAGTCGGTGCCGACCCCGCGGGCGTCACAGGTGAAGCGTCCCGCGCAGGCGTCGAGGGTGGCGCGCAGGTCCTCCGGGGATTCGTGCTCGTTGCGGCCGTCGGTGAGCAGAATGCCGTGGCGTATGGAGGCGTCGGTGGCGCCGAGCAGCCGGTCGGCGAGCCGCAGCCAGGTGCCGATGGCGGTTCCGCCGCCGGCGCCGAGCGTGCGCAGGGCGTCCTTGGCCTGGGCCCGCGTGGCGGCGTCGGCGACGGCGAGGCTGCCGTTGCCCGGGTAGACCTCCTTGGCCACATGCGTGCCGCCCACCACCGCGAACCTGGTGCCGTCGCGCAGGGTGTCGATGGCGGCCGCCGTCGCGTCACGGGCGTTGCGCATCTTGGTCGCCGGGTAGTCCATCGAACCCGAACAGTCCACCATGATCACCACTGCCGCGGTGGACTCCGGCATCGCGATGCGACCGCCGCTGGTGCCGCCCCCGGTCGACGTGACCGTGACGATCGCGTTCACCTCGCGGCCGCCCTCCGGGAGGTATGCGTTCTGGTACACCTCCAGGGAGAACTGCGGCGCACGGGACTTGGCGAAGTTGGCCATCTGATCGGCTCCCTGAAGCTGAAACGATATGAGAAGCGGACAAGGGCCTGTTTCAGGCGGATCCTGCCCCCGGCTGCGGCAGCGCGAACGGCACGACGGCGACTGTTACGTTGTCGTGCCCCCCGCCGTCCAGGGCGTGTCCGACCAGGACCCGTGCGCTGTGCAGCGGACGGTCGGCGGCGTCATTCGGGAGTACGCGGGCCATCTCCTCGGCCGCCTCGGCGTAGTTCCACAGGCCGTCCGTGCACACGACCACCACACCCGGGCGGTCCGGTTTGAACGAGGCCGTGTGCGGATCGAGTTCATAGGCGTCGGCACCGAGCCAGCCGGTGATCGCATGGGCACGTTCGTCGGCGTACGCGTCGGCCTCGGTCATCAGGCCCGTCGCCACCATCTGTGCCGCCCACGAGTCGTCCTCGGTGAGCCGTGCGGCGGGCGTGCTGCGGTCGTCGGGCACCCAGTACGCCCGGCTGTCGCCGACCCAGCCGACCACCAGCAGCCCGCCCGCGACCACCGCGCCGACCAGAGTGCAGGCAGGCGCGTTCTCATGCCGGTGCGGGTCGTGCTCCATGGCCCCGTGATCCCGGCCCGGACCCCCGGCAAGGGACGTGACCGCCCCCGCGGCGGCGACGATCGCCTCGTGCATCGCCGTCTGCGGGTGCGTACCGCGCGGCAGTGACCGCATCAGCACCTCGCCCGCGGCCTGGGAGGCGGCGGCCGACGCCTCGTCCGGTCGGGACGCCGAGGACACCCCGTCGCAGACGATCGCGACGACGGCGGGCGAACCGTCGGGCAGGGCCGTGGCACCGACCGCGAAGGAGTCCTCGTTGCGGTGGTGGCGCAGCCCGCGGTCGCTGACGGCCGCGACCGTGTCCAGCTCCCGTTCCATGTGGTCGCGCTCGCGCGGCTGGGCGTGCCCGCAGTTCTCGCAGTAGCCGTCCTCGTCGACCCCGCCGGCCCGACAGGCCACGCACATGGTGCGAGTCGCCGCCGCGGGCCCCGCGGCGGCGGCCGGGGCCGCGGCGCGCGGGTCGGGGAGGGGCAGTGCGTAGTCGCCGTCCGGGGCCGGGGGCTCCGGCACGCCGTCGGACCGTACGGGCCGGGCGGTGCCCGGTGGCGCGGGCGCGGCCGCCGGACGGGCCTGTTCCGTGCTCGCGGCCGTCAGGAGGACCGTGGAGTCGTCCCCCGGGTTCGGCGGCGGTACGGCCGACAGGTCGTATCCGCACGCACCGCAGAACAAGTCACCCGACTCCAGGGGCTCCTCGCAGCTGGGGCATGCGGACAGCTGAGGCATCTGCGTCATCGATCACACCCATGTCCGGGGGCGGAACCGGTTGGCCCGTTCCACCAGGTCGATCCGCTCCTCGCCGCGCTGCGCGAGCCGGGCGAGTACGCGGTACGAGCGTTCCAGGCCGAACCGCAGGCCACGCTCTTCGAGTTCACAGCCGAGCAGTCGCGGGCCGGCTCCGCCGGGCACGTTCCCGGACAGCACCCAGTCCAGCGCCGTGCCCAGTACTTCGGTGGACAGCTGCTCGCGGCGCACCGCGTCCAGGCCGAAGCCCTTCAGGGCCTCCACCTGTTCCGCGGCTGCCCGCAGATCGCCCAGCAGCGGCTCGTGCGGGTCGCGGTGGCGCAGCCTGGCCCGTACGGCGGCCACCCGTGCCGCCGTGTAGTGGATCGACGCCTCCGGCACCGACTCCAGGGTGCGCACGGCGCCGGCCCGGTCGCCCGCCGCGAGCTGGACCCGGGCCAGGTCGAACGCGGCGCTGACATAGCTCGGGTCGGTGCTCCACACGAGCCGGTAGTACTCGGCGGCGTTGTCCAGCTGGCCGAGCACCTCGGCGCAGACGCCCAGGGCCAGCTTGGGGGCCGGCTCGCCGGGGAAGGCGTCGTAGACCGCGTCGAAGGACAGCGCGGCGTGCTCGTGATCGCCGGTGACGAGGGAGGTGACACCGCGGTACCAGACCACCCGCCAGTCGTCCGGGCGTTCCGCCTCCAGCTCCGCCAGCGTCCGCCCGGCCGCCTGTGTGTCGCCCGTCTCCAGCCGGGCCCGCAGCTCTCGCAGCTGCCGCTCGGCGGAGCGGGCCGGGGCGGCCTGGAGCGCGGTGATCAGCTCGGCCGGTGCGGAGGTCATGAGCCCCGCGAGGAACACGGCGTTGGGATCCCCCGGGTCGACCCGCGGCACCGGCAGCGCGAGCGAGGTGGCGGGGCCGTCGAGCGCGGCGAGGTACGGTCCCGGGTGCCCGGGAACGCCGGCGCTCCGCGGCGCGGGGACGGCCGCGGTCTGCGTCGGCTTGAACGCGAGCCCGGCAGCCGTGGCGGCGCCCACCCGGCGCGGGCCCGGCTGCTCGCTCCTGGCCGCGCGCCGTGGCCGGTCCGCACGCGCGCCCAGCCTCGAGGCGTCGCCCGTCAGTTCGGCGAACAGTTCGGTGTCCGTGACCCGGACCTCCGGGCCGAACAGGGTGGACAGCGCGGGGCGCGGACGTCCGGTCTGCAGCGAGACGACCTCGCGCAGCACACCCGTCAGCTGCTCCGCCATCTCGGACGCCGAGGCGAACCGCCGGGCCGGGTCGGGGTCGGTGGCCCGTACCAGCAGGCGGTAGAACGACTCGTACGTCCGGAAGACCTCGATGTCGTCCGGCTCGGGCAGGCTGTCCGCGTAGACGTTCGTGTAGCCCTGGAAGTCGAAGGTCAGCACGGCCAGCGTGCGCGCGACCGTGTACAGGTCGGAGGCGACGGACGGGCCGACCTCGGCGACCTCGGGGGCCTGGTAGCCCACTGTTCCGTAGATCGCGGACTCGTCGTCGTCCATCCTGCGGACCGCGCCCATGTCGATGAGCTTGAGCTGGTCCTCGGTCTGGATGGCGTTGTCGACCTTGAAGTCGCAGTACAGCAGTTTCCTGTTGTGCAGATGCCCGAGTGCCTCCAGGGCCTCGATCCCGTACGCACAGGCCTGCTCGACCGGCAGTGGGTCACGCCGTCCGTCCGGGCCGCGCCGCTCGTTGGCGATCTCCTTGAGCGACTTGCCGCCGACGTACTCCATGACGATGTACCCGTCCAGGGAGCCCGTCCGCTGGTCGAGGTGCTCGACGAAGTTGTAGATGCGGACGATGTTGGAGTGCTCGATCTCGGCGAGGAAGCGCCGCTCGGAGATCGCCGCGGCCATGGCGTCCTGGTCGCCCGTGTCCAGCAGGCCCTTGAGCACCACCCAGCGGTCGGAGACCGCGCGATCCACCGCGAGATAGATCCAGCCGAGGCCCCCGTGCGCCAGACAGCCCATGACCTCGTACTGCCCGTGCACGATGTCACCGGCGCGCAGCTTGGGCACGAAGGAGTACGGATGACCGCACTTGGTGCAGAAACCTTCCGTGCGGCCCGGACGGTCGCCGCGCGCCCGGCCCACCGGGGCACCGCAGTCGGAGCGCGAGCAGAACCGCTTGCGCTCGGGGACCTCGGGGTTCTCCATCACCTCGGCGCGCGGATCGGGGCGCGGCACCTCCGGTACGGAGACCAGACCGGCGCCGAGCCGGTTGCGCGCGGACGCGGCCGAGGAGGATCCGGAGCTGCGCACCGAGACCGAGCGGGCCGTGGACGTGCCCGACACCGAACGGGACAGGCGACCGGAGACCGAACGCCGGGAGCTCTGCGAACGGGAGGAGGAGCGGGCGGAGCGCGCGGACGACTGGGACGACGACCCCGCGCTGCCGGCCGCCACGCCGGTGGACGGCGAGCCGGCCAGGCCTTCCCCGAGCTCTCGGCTGCGCTCGAGCAGGGGAGACCCCAATCGCGAGACCACCGGGGCCAGACCGCAGGTGTCGCAGTACAGCTCACCGCCGCCCATGTCCTCGTACGAGCCCGCGCATCCGGGACGCTGGCAGCCGGCCGTGGTGATGTCGCTCATGAATCCCCCCTGCGGTCCTCGGGACCGTACTG